>NZ_CAAKGZ010000045.1:0-448874 GCF_901007645.1 Pseudomonas sp. FG-3G
GGCTTTGGCGGGTGTACACCCATCAGACTTGTTTGAGCAGAACCTGTGGGAGCAAAGCTTGCTCGCGAGGCGGCCATATAGCCGGCCTGGCTCTTGCGGGTGTACTCCAATCCAATTGTGGGAGCGAGCTTGCTCGCGATGGCGTCGGCACAGTTTGCATCAAAGCAAAGCGCTACCCCTTGGTCCCAGGCGCCGCCATCTCCTTCGTTTCCAGATGATCCAACGCCCGTTCAACCAGCAACTGAACCCCATCGGCCATGCGGCTGATCGCCAGGGCTACGCAGCGGCGTGAGTCATCCACGTCGTCGGCCAGGTCGGCGGCGATGGTGCTGATGGAGAGCAGGTCTTCGGAGGCGTTGGCCAGCAGGGTTTCGGTGTCGATGTGGGGGGAGACGATGAAGAGTTGGTTTTTGTCAGGTTCGGACGGTGGGGAGGGCTGGGGTTTGAGGTAGTAATCGAGGGCGCGGGTGGCGGCATCTTCGAGCTTTTTTTCTGCGAGGGCTTCGACGCGGGATTTATGGCCGCTTTGCGGCGGATTTGGTGAAGGCTTGACCATATTTATGTACCAGAGTTGAGTTGGCATCCTTTCGCTTGCATTCGAAGAGGTGGCAACTGTGCGTAGGTGTGCAAGACCGGTCCGGTACCGCCGGCAGACCCGAAGGTCTCCCACGCACAATCGCCATAACGGACGCGAGCATAAAAAAATGCTCGGTCAATAGCTATAACCGATTGGGTACCAGCCGGACTTGCACGTCCGTATCACCGTTTTTTGCGATGACGGACAAAGGTTAGCGGCGCTCGGAAGCACTGCCTAGTTCATGAACAGCCCGGCGTTTTGAAGGAAATCTCCTAGGAACCTGAAAGGAAACGAAAACGTGAAAAGGTGACTTGGCGGTCATCATGCAAGAAAACTCATCCATCTTCCGTCAAAGCGATCCGATGATGGCGTTCCGCTGTGGAATCGCTAAACTGCCCCCGCCATTCATCTTTCTCACGAGGCCGTGCCCATGAAATTTCGCTTTCTGCTGTGGATGCTGGGGTTGTTGATGGGCAGGGCCAGCCGGACCAATCCGGCGTTCCAGCAGCAGTTGGGCGATAAGGAACTGGTGTTTCAACTGCAAACCCTGGACGGCAAGGTCGCCCGGCATTTCACGGTGAAAGACCAGCGCATCACCAGCCAGTCCGGCACTTACCCGACGCCTGCGTTCGCCATCGCCTTCAAGGACGCGGCTTATGGCTTTGCCACGATGCAGGCGAAGAACAAGCAGTTGGCGTTCATGACCGGGATTCAGGACAAGTCGATCCAGATCAAGGGCAACCCGGCGCTGGTGATCTGGTTTCAGGGGTTGATGCGGTATTTGAAGCCGAAAAAGGCTAAAGCCTAGTGATTTACCCTGTGGCGAGGGAGCTTGCTCCCGCTGGGCTGCGAAGCGGCCCCAAAATGGGTTGATGCGGCCTTCCTGGCGGATCGCGTCAGTTGGTTTTGCGACTGCTGCGCAGTCGAGCGGGAGCAAGCTCCCTCGCCACAAGAGCTTCACTCACCCGCAGTTACCGGGAGATCCTATTCAACCGTGGCTGAACTGCGAAGCCAGTTCGCGCAACAACACCTCAGCCTCCAGCACTTTGCTGACCACTTCATTGGCTTTGTCGCGACTCAGGCCGACGCGTTCGAGCAGTGCGTCGGGAATCTCCTCGTCGGGACCCGAGCCAATGCCACGGGCGCGCAGCAGGCGTACGGCCAGGCACACCAGGTTCGGGTAGGCGGCGTATTCGCCGTCGTAATGTGGGTCGTGCTGGAAGCGCAGGGCGGTGGCCAGTTCGTCGGGCATGTCCCAGTAGCGCATCAGCCATGAACCGATCTGTTCGCGACTGATGCCCAAGAGGTGCTGCTCCACGTAGCTGTGGCACAGGTGCGGGTTGACCTCCAGGTGCCGGCAGATCAACGAGAAGTGCGGCGGGAAGACGTGGGCCAGCAGCAGGTAACCGAAGTTGTGCAGCAGGCCGGACAGGTAGGTCAGGCCGCCTTCCGGGCGCTGGGCGCGCGGCATGGCGCGGGTCAGGCCCTCGATGACGGCGGCGGTGTAGATCGACTGATGCCAGTACGGCGTGGTGTGTTGCGGGTGGTCCTTGGGCAGGCTCAGGGTCTTGCCCAAGGCCAGGCCCAGCGCCAGGTTGATCACCAGGTCGAAGCCCAGTACTCGGACGATGGCGTCTTCCACCGAACGGATCTTGCCGGGCGAGGCGTAGTACGGCGAGGCGGCCCAGCTCACCACTTGCGCGGCCAGGGCCGGGTCGGTTTCCACGACGCCGGTGATGTCATCGATGGTGGCGTCCGGGTCGACCCGCAGCTTGATGATCTTTTGCGCCGTTTCGGCCAGTGGCGGAATTTCGATGGTTTCTTCCAGCCGTTGCTGGATACGCCGGGCGGTGAACGCCTGCACAGCCTGGGTGATTTCCGCGCGGTCGTCGTGCGGGCGATCAAGGTTGGGGGTGATGTTGCTCACGGCTTCGCCGAACGTCGCGGCGCTGGCTTTGGTGAGCATGCTCTTGAAGGCTTCGCTGGTCACTTCCAGCAGCAGCCCCGGTTCGCCTGAGTTGATCAGCAGCTTCGGCTCGCGCAGCAGGCTTTCTTCATACAGGCACGGGGAGCTGGTCAGGGCCGGCAGGCCGGGCAGCAGGCTCAGGCTATGTTTGCCGAGCATGCGCTCCAGACGGTCAGTAGGCACCGCCGTGAGTTTGCGACCGGTGAGTTCGGCCAGGCGGTTGAGGTCCAGCAGCTGGCTTTGCGGAAACAGCACCATGAGGGCGCCAACGGCATCGTGCAACAGAACGGCCTGCACTTTACGGGCGGGGTTCAGGCCGGGTCGTTCGATTACTTCGTCAAAGCCGATGCCCAGTTTCTCGAGCAACAGCCGAATAACAGACGGAGCGTGCGGGGTTTCGGGGACGAGGGCAGCTTCTGTCATGGTCTGTATCCGTTTTCCTACAAGTTCAGCAGTATAACCAGCTTGCCGGGCAGGCGCGCCCAGAAACTGAGAGCGTGCTCACACTTGGCCGTATTGCTGTCCGTGGCGCAACCAGCGATCCAGCAGCGGGCTGACATGCTCCGGCCAGCGCTCCAGCAACGCCTGGGCGGCGTCGCGTACGGCGGGGAGCAGATCGGCGTCGCGCATCAGGTCGGCTACCTTGAATTGAAGCAGGCCGGTCTGGCGCGTGCCGAGCATTTCACCGGGCCCGCGCAATTCCAAATCTTTTTCGGCAATGACAAAACCGTCGTTGGTTTCGCGCATGATGCCCAGGCGCTGGCGACCAATCTGCGACAGCGGCGGGTGATACAGCAAGACGCAGTGGCTGGCGGCGCTGCCCCGTCCGACCCGGCCGCGTAGCTGGTGCAACTGCGCCAAACCCAGGCGCTCGGGGTTCTCGATGATCATCAAGCTGGCATTGGGCACATCGACCCCGACTTCGATCACCGTGGTGGCGACCAGCAATTGCAGCGCCCCGGCCTTGAATTCGGCCATGACGGCGGCTTTCTCGGCAGGTTTCATGCGCCCGTGGATCAGCCCGACTTTCAGTTCGCCGAGGGCGGCGGTGAGGTCTTCATAGGTGGTTTCGGCCGCCTGGCAGGTCAGCTCTTCCGATTCTTCAATCAGCGTGCACACCCAATAGGCCTGTCGCCCTTCGGCGCAGGCACCGCGCACGCGCTCGATCACTTCGACGCGCCGGGTGTCGGTGACCAGCACGGTATTGACCGGCGTGCGTCCGGGAGGCAGTTCGTCGAGGATCGAGGTGTCCAGGTCGGCATAGGCACTCATGGCCAGGGTCCGCGGAATCGGCGTGGCGGTCATGATCAATTGGTGAGGGCACATCCGCCCGCCCACGCCTTTCTGCCGCAGCGCCAGGCGCTGCTGCACGCCGAAGCGGTGCTGTTCGTCGATGATCACCAGCGCCAGGTTCTTGAATTGCACTTCGTCCTGGAACAGCGCATGGGTGCCGACCACCATCGGTGCACCTTCGGCGATCTGCGCCAGGGCGGCTGCGCGATTCTTGCCCTTGAGCTTGCCGGCCAGCCAGGCGACTTCGATCCCCAAGGGTTCGAGCCAGCGCTGGAAGGTGATGAAATGCTGTTCGGCAAGAATCTCGGTAGGCGCCATCAACGCCACTTGATAGCCGGCTTCCAAGGCCTGCAGCGCGGCGAGGGCGGCGACCACGGTCTTGCCGGCGCCGACATCGCCCTGGATCAGCCGCAGCATCGGTTCGGGCTGGCTCAGGTCGTAGGCGATTTCGTTGCCGACCCGCTGCTGGGCCCCCGTGGGTTTAAAACCGAGGTTAGCCAGGTAACGGGCCGGCAGATCCTTGGCCTTGGGCATGGCCGGGGCGCGCAGGGAACGCAGGCTTTCGCGCAGGCGTTGCTGGGACAGTTGATGGGTCAGCAGCTCTTCAAAGGCCAGCCGGTGCTGGGCCCAGTGATGCCCTAGGGCCAGTTCGTCGACATCGGCGTCGGCTGGCGGATGGTGCAGGTAGCGAATCGCATCGGCCAGCGGCGCCAGTTGATAATCCCGGGCCAGTTCGTTGGGCAGCCAGTCGGGCAGGCTGCTCGGGCCGAGCAGGGTCAGGGTTTGCTGGCAGAGCTGGCGTAGGCGCTGTTGGGTCAGGCCTTCGGTGAGCGGGTAGACCGGGGTCAGGGTTTCATCCACCGGGGGCGGCTCGTCGCCGGTGATGGCGCGGTATTCCGGGTGATAGATTTCCAGCCCGGACGCACCGGGCCGCGCTTCACCGTAGCAGCGCACGCGGGTGCCACGCTTGAGGCCCTCCTTTTGCGCATTGCTGAAGTGATAGAAGCGCAGGCTCAGCCCGCCGGTGCCGTCCTGCAGGCGCACCACCAGGCTACGGCGCCGACCCATGACCACGTCGGCGCCGCTGACGGTGCCTTCGATCACGGCGTCCTGGCCCGGACGTAAATGCCCGATGGGCACGACGCGGGTGCGGTCCTGGTAACGCAGCGGCAGGTGGAACAGCACGTCCTGAAGGTTTTCCAGGCCAACCTTGGCCAGCTTCTCGGCCATGGCTTCACCGACACCCTTGAGTGCCGTGACCGGCACTTTCGACAGCTCAGTCATGGCCGGGGCTTACTTGGCAGTGGGCGGCTTGGCCACGGAACACAGGCGGATCGAGTCAGCGAGGATCTCGATGGCCTTGGGTCGCGGAAAGCTGGCGCGCCAGGCGATGGCAACGGTGCGGAACGGCACGGGCGGCGTCAGTGGGCGAACCTCGATCACGCCAGGGGCGTAATGATGGCTGTCCACCGCCGAGAGCGGCAAAATCGAAATGCCCAGGCCCGAGGCGACCATGTGGCGAATGGTTTCCAAGGAGCTGGATTCCACCGTGGTGTGCTTGGCGCCTTCGCTGCCTTTGGTCAGGGTCGGGCAGGCTTCCAGCACCTGGTCGCGGAAGCAGTGGCCTTCGCCGAGCAGCAGCAGGCTCTTGTCGTTGAGCAGGCCGGCGTCGATGGATTTTTTCTGGGTCCACGGATGCTGGGCCGGCATCAACACGTAGAACGGCTCGTCGTAGAGCGGCAGGGTGAGGACATCGGCTTCGTTGAACGGCAGGGCGATGATGATCGCGTCCAGTTCGCCGTTGCGCAGTTTGTCGCGCAGCACATGGGTGAAGTTTTCTTCGATGTACAACGGCATCTGCGGGGCGACCCGGTGCAGTTGCGGAATCAGGTGCGGGAACAGGTACGGGCCGACGGTGTAGATGGCGCCGACTTTCAGTGGGGCGGTCAGCTGGTTTTTGCCGGCCTGGGCCAGTTCACGGATGCCCTGAGCCTGTTCCAGGACTTTCTGTGCCTGGGCAACGATGCCTTCGCCCACTGGGGTCAGGCGCACGGCGCTTTTGCTGCGCTCGAAAATCAGCACGCCGAGCTCGTCTTCAAGCTTTTTCACGCCCACCGAAAGCGTCGGCTGGCTGACATGGCAACGCTCGGCGGCGTGGCCGAAATGTTGCTCCTGGGCGAGGGTGACGATGTAGCGTAATTCTGTGAGGGTCATGGCGAGCGTCCGTGAAGTTGCGAGCCAAGCATACCGGCTGCAATCGATAGACGCACGTTATCAGACTGGGGGCGCGGTGTGACACTGCCTAATGTGGGTATGGTGAGGGGATTTAACGACGCATATGGATTATTTGTGGGAGCAAGGCTTGCCCGCGATGAAGCTAACGCGGTCCTCTCTGGAACCGAGGTGCCTGTATCGCGAGCAAGTTTTGCTCCCACAGGCCCCCTTGCTCTACAGATACATTCCCTTCACCAGAAACAAGAAGCCCCTGTAACAGGGGCTTGCCAATGGGTTAACGCCGACGCTTGTCGATGGAGTACACGAACGGCGCGACGATTTCGATGGAGCCGTTAACCAGCATGTCGGCCGGTGGCTTGGGTAGCGGTTGGGCGCGGCGAATCATTTCCAGGGTCGCCCGGTCCAGGGCGGCGTTGCCGGACTTGCTCACCAGCTCGAAGGACAACACATTGCCTTCGGCGTCCACCACGAACCGTAAACGGTTCAAGCCTTCCTTGCCGCGCGACTGGGCGCTGGCGGGGTATTTCTTGTACTTGCCCAAGTGCGCAAGCAAGGTGCCTTGCCAACTGGCCTTGGCCGCCATTTGCGCGGGGGATGGGCCAGGCGCCGGTTGCGCGGATTTCTCGGTCGGTGCCTTGGTCGGTTGAGTATCGCTGGGCTTTTGCTCCGACGGTTCTTCCTTGGGCGGTTCCGGTTTTTTCTCCACGGGCTTGGGTTTGGGCTTGGGCGGTTTAGGCTTGGGCTTGACCGGCTTGGGCACCGAAATCTCCGGTTTCTCGGCTTCCGCGATTTTAGGCAACGGCAGTTCTTCGACCGGCTCCGGAGGCTGCGGTGGCGTGACGACTTTAGGCGGTGCGGGCGGTGGTGGGGCCGGAACCGGCGCCAGCTCGACCATCATTGCCTGGGGCGGCAATTCAATGGGCGGGTTTGACGTCCAGTTCAGCGCCAGGGCAATGGCGAGCGCATGCACGCCCAGCACCACGGCCAGGCTACCGCTGTAACGCGTCAGCTTTTGGCGCGTCGTGATCATTTCTTGGGCGCCGTCTCAAGTCCGACCAGGCCGACCTTCAGGTATCCGGCGGCGCGTAGGGCGTCCATCACGCTCATCAAGTCGCCGTAATCCACGCCTTTATCCGCCTGGAAGAAGATCGTCGTGTCCTTTTTGCCTTGGGTCTTGGCGTCGAGGGTCGCGCCGAGGCTATCGGCCTTGACCTCGTCTTCGCCCAAGAACAGGCGTTGGTCAGCCTTGACGCTGAGGAATACCGGTTTTTCCGGCCGCGGCGAAGGCTTGGCCGTCGAAGCCGGAAGGTCGACCTTGATGTCCACGGTGGCGAGCGGAGCGGCCACCATGAAGATGATCAACAGCACCAGCATCACGTCGATGAACGGCGTGACGTTGATTTCGTGGTTCTCGGCCAGATCGTCGTCTGCGCCTTCTTTCAAATGCAGGCCCATGGCCGATTACCCCACTTTCACCATGTGCGGTTGCGAGCCACGCTCGGGTGGCAGATGGTCGAGGTCGCGGCTGACCAGCAACAGGACTTCTGCCGAAGCGTCGGAGACCTGGGCCTTGTAACCGGCAATGGAGCGGGCGAACACGTTGTAGATGACCACCGCCGGGATCGCCGCGACCAGACCCAGAGCCGTCGCGAGCAGGGCTTCGGCGATGCCGGGCGCCACGACAGCGAGGTTGGTGGTCTGGGTCTTGGCGATGCCGATGAAGCTGTTCATGATGCCCCACACGGTGCCGAACAGGCCGACGAACGGCGCGGTGGAACCGATGGTGGCGAGTACGCCGGTGCCGCTGCTCATGTTGCGACCGCAGGCTGCGACCAGGCGCTCGAGGCGGAAACTCACGCGCTCCTTGATGCCTTCCTTCTCACGACTGTTGGCCGACAGGCGCATCTCTTCGAGGGCGTCGTGAACCAGCAGATTGGCCAGGGTGCCCTCTTTGGCCGCAGAGGCGCTGGCCTCTTTGAGGGTGGTGGCTTTTTTCAGGTTGGCGATTTCACCGCGCAAGCGGCGCTTGGCGCCCATCAGCTCGAAGCCCTTGGCGATCCAGATGGTCCAGGTGATGATCGAGGCGATGGCCAGGCCGATCATGACGATTTTCACGATAATGTCGGCGTTCTGGTACATGCCCCATGGCGACAGATCGTGGGCCATGCCCAAGGTATTGTCGGCTTCGAGCATTTGAGGTGCGTCTGCGGCGTCGGCTTCGACAGCCTGGGCCGGCTCGCTGGCCTGAGGAGCCGCTACAGGCTCGGCTGCATCGACCGGCGCCTGGCTGGCGGCGGGTGCGGTGGCCGGGGTCGTGGCTGGCGCTTGGGCATCGGCGAACGCGGCGGTGGGTGCCAGCAGCAGGCTGAGCAGCAGGGCTGCCATGGCACTCCAGGCGCGAGGTCGGTTGGTTGGCGAAGCGGAGGGGAGATAGCGTGTCATGCTGGCCGGACCTGAGAGAATAAAGAAGGTTGATGTTCTTCCAGGCCTCGTGGGCCGAGAACAAAACTGGCTCGCATTATTGCAAGTAATTCTTGTTAACAAAAGTAATACAGTAACTTTTTTTCCTGCATTGCTAGCCGCTCGTCCCCTCTGGCAGCTAGTCTGCGCCTTTATGAGAGGAGATTTTGATGTCCGCGCCTTCTGTTTTGATCGCCGGCTGCGGTGATATCGGTGGCCGCCTGGCGAGCCAGTTACGGGCTGAGCAGTGGCAGGTCTACGGCTTGCGCCGTACGGTTTCGCAGCTGCCGGCCGGGGTTGTCGGGGTGGCGGGGGACTTGTTCAACGAGCAATGTCCCGTTGATTGGCCCACCGGTCCACTGGATTACGTGGTGTACAGCGTCGCTGCTACCGAGCATGACGAGGCGGGTTACCGCGCGGCTTATGTCCAAGGCTTTCAGCATGTGTTGAGCTGGCTGAAGCAGCACGGGCAACAGCCAAAACGACTGCTTTTTGTGTCCAGCAGCAGCGTCTACGGGCAGCAGGGTGGCGAGTGGGTCGATGAAACCTCGCCCACCGTGGCCGGTGGCTATTCCGGCCGGCTGATGCTCGAAGCTGAACAGGTGGCGCTCGACAGCGGCATCCCGGCCAGCCGCGTGCGTCTGACCGGGATCTATGGTCCGGGCCGCGAATGGTTGCTGAGCCAGGTGCGCCAGGGCTATAGCGTGGTGGAAGACCCGCCCCTGTACGCCAACCGCATCCATGCCGACGACGCGGCGGGCCTGCTGGCCTTCCTGCTGGAAGCCGACCACCAGGGCAAGCCCCTGGAAGACTGCTACATCGGCGTCGACGACACTCCCGCCGCGCTGGCCGAGGTGGTGGGTTGGCTGCGTGATTACATGGGCGTCACCCAATGGGCCGAAAACGCCAGCGTCCGCCGCGCCGGCAGCAAGCGCTGCAGCAATGCACGGGCGAAGGCCCTGGGCTGGACACCGCGGTATCCGAGTTTTCGTGAGGGGTATGCGGCGATTCTGGAGGGGCGCTGCTGATCTTTTAAGCACCCCAAAAACAAACGGTGGGAGCAAAGCTTGCTCGCGATAGCGGTTTTACAGCCAACAGAGGTGTTGTCTGTGACGACGTCATCGCGAGCAAGCTTTGCTCCCACAGCCTCGATCCCACAGGGAGTCCGACTTACTGCTTCTCCAACACCCACTGCCGGTCACCCGGCGTGAACGAAGGCATTTCATCCGCCAGTGCAGCATTCACGGTCTGGAAAATTTCCAGCTTCTTGCCGTCGCGGGAGAAGATCCAGGTGTTGCCCTGGCCGTTCTGTTGCAGCCAGATGTTGTCGTTGCCGCCACTCATGGACGCGCAGTCGCCGGCCAGGCACAGGGCGTAGCGGTCGGCGCCTGGTAGTCCGCTGACCTGGCCGTCGGGTTGGAACTGCACGCTGGCGCCCTGGCCAGGGCCGTTGACGATGTTCCAGGTGCCGCCCAGATAAGCGGTATACAGCGCCCGTTCGAAACTGGCGCCCAGCGGCGCACCCTCGGGCACCTGGACCTGGGCGCGCTCGAACACTTGCTGCGGCTCGTTCTCGGTGGCGGATTGGTTCAACTGGTCGCCGTCGCGTTGCAGTTCGCTGGCGGAGCTGCCGTAGAAATCGACTTTCCACGCACCGTCTTCTTCGCCCAGCAGCTTGCCTTCGACATTCTCGAAACCGTTGGTGTAACGCGCCTGGCCGGCTCGGGTATTGACGTCCCATTCCAGGTTCGGGCCATAGGCCTGCAGCGCCTCGCGCAGCGGGCCGCCCTTGGCGGCGGCGTCGATTGCCGCCTGGTTGATCCAGGTGCCGCTGATATCACGGTCGGCAGGGTCGCTGGCGCAGCCGCCCAACAGCAGGGCAGCCAGCGAAAGAGCAAGCGCTTTGCGCATGGTGGAATCCTTAAACGAAAACGGCGCAGCGGGGGGAGGCTGCGCCGGGCGTGTTACTCGATGACCAGGATGGCGTCCATCTCAACCTGCGAACCCTTCGGCAGGGCTGCTACGCCGATGGCGGCGCGGGCAGGGTAAGGCTGGTCGAAGTACTTGCCCATGATCTCGTTGACCTTGGCGAAGTGGCTCAGGTCGGTGAGGAAGATGTTGAGCTTGACGATGTCCTTGAACGAACCGCCGGCAGCCTCGGCCACGGCCTTGAGGTTCTCGAACACCTGCACGGTCTGGGCTTCGAAGCCTTCTACCAGTTCCATGGTTTTCGGGTCCAGCGGGATCTGGCCCGACATGTACACGGTGTTGCCCGCCTTGATTGCCTGGGAATATGTACCGATGGCGGCCGGGGCTTTGTCGCTGGTGATAACGGTCTTGGTCATTTATGACTCCTTGTAATGGATGGGGAGCTATGCGCGCATACGAGTGATGCGGATGACGCCAGTCAGGGCGCGCAGCTTCTTGATCACGCGGGCCAGGTGCACGCGGTCGTGCACGCTGACCACCAGTTGGACGACGCTGATGCGGCCATCGCGCTCGTCCATGCTGATTTTTTCGATATTGCCGTCGGCGGCGTTGACGCTGCTGGCCAGCAAGGCGATCAGGCCACGCTGGTGCTCCAGTTCGACCCGCAGCTCGACATTGAATTCGCCGGTGACATCCTTGGCCCAGGAGAGCTGGATGCATTTTTCCGGGTTGTGGCGGATTTCGCTGATGTTGCGGCAGTTATCCAGATGCACCACCATCCCTTTGCCTGCGGACAGATGGCCGACAATCGGATCGCCAGGAATCGGCGTGCAGCACTTGGCATAGCTGAGCACCAGGCCTTCGGTACCACGAATGGCCAGGGGACCTTCGGGGCTAGGCAGCTGTTCGCCTTCGCCGAGCAGGCGGCGGGCGACGACGTAGGCCATGCGATTGCCCAGGCCGATGTCTTCCAGCAGGTCTTCGATCAGCTCCAGGCGGTACTCGCTGAGCATGATCTGCACGCGTTCAGCCGGGATCTTGTCCAGGGAGCTGTCGAAACCGTTGAGGACTTTGTTGAGCAAGCGTTCGCCCAGGCTGATGGATTCAGAGCGGCGTTGCAGCTTCAAGGCGTGGCGGATGTGCGTGCGGGCCTTGCCGGTGACCACGAAATTGAGCCATGCCGGATTTGGCCGCGCGCCGGCGGCGCTGACGATTTCCACCGTGGAGCCGCTTTGCAGCGGTTCGGACAACGGCGCCAGGCGGCGGTTGATCCGGCACGCGATGCAGCTGTTGCCGACGTCGGTGTGTACTGCATAGGCAAAGTCCACCGCCGTGGAGCCTTTGGGCAGCTCCATGATCCGGCCTTTGGGCGTGAAAACGTAGACCTCGTCCGGAAACAGGTCGATCTTCACGCTTTCGATGAATTCCAGGGAGTTGCCGGCCCGCTGCTGCATTTCCAGCACGCCTTTGACCCACTGGCGGGCTCGGGCGTGGGTGCTCTTGGGTTGTTCGTCGCCGCTGGACTTGTACAGCCAGTGCGCAGCGATGCCATTGTTGGCCATCTCTTCCATTTCACGGGTGCGGATCTGGATTTCGATCGGTACGCCGTGCATGCCGAACAGCGTGGTGTGCAGCGACTGGTAGCCGTTGGCCTTGGGAATCGCGATGTAGTCCTTGAAGCGCCCAGGCAATGGTTTATACAAATTATGTACAGCACCCAGTACGCGGTAGCAGGTATCGACCTTGTCGACGATGATCCGGAACGCGTAGACGTCCATGATCTCGTTGAAGGCCCGACGCTTGCCGCGCATCTTCTTGTAGATGCCGTAGAGGTGTTTCTGTCGGCCGCTGACCTCACCTTCGATGCCGTCGATGGTCAGGCAGTGGCTCAAGGATTCTTCGATCTTGTTGACGATTTCCTTGCGGTTGCCCCGGGCGCGCTTGACGGCCTGGTTGATCCGCGCCGAACGCATCGGGTGCATGGCCTTGAAACCGAGGTCTTCGAACTCGATGCGGATCGCGTGCATGCCCAGGCGATTGGCGATGGGCGCATAGATTTCCAGGGTTTCCTTGGCGATTCGCCGGCGTTTTTCACCGGACAACACTTCCAGGGTTCGCATGTTGTGCAGGCGGTCGGCGAGTTTGACCAGGATCACGCGAATGTCGCGCGCCATGGCCATGGCCATTTTCTGGAAGTTTTCGGCCTGGGCCTCGGCCTTGGTCTCGAAGTTCATCTGGGTCAGTTTGCTGACCCCGTCGACCAGTTCGGCCACGGTTTCGCCGAACTGCGCCTGCAGCGCTTCCTTGGCGATGCCGGTGTCTTCGATCACGTCATGCAGCATCGCCGCCATCAGGCTCTGATGGTCCATGTGCATGTCGGCAAGAATGTTCGCCACCGCAAGCGGGTGCGTGACGTACGCCTCGCCGCTGCGGCGGCGCTGGCCGTCGTGGGCTTGTTCGGCGTAGAAATAGGCTCGGCGGACCAGGTTGACCTGGTCCGTGCCGAGGTAGGCCGATAAGCGATCGGCGAGGGCGTCTATGCTCGGCATGATAATGACTCCTGCCGTTTGCTGTGACCCCGCGCCGTGCTACGTCGACCAGGCATAGGCTTAGACCGCCTCGTTGGACTCGTCCTCGAACGCTGCGAACAGCGGTTCGTCTTCAACGATTTCAGCGTTGGCGATGAACTCGTAGCTCATCAGGCCTTCGGCGATTTCACGCAGCGCTACCACGGTAGGCTTGTCGTTTTCCCACTGGACCAATGGCTCTTTGCCACCGGTGGCCAGTTGACGGGCACGCTTGGTAGAGAGCATGACCAGCTCAAAGCGGTTTTCCACGTGTTCTAGGCAGTCTTCAACGGTTACGCGGGCCATGGTATTCCTCGGAGCGAATGCAATATGCGCGCTGCCCGGTTGGGCGAGCGGACTCAACAGTTTAAAAAAACGCCAGCGTTTAGGGAAGCGCTGATTTTTTGACCAGCCCCTCGACCCGCTACAAGCTCCAATGTAAAGCCGTCGCAGCGGTTTTGGGAAGGGCTGTTCAGCCCAGCAGTTCGGCCAATAATTTACCGAAACGTTGCTGCTGGCGTTTCTGCTGCAGCTGGCTGGCGCGGAAAATCGCCTTCAGATCGTCCAGCGCGTGGGCGAAATCGTCGTTGATGATCAGGTAATCGTAGTCGACGTAGTGGCTCATTTCGCTGACCGCTTCGCGCATCCGGCCTTCGATGATGTCGTCGCTGTCCTGGCCGCGATTGGTCAGGCGCTGGCGCAAGGCCTGCTGGCTCGGTGGCAGGATAAAGATCGAACGGGCCTGGGGCATCAGCTTGCGGACCTGCTCGGCACCCTGCCAGTCGATTTCCAGGATCAGGTCGTGGCCTTCGTCCAGGGTTTGCTGCAGATAGCTTTGCGAGGTGCCATAGAGGTTGCCGAAGACTTCGGCGCGCTCGAGGAAGTCCCCGTGCTCGGCCATTTTCACGAACTGTTCGCGGTCGACGAAGTGATAGTTCACCCCGTCCACTTCGCCCGGGCGCATGGCGCGGGTGGTGTGCGAGACCGAGACGCGGATCTGCGGCTCGGCGTCGATCAGCGCCTTGACCAGGCTGGTCTTGCCGGCGCCAGAGGGCGCGGAAATGATGTAGAGAGTGCCGGTGCTGTGGGTCATGTCGGGTTAGCCTTACTCAATGTTCTGCACTTGTTCGCGCATTTGCTCGATCAACACCTTGAGGTTGACCGCAGCCTGGGTGCTGCGCGGGTCGAAGGCTTTGGAGCCCAGTGTGTTGGCTTCGCGGTTGAGTTCCTGCATCAGGAAGTCCAGGCGGCGACCGGCCGCCCCACCGGATTTGAGTACCCGGCGAACTTCAATGATGTGGGTGCTCAGGCGATCCAGTTCTTCGGCCACGTCGCTTTTTTGCGCGAGCATGACCATTTCCTGTTCCAGGCGCTGCGGGTCCAGCTCGGCCTTCATGTCGACGAAGCGGTCGAGCACTTTCTGACGTTGGGTGGCGAGCATTTGCGGGACCAGTTCGCGCAGGGTGACGACGTCTTCCTCTATGGAAGTCAGGCGCTCGTCGATCAACCGGGCCAGTTCCGCGCCTTCGCGCTCGCGGCCGGCCTTGAGTTCTTTCAGGCCTTGATTGAACAACGCCAGCGCTTCGGCATTCAGGGCCTGCGGGTCGCTCGCATCACCTACCAGCACGCCGGGCCAGGCCAGGACTTCCAGCGGGTTCAGAGGCGCGGGGTGCTTGATCAGGCTGGCGACGGTTTCGGCGGCAGCCACCAGTTGCGCGGCGCGTTCGCGGTCCACCTGCAAGGCCTTGTCGGTGCTTTCTTCGGTGAAGCGCAGGGTGCATTCCAGCTTGCCCCGGGACAGGCCCTGGCGCAGGGCTTCACGCACGCTGCCTTCAAGGTCGCGAAAGGATTCGGGCAGGCGCAGGTGCGGCTCCAGGTAGCGGCTGTTGACCGAGCGCAGTTCCCAGCTCAGCGTGCCTTGGATGCCGGCTTTCTCGACGCGGGCGAAGGCGGTCATGCTGTGCACCATGGAGATTCCTCGCAATGCAGGCGGACGCAACGGTTAGTCGTAGCGCCTGGTATCTGTGGATAAAAGCCGAAGGGCAGCAAAGGCGCAGGATTGTAGCGCAGTGAGGTGCATGCCCCCAAACCGTGCATGTGACAAAGCGCTGCGGCTCGTCGGTCAGAGGTCAAAGGGGCTTGGCTCGTTGCAGCGGTTTTTTGGAACCGCGCGACGTTTAAACTGCCCTATGGCGGCCCACGGCTCTATAATGCTCGGCAGTTTTCCGTCCTCTGTACAGGTGTTCCCTATGAAACGTCCAAGTGGTCGCGCTGCCGATCAGCTTCGCTCGATCCGCATTACCCGCAACTACACCAAACACGCCGAGGGATCTGTACTGGTCGAATTCGGTGATACCAAAGTCATCTGCACCGTCAGCGTCGAAAACGGTGTGCCACGGTTCCTCAAGGGCCAGGGTCAAGGCTGGCTGACCGCCGAATACGGCATGCTGCCGCGCTCCACCGGTGAGCGCAACCAGCGTGAGGCCAGCCGCGGCAAGCAGGGCGGACGTACCCTGGAAATCCAGCGTCTGATCGGCCGTTCGCTGCGCGCCGCGCTGGACATGTCCAAGCTCGGTGACGTGACGTTGTACGTCGATTGCGACGTGATCCAGGCTGACGGCGGCACTCGCACCGCGTCCATCACCGGCGCCATGGTCGCACTGGCCGATGCCTTGAAAGTGATCAAGAAGCGTGGCGGCCTCAAGGGCGGCGATCCGCTCAAGCAGATGATCGCCGCGGTCTCCGTGGGCATGTACCAGGGCGAGCCGGTGCTGGACCTGGACTACCTGGAAGACTCCGCCGCCGAGACCGACCTGAACGTGGTCATGACCAGCGCCGGCGGCTTCATCGAAATCCAGGGCACCGCCGAAGGCGCGCCGTTCCAGCCGGAAGAATTGAGCGCTATGCTGGAATTGGCAAAGAAAGGCATGAACGAGATTTTCGAACTGCAAAAAGCCGCACTGGCTGACTGATCGTTTCGCGCTTCAGACAAGGAGAACGTCATGAGTGATGAGCAAACCCTACTGCCCCAGCCCAGCAAGGAGGCGCGCCAATGGGCGATGTTCTGTCACTTGTCCGCCTTGTTGGGCATCTGGATTCCGTTCGGTACGCTGATCGGTCCGTTGGTGCTCTGGCAGCTCAAGCGCGAGACTGACCCGTTCATCGATGCACAAGGCAAGGAAGCGCTGAACTTCCAGATCACTGTGGCAATTGCCTCGGCGATCAGCCTGCTCCTGATGATCGTGGTGATCGGCTTCTTCCTGTTCGGGCTGGTGGCTATCGGTGCGCTGGTGCTGACCATCATCGGTGGAGTGAAGGCCAATGAAGGGCAGCCGTATCGGTATCCGTTTACCTGGCGGCTGGTCAAATAACGATCAACGAGTAACCACTTGTGGGAGCGAGCCTGCTCGCGATAGCGGTTCATCATTCAACACAAATGTTGGCTGACCCACCGCCATCGCGAGCAGGCTCGCTCCCACAGTAAAAAGGGTTGCCCACAAAAAAACCGACATGGCTGTCGGTTTTTTTGTGGCTGCGAAACGACACTCAGATCGTCAGCGTCCAGTCGTAATCCACGATCAGTGGCGCATGCTGCGAGAACCGTGGCTGGCGCGGCAGGCGAGCGCTGCGCACGAAGCGGCGCAGACCTGGCGTCAGCAACTGGTAGTCGAAACGCCAGCCGAGGTTGAGCATCTCGGCCTGTTCGTTGTCTGGCCACCAGCTGTATTGGTCGCCTTCACGGCTGACTTCCCGCAGGGCGTCAACATAGCCCATGTTGCCGACAATCTCGTCCATCCAGGCCCGTTCCGGCGCCAGGAAACCCGGGGATTGCTGGCTGTCGCGCCAGTTCTTGATATCCAGCTTCTGTTGCGCCACGTACAGCGAGCCACAATAGATGTACTCGCGACGTTTGCGCCGCTGTTTATCCAGATAACGGGCGAAGTCGTCCATCAACTTGAATTTCTGATTCAAATCTTCATCGCCGTTCTGCCCCGAAGGGAGCAGTAAGGTCGCGATGCTGACCTTGTCGAAATCGGCCTGCAGGTAGCGCCCGTAGCGGTCCGCCGTCTCGAAACCGAGACCGTTGATGACAGCCTTCGGTTGCAGCCGCGAGTACAAAGCCACGCCACCCTGGGCGGGGACTTCGGCATCGCAGGCATAAAGGAAGTAACCATCCAGTTGGAAGGCTGCATCGTCCAGTTCAAAGGCGGAGGCGCGGGTGTCCTGCAGGCAGATGACGTCGGCATTCTGTGCTTGCAGCCAACTGAGCAACCCTCGCTCCACTGCAGCCTGAATACCATTGACGTTCACACTGATGATCCGCATAAATGGCCCCAAAAATCACGTGCGTGTATGATACACGGCGTGTACCTATTTAGCTAAATCCGTGGTATTTGGGGCTTTTTTCATGCAGGCGTATCAGCGCGATTTCATTCGTTTTGCCATCGATCGCGGCGTTTTGCGCTTCGGTGAGTTCACCCTCAAGTCCGGCCGCACGAGCCCGTACTTCTTCAATGCCGGCCTGTTCAACACCGGTGCCGCCCTGGCGCAACTGGGCCGTTTCTATGCGGCGGCCATTGTCGAAAGCGGCATTCCGTTCGACGTGCTGTTCGGCCCGGCCTACAAAGGCATTCCTCTGGCTGCCACTACTGCCGTCGCCCTGGCCGAACACCACGGCCGCGACCTGCCCTGGTGCTTCAACCGCAAGGAAGCCAAGGCTCATGGTGAAGGGGGCAGCCTGGTGGGCGCGCCGCTGACCGGTGAAGTGCTGATCATCGACGACGTGATCACCGCCGGCACCGCCATTCGTGAAGTGATGCAGATCATCGGTTCCCAGGAAGGCGCCAAGGCCGCCGGTGTGCTGATCGCCCTGAATCGCCAAGAGCGCGGCAACGGTGAGTTGTCGGCGATCCAGGAAGTGGAGCGTGACTTCAACATTCCGGTGGTCAGCATCGTGTCGCTGACCCAGGTGCTGGAGTTTTTGGCCGACGACCCGCAGCTCAAGCAGCATTTGCCGGCGGTTGAGGCTTATCGGGCGCAGTTCGGCGTCTGAAATGGCTCCTGATTTTGATCTTGTGGCGAGGGAGCTTGCTCCCGCTGGGCCGCGTAGCGGCCCCAACATGTTGGCGATCGCTGCGCAATCGAGCGGGAGCAAGCTCCCTCGCCACAAAAACATCATCTGAAAAGTGGTGTAAAAAAAGACCCCGCTCAGTCTGGCTGAGCGGGGTCTTTTTATGGGTGTCGCTTACGGCCGCTTGCGATTACTGATCAACGTACCCACGCCGGTATCGGTGAAGATCTCCAGCAGGATCGCATTCGGTACGCGACCGTCGATGATCAAGGAACTGCCAACGCCGCCCTGGACCGCTTCCAGTGCGCAGCGGATCTTTGGCAGCATGCCGCCGTAGATGGTGCCGTCGGCGATCAGTTCATCGACCTGTTGAGTCGACAATCCGGTCAGGACCTTGCCGGTCTTGTCCATCAGGCCGGCGATGTTGGTCAGCAGCATCAGCTTTTCGGCTTTCAGTGCTTCGGCAACCTTGCCCGCCACCAGGTCGGCGTTGATGTTGTACGACTCACCGTTGGCGCCGACGCCGATGGGCGCGATTACCGGGATGAAGTCGCCCTTGACCAGCAGGTTCAGCAAGTCGGTGTTGATGCCGACCACTTCGCCCACATGGCCGATGTCGATGATTTCCGGCTGGGTCATCTCCGGCGTCTGGCGGGTGACGGTGAGTTTCTTCGCCCGGATCAGCTCGGCGTCTTTACCTGTCAGGCCGATGGCGCTGCCGCCATGCCGGTTGATCAGGTTGACGATGTCCTTGTTGACCTGGCCGCCGAGGACCATCTCCACCACATCCATGGTCTGCGCGTCGGTGACGCGCATGCCGTCGATGAAGTGGCTCTCGATCGACAGGCGCTTGAGCAGGTCGCCGATCTGCGGGCCACCACCGTGAACGACCACCGGGTTGATGCCCACAGCCTTCATCAGCACGATGTCGCGAGCGAAGCCGGTTTTCAGCTCCTCGCTTTCCATCGCGTTGCCGCCGTATTTGATCACCAGGGTCTTGCCGACATAGCGTCGGATATAAGGCAACGCTTCGGACAGGACCTTGGCGGTATTGGCGGCGGCTTCGCGTTCGAGGGTCATTCAGGGCTCCGGTGGTGCTTCAAAAATCAGAACGGTAGTTGAAGATCAGGTGCAACACGTTTGAGTTGGGTGTGGAACACATCCTTGATGCGCTGCAGTTCGGCTTCGTTGTCGGCTTCGAAACGCAGCACCAGCACCGGCGTGGTGTTGGATGCGCGAACCAGGCCCCAGCCTTGGGGATAGTCGACCCGCACACCATCGATGGTGGTCAGTTCGGCCCCTTCGCCCCATTGAGCGTCGTGCAGTGCATCAATGATGCTGAATTTGCTCTCTTCGGTCACATGGATATTGATTTCCGGCGTAGAAATATCGTTCGGGAAGGTCGCGAAGAGCTCTTCGGCCGTGGATTTCTCTTTGCTGAGGATCTCCAGCAGGCGTGCGGCGCTGTAGATGCCGTCGTCGAAACCGAACCAGCGCTCCTTGAAGAAGATGTGGCCGCTCATTTCGCCGGCCAGCAGGGCGCCACTCTCTTTCATTTTCTTCTTGATCAACGAGTGGCCGGTTTTCCACATCAGTGGGCGACCGCCGTATTCCTTGATCAGCGGCACCAGGCGGCGGGTGCATTTAACGTCGAAAATGATTTCGGCGTTCGGATTGCGCGCCACCACGTCACGGGCGAACAGCATCAGCAAGCGGTCCGGGAACACGACGCTGCCGGTGTTGGTGACCACGCCCACGCGGTCGCCGTCGCCGTCGAAGGCCAGGCCCAGGTCGGCGTTGGTTTCCTCGACCTTGGCGATCAGGTCTTGCAGGTTTTCCAGCTTGCCCGGGTCCGGGTGATGGTTGGGGAAGTTGCCGTCCACTTCGCAGAACAGCGGGATGACTTCGCAGTTCAGGGCTTCAATCAGTTGTGGGGCGATCACGCCGGCCGCGCCGTTGCCGCAATCGACCACCACTTTCAGGCGGCGGGCGAGCTTCACATCCTTGACGATTTCATCGTTGTAGCGCCCCAGGATGTCCACCTTGGTGACGCTGCCCTGGCCGCTGCTCAGGTCATTGGTCTTGAGGCGGGTGTGCAAGGCCTGGATCTGCTCGTTGGCGAGGGTGTCGCCGGCGATGACGATCTTGAAGCCGTTGTAGTTCGACGGGTTGTGGCTGCCAGTGAGCATCACGCCGGATTTACCGGCCAGCACGTTGGCGGCGTAGTACAGCGCTGGCGTCGGCACCAGGCCCACGTCGCTGACATGGCAACCACTGTCGGCAACCCCTTTGATCAATTGTTCAACCAGCTCGGGGCCGGACAAGCGACCATCGCGACCGACGCACACGTTCGGTTCACCCTGGGCCAGGCTCTGGGAGCCGATGGCGCGGCCGATCCAATAGGCGGTTTCGGCGGTGAGGGTCTCCGGTACCACGCCACGGATGTCGTAGGCGCGGAAGATGCTATCAGGAAAAATTGGGGCGATTGCGGCTGGGGTGTTCATGGGCGGGGCGCTCTATCAGGAAGATGACTGGACAGGCCGACGGTTCGCGTCGGCAGGCTCAAACTGAAGGGTATGACGGCGTTTTTGGCAGAGAGTTCGTGGTGGGAAAGTGCCATGAGACAGCGTTACCTCGCCTCTATCGCCTAATACATTGATTCCAAGTGGGAAACCCTGCGGCCAGCCTGTGGGCATTTTTCGTCCTGAAACAGAAGCTTAATAAATGGGCCGGGCGAGACGCCCGGCCTGAAACTGCTGGATCAGTGGCTGCCGGAATGCCCGAAGCCGCCAGCGCCGCGCTGGCTCTCGTCGAATTCTTCCACCAGTTCGAAGTGCGCCTGGACCACCGGTACCAGCACCAGTTGGGCGATGCGCTCGCCCACGGCGATGTTGAATGCCGTTTGACCACGGTTCCAGCACGACACCATCAGTTCGCCTTGGTAATCGGAGTCGATCAGGCCCACCAGGTTGCCCAGTACGATGCCATGCTTATGGCCCAGGCCCGAGCGCGGCAGGATCAACGCAGCCAGGCCCGGGTCGCCGATGTACACCGACAGGCCGGTTGGGATCAGCAGGGTCTGGCCGGGCTCCAGGACGGTGTCCTGCTTGAGCATGGCCCGCAGATCGAGGCCGGCGGAACCCGGTGTGGCGTAATGCGGCAGCGGGAATTCGGCGCCGATGCGAGGGTCGAGGATCTTGGCTTGTAGAGCGTGCATGTCAATTAAACCTGGTTCAGCCGTTCGGCGATAAAAGTGATCAGCTGGCGGGCAATCTTGCTCTTGCTGGTCTGGGCGAAAAGGGTGGCATGCAACTGGCGGTCGATCACGCTGCAGGCGTTTTCTTCGCTGTTGAAGCCAATGCTCGGGTTGGCGACGTCGTTGGCGACGATCAAGTCCAGGTTCTTGTCCTTGAGCTTGCGCGCGGCGTAATCGAGCAGGTGCTCGGTTTCGGCGGCGAAGCCGACACTGAACGGACGGTCCGGGCGGGTGGCGATGGTCGCGAGGATGTCCGGGTTGCGCACCATTTGTAGTAGCAGGCCGTCGCCGCTCGTAGGGTCTTTCTTAAGTTTTTGCGGGGCGACGACTTCGGGGCGGTAGTCCGCCACCGCCGCCGAGGCGATGAACAGGTCGCACGGGATAGCCGCTTCGCAGGCCGCCAGCATGTCCCGGGCGCTGACCACGTCGATGCGGGTCACCCGATCAGGGGTCGGCAAATGCACGGGGCCGGTGATCAGCGTGACCCGGGCGCCGGCTTCCACGGCGGCTTCGGCCAGGGCGAAGCCCATTTTCCCGGAGCTGTGGTTGGTGATGTAGCGCACCGGGTCGATGTTTTCCTGGGTCGGTCCGGCGGTGATCAGCACATGCTTGCCGGTCAGTGCCTGGCGCTGGAAGCAGTCGGCGGCGCACTGGGCCAGGTCGTTGGCTTCGAGCATGCGTCCCATGCCGACATCGCCGCAGGCCTGGCTGCCGGAAGCCGGGCCAAAGACTTTCAGGTCGCGGCTTTGGAGCAATTGCAGATTGGCCTGGGTGGCCGGATCGCGCCACATGGCCTGGTTCATGGCTGGGGCGAGGGCAACCACGGCGTCGGTGGCGAGCACCAGGGTGGTCAGCAAATCATCGGCGATGCCTTGGGCCAGGCGGGCGATCAGGTCGGCCGTGGCTGGGGCGATCAGCACCAGGTCGGCCCACTTGGCCAGTTCGATATGACCCATGGCGGCTTCGGCCGCCGGGTCGAGCAGATCCAGGTGGACCGGGTGCCCGGACAGGGCCTGCATGGTCAGCGGGGTGATGAATTCACTGCCGCCGCGAGTCATGACGACCCGTACTTCCGCGCCCTGGTCGATAAGCCTGCGGACCAGCTCGGCGCTCTTGTAGGCGGCAATGCCGCCGCCGACGCCCAGAACGATGCGTTTCCGATACAGCCGCTGCATAGGCCTGCCTTTCGATTTCAATGGTCAGTGCAGGACGAACCCCACGGCAGCAGCCTGCCTGGGTGCAAATCGCCTGCAAAAAAGATGGGCTACGATATCACAGCGACCGCTACGGAACAGCGGCGCCCACAATCAGGGAGATGCTATGAGTATTCGCGACTGGCCGGTGGCCGAGCGGCCACGGGAGAGGTTACTGGAGTTGGGATCGGCGAGTCTTTCGGACGCCGAGCTTTTGGCGATTTTCTTGCGCACGGGTGTGTCGGGTAAAAGCGCCGTGGACCTGGCGCGACATCTGCTGCATCAATTTGGTGGCCTGCGGGTTTTGCTCGAGGCTGATCTGCGTACCTTCAACGCACATCTGGGGCTGGGCCCGGCGAAATTCGCGCAGTTGCAGGCCGTGCTGGAGATGGGGCGTCGGCATCTGGCCGAAAATTTGCGGCGGGAATCGGTGCTGGAGAGCCCGCTGGCCGTGCGGGACTACCTCAAGGCCATGTTGCGTCACGAGCCTCATGAAGTGTTTGGATGTCTGTTCCTCGATTCCCGGCATCGGGTGCTGGCGTATGAGGCGCTGTTTCGCGGTTCCATCGACAGTGCGAGTGTCTATCCCCGGCAGGTGGTCAAGCGCGCCCTGGCCCATAACGCCGCAGCGTTGATCCTGTGCCACAACCACCCCTCCGGCAACACCGAGCCCAGCCAGGCCGACCGGGTACTCACTGAGCGGCTTCAGGAAGCACTGGAGTTGATCGATGTGCGGGTGCTCGACCACTTCATCGTCGGCGATGGTGAGCCGCTGTCCATGGCGGAGTATGGGTGGATGTAGCCACGGTCAGGCTTGAATAATCCCTTGTGGGAGCAAAGCTTGCTCGCGATAGCGGTTTTACAGCCAACAGAAGTGTTGTATGTAACGACGTCATCGCGAGCAAGCTTTGCTCCCACAGGGGGGGCTGGCAGTGGTTACTTGATACTGACCTTGGAGTAATCCTGCCGCCCAAACGGGCTGACCGAGTAACCCTGCACATCCTTGCGGGTCAGGGCGAACGCGGTCGGGTGCGCCAGGGGCAGCCACAGGGCCTGTTGCTGGATCTGCGCCTGGGCCTGCTCATAGAGTTTGGTGCGCACGCCCTGCTCGCTCGTGGTTTTGCCGGCACTGATCACTTTATCCAGGTCCGGGTTGCAATAACGGGCGAAGTTGGTGCCGGACTTGAGTGCCGCGCAGGAAAACTGCGGCGTGAGGAAGTTGTCCGGATCACCGTTGTCACCGGCCCAGCCCATGAACAGCAAGTCATGTTCGCCGGCCTTGGCGCGACGGATCAGTTCGCCCCATTCGATCACGCGAATCTCGGCCTGAATGCCGATCTGCGCCAGGTCGGCCTGCAGCAGCTGCGCGCCCAGGCTGGGGTTGGGGTTCAGCAGGCTGCCGGAAGGGCGGGTCCAGATGGTGGTCTGAAAGCCGTCCTTCAAACCGGCCCTGGCCAGAAGATCACGGGCCTTGGCCGGGTCATGGGCGTAACCGGGCAAGTTTTTGGCGTAGCTCCAGGTGTTCGGAGGGTAGGGGCCCTTGGCCGCTTCGGCGGTGCCCTCGAAAACGGCCTTGAGGTAGCTGGCCTTGTCGAAGGCCAGGTTGACGGCTTGTCGAACCTCGGGCTTGTCGAAGGGCGGGTGCTGGCTGTTGATCGCCACGAACGCGGTCATGAAGGCGTCGGTCTGCGCCACTTTCAACGTCGGCTCCTGCCTGGCGGCCTGGACGTCCTGCGGCTTGGGTGACAGGGCGATCTGGCATTCGTTGCGCCGCAGTTTTTGCAGGCGCACATTCGCGTCCGGCGTGATGGCGAAGATCAGCGGATCCACCTGGGGCTTGCCGGCGAAATAGTCGTGGTTGGCCTTGTAGCGAATCGAAGCGTCTTTCTGGAACCGGTTGAAAATGAACGGGCCTGTGCCGATGGGCTGATTGTTGAGTGCTTCTGGCGTGCCGGCTTTCATCAACTGATCGGCGTATTCGGCCGAATAGATGGAGGCAAAGCCCATGCTCAAGGTGGCCAGGAAGGTCGAATCCGCATGATCGAGGATGAAGCGCACGGTCAGCGGGTCCAGCGCGTCGATTTTCTTGATCAAGCTCGGTAGCTGCATGGACTGGGCGTGGGGGAAACCGCTCTGGGCGATTTTGTGCCAAGGGTTTGCCGGGTCAAGCATGCGTTCGAAGCTGAACTTGACGTCCTCGGCGGTCAGATCGCGGCGCGGCGTGAAGTATTCGGTCCGGTGGAATTTGACCTGGGGGCGCAGCTTGAACACGTAGGTCAGTCCATCGGACGAGACTTCCCAGCTCTCGGCGAGGCTGGGGATGACCTTGCCGCTGGCGGTGTCGAAATCCACCAGACGGTTCATCAGCACGTCGGCGGATGCGTTGGTGGTGGTCAGCGAATTGTACTGAACGACATCGAATCCTTCCGGGCTGGCCTCGGTGCAAACGCTCAGGGCGGCGGCCTGGGCCAGCGGGCTGATCAGCAGAGGGGCGAGCAACAGTGGGAGGGCAGCGAGGCGCATGGTCGGTTTCCTGTGCAAGTCGAAGGCCCATCTGCATGTGCAGTCTGGAAAAGACCTACCCTAGTGGCCTCGTTGGAAAATGACTATCCCCTTTTTGCATTTTCCGGCACCCTGCGACGCTGTATTAACGGCTCAAGCTCGGCATCGGTTAAAAAAAACCGGCCTGCAGCGACGAGCGGTCAAAGGCGGCGCCAGCCTGTGCCCCAGCCGTTCGGGGGCGTTACGCGTCGCTTTCCAACGAAGACAAATCACACCGGCAGTTGTTGCACTGTGGTCTTTCTGGTATAAAGCAGCGCTCTTTTCTAGGGGCCCGGTTCCTTCACTGTAGGTGTAGCCGGTAAGACCCTTAAAGAAACGCGGCGCCTGGCGCCAAATGACTGAGAGATTAAGCGGCCAACCCATGCCGGGTTGGGCATGTGGTTTTAGAGGGCTGAGGCATGTCGAGAGTCTGTCAAGTTACCGGTAAGGGTCCGGTGACTGGGAATAACATTTCCCACGCAAACAACAAAACCCGTCGTCGTTTCCTGCCGAACCTGCAGCATCACCGCTTCTGGGTTGAAGAAGAGAAACGTTTTGTGCGTCTGCGCGTATCTGCCAAAGGCATGCGTATCATCGACAAGCGTGGCATCAGTGTCGTGCTCGCCGAACTTCGCCGCGATGGCAAGATTTAAGGGAGCTAATCATGCGTGAATTGATTCGTTTGATCTCGAGCGCCGGTACTGGTCACTTCTACACTACCGACAAGAACAAGCGTACTACCCCGGACAAAATCGAGATCAAGAAATATGATCCGGTTGTTCGCAAGCACGTGATCTACAAGGAAGGCAAAATCAAGTAATTGATTTTTCCCTACTTACGAAAAAGGCCCGTATCGCAAGATACGGGCCTTTTTTGTTGCCGGATTTTTGTTGCCTGTCGGGGCCTCATCGCGAGCAGGCTCGCTCCCACATTGGCGCTGCGTAACGCTCGAGTTCCAGGCAAGCACCATTCCCTGTGGGAGCGAGCCTGCTCGCGATGAGGCCAGGTCTAACGATGCAAATCCTCAAACCTTCTGTTCAAACACCACATAAATCTTGCGGCACGCCTCCAACACTTCCCAAGTGCCCGTGAACCCCGCGGGGATCACGAAGCGGTCACCGGCCCGCAGGGTCTTGGCATTGCCATCATTGTCCCGCAGCACGGAAACGCCCTGGACGATCTCGCAGTATTCATGTTCGGTGTAGTTGACCGTCCACTGGCCGACCGCGCCTTCCCACACGCCTGCATTCATTTGCCCGCAAGGGCTGCTGTAGTGGTTGAACACCGTTTGTTCGGGATCACCCTTGAGTACCTTGGCTGCGTCCGGGCGATAGCGTTCGGCGGTGGTACTGGCCTGACTGAAATCGACGATGTCCTGGATGCTCATGCGGCAATTCTCCGGTAATGACGGCGCGAATGGCTGGAAGAGCCAAAGTCTATGTTTATTAAAACGAACATCGCAAGGCCGTTTGCTAGCGTTGTGTCAAATATATTGAAACATTACCAGCCGCTGGTTTAGGGTGGCGGGTGCCCCGCGCCGAAAACAGCGCCGAAAACAGGCCGGCCGGGCAGAATTCGTGGAGCGCTGCGCATCGCGTGGCGTTCGTACTCAATAAGAGGAGGACACTCGCATGACCACCCTGACTCGTGCCGACTGGGAACAACGCGCCCGCGACCTGACCATCGAAGGCCGTGCCTTCATCAACGGCGAATACACCTATGCGGTGTCCGGCGAAACCTTTGACTGCCTCAGCCCGGTGGATGGCCGTGTGCTGGGCAAGATCGCCAGTTGCGACGTCGCCGACGCCCAGCGCGCCGTCGAAAACGCCCGTGCCACCTTCAACTCCGGTGTCTGGTCGCGCCTGGCGCCGAGCAAGCGTAAAGCGACCATGATTCGCTTTGCCGGCCTGCTCAAGCAGAACGCCGAAGAACTGGCGCTGCTCGAAACCCTGGACATGGGCAAGCCGATCAGCGACTCCTTGAATATTGATGTTCCCGGTGCAGCTCAAGCGTTGAGCTGGAGTGGTGAAGCCATCGACAAGATTTACGATGAAGTGGCCGCGACCCCCCACGATCAGTTGGGCCTGGTGACCCGTGAACCGGTGGGCGTCGTAGGCGCTATCGTGCCGTGGAATTTCCCACTGATGATGGCCTGCTGGAAGCTCGGCCCGGCGCTGTCCACCGGTAACTCGGTGGTGCTCAAGCCCTCTGAAAAGTCCCCACTGACCGCCATCCGCATTGCCGCACTGGCGATTGAGGCCGGCATTCCGAAAGGCGTGCTGAACGTGCTGCCGGGCTACGGCCACACGGTTGGCAAGGCCCTGGCCCTGCACATGGACGTCGATACCCTGGTGTTCACCGGTTCCACCAAAATCGCCAAGCAACTGATGGTTTACTCGGGCGAGTCCAACATGAAGCGTGTCTGGCTGGAAGCCGGCGGCAAGAGCCCGAACATCGTGTTCGCCGATGCCCCGGACCTGCAAGCCGCCGCCGAGTCCGCCGCCAGTGCCATTGCCTTCAACCAGGGCGAAGTCTGCACCGCCGGCTCGCGACTGTTGGTGGAGCGTTCCATCAAGGACACCTTCCTGCCGCTGGTGATTGAAGCGCTCAAGGGCTGGAAACCTGGCAACCCCCTGGACCCGGCCACCAATGTCGGCGCCCTGGTGGATACCCAGCAGATGAACACCGTGCTGTCCTACATCGAGGCCGGTCACAGCGACGGCGCCAAGCTGGTGGCCGGCGGCAAGCGGATCCTCGAAGAAACCGGCGGCACCTATGTCGAGCCGACGATTTTCGACGGGGTGAGCAACGCCATGAAAATCGCCCAGGAAGAGATTTTCGGTCCGGTGCTGTCGGTCATCGCTTTCGATACCGCCGAGGAGGCCATCCAGATCGCCAACGACACGCCGTACGGCCTGGCCGCGGCGGTATGGACCAAGGACATTTCCAAGGCTCACCTGACCGCCAAGGCGCTGCGTGCTGGCAGCGTTTGGGTCAATCAGTATGACGGCGGCGACATGACCGCACCGTTCGGCGGCTTCAAGCAGTCGGGTAACGGCCGCGACAAGTCGCTGCATGCGTTCGACAAGTACACCGAGCTGAAGGCGACCTGGATCAAGCTCTGACAGGGGCGGCCCCGGATCCTGTTCGGGGCTGCATGCAGTGCTGGTCCCCTGTGGGAGCGAGTCTGCTCGCGATAGCGGTGTAACAGTCGACGACTCTGTTGAATGTTGCGCCGCTATCGCGAGCAGGCTCGCTCCCACAGTGTTTTGTGGGGCCTGAAAATCGATAACTATCCACAGGAGCGTGGAAATGCGTTGGGCGACCTATTTCGCCGTGTTGGCATCTGTCCTGAGTGTCGGCTTGGCGCTGGGCGTGAGCATGCCGCTGGTGTCGCTGCGTCTGGAAGGCTGGGGTTATGGTTCGTTTGCCATCGGGGTGATGGCCGCCATGCCGGCCGTTGGGGTGCTGGTCGGGGCCAAGGTGTCGAGTCGGCTTGCGGCGCGGTTCGGCACGGCGGCGTTGATGCGCTTGTGCCTGTGGGGTGGGGCGGTGTCCATCGGGTTGCTGGCGCTGTTGCCCAGTTATCCGGTCTGGTTGGTGCTGCGGCTGATGATCGGCGTCGTTCTGACCCTGGTGTTCATTCTGGGTGAAAGCTGGATCAACCAACTGGTGATCGAACAATGGCGCGGACGGTTGGTGGCGTTGTACGGCAGCAGCTACGCCCTGAGTCAGTTGTCTGGTCCGTTGCTGCTGGGCGCGCTGGGGACTGATCACGATTACGGCTTCTGGGTGGGTGTCGCTCTTTTGCTGGTCTCGCCATTGCTGTTGCTGGGGCGCAGCGGTGCGCCCAGCAGTGAAGCCTGCAGCGTCACTTTCAAGGATCTATGGGCGTTTTGTCGTGGGTTGCCGGCAATCGCCTGGGCGGTGTCGTTGTTCGCGGCGTTCGAGGCAATGATCCTGACTCTGCTGCCGGTTTACTGTTTGCGTCAGGGCTTCAGCGCCGACATTGCGCTGGCGATGGTCAGCACGGTAGTGGTCGGTGATGCCTTGTTGCAGTTGCCCATTGGCGCTCTTGCGGACCGCCTGTCGCGCCGGTCGTTGTTCACTGGCTGTGCGGTGGCGCTGATGCTGTCGAGCCTGGCGGTTCCACTGCTGATCGATACCTTGCTGATCTGGCCACTGTGGGTGCTGTTTGGCGCCAGCGCAGGCGGGTTGTTCACCTTGTCACTGATCCTGATCGGCGAGCGTTATCGCGACGATGCGCTGGTGCGGGCCAACGCCCATATTGCCCAGTTGTGGGGGATCGGTTGCCTGATTGGCCCGCTGGCGGCGGGGGCGGGCAGTCAATGGATCAGTGGGCATGCGCTGCCCTTGTTCATGGCCGCGGGAGCGTTCGGCTTGGTGGTTCTGTTGTTGCGCCAAGGGGCGTTTGGCGCCACGCAACCTGCCTGAACAAAGTGAAGCCTTGGGAAACGTGCTGAACCCGGGGCTTCTACAGCATTCGCTCCAGCCCAACGGTGGTGGCGAACCAGGCGTTGAAGCGGCGCCACCAACTGCCGGGTTCGCGGTCCAGGTCATGCAGTTGGCCGTTGTCTTCGGTGGTCCATATCAGCTTCCCGTCCTTCAGGCGGGCCTGGTAACTCAGGGCCGGTGCCATGCCCTGCAAGGCCAGTTCGCGCACTTGGCCGGCGAGTTCGGGACTGTCGACCAAGACCCCCACTTCGGTGTTCCACAGCACTGAACGCGGATCGAAATTGAACGAGCCGATGAAGGATTTCTTCCGGTCGAAGATGATCGCCTTGCTATGCAGGCTGGAGTCCGATTCGCCGTAGGACTTGCTGTAGAACAAATGGGGGCTGCCACCCGTGTCCCCGGGCTGGCGACGCAATTCGTACAGCCGCACCCCATGTTGCAGCAAAGCCCTGCGATACGGCGCGTAACCGCCGTGCACCGCCGGTACGTCGGTGGCCTCCAGGGAGTTGGTCAAAAGACTCACCGCCACTCCGGCATCGGCGCGGCTGGTCAGGTAGACCAACCCTGGCTGGCCGGGTACAAAGTAGGCCGAAATCATGATCAGTTCTTCACTGACCCCCGTCAGCTCCGGGCCCAATTGCGTGGTCAGCAACAACTGCGGGTCAGGCTCATCCCTGGCCAGTACTTTGCTGGGTGCATCCCACAGCGCCTGGTTCCAGGCCCAGATCAATTGCCTGCGCCAGATGTCCAGGCGCGGTTGGGTCCGGTAGGAGGTCAACTGCTGGTAAAGCGCGTGATTTTCCTTGTGCGTCTGCTCCAGTGACTCTTGCAGGCGCAGGCGGCTGTTGGCCAGATCCTTGGGGGTTGGCCGACGGGACAGGAATTGTTCGATGGGTTTGCTCAGGGCGCTGTTCCAGTATTGGTCGAAGCTGTGCCCCAATTGTTCGGCCACCGGCCCAACGCCAAGCAGGTCGATGTCGGTGAAGTTCAGGTTGGGTTCGGCGTCGAAATATTCATCCCCCAGATTGCGACCGCCGACGATGGCCATGCTGTTGTCCGCCAGCCAAAGTTTGTTGTGCATGCGCCGGTGTTGCAATGAGAGGTTGAGCAGCCGCCCGAGGCTGCGGGTTACCCCGGTGGCGCGCCCCAGATGAAGTGGGTTGAACAGGCGTATCTGGATCCGCGGATGAGCGGCGAGGGTCGCGATGATCTGATCCTGGCCATCGCTGGTGGTGTCATCCAGCAGGATGCGCACGCGTACGCCGCGGTCGGCGGCTTTGAGCAATTCATCCACCAGCATTCGCGTGCTGATGCCGTCATGAACGATGTAGTACTGCAAATCCAGGCTGCTTTGGGCGTTGCGGATCAACTCGGCCCGGGCGGAGAAGGCGTCGGTACTGTCAGATAGCAGGCGGAAACCCGAGCGTCCCTCGTGTGGAGCGGCCTGGGCCTGTACCGAGCGTCCGAACGAAGATTCGGTTGCCGGGAGCGCCTGGGAAGGTTCGCGGGTGATGTCAAAACTGGCACAGCCGCCCAGCTGCGAGGCGACTAGCAGGAGCACAGGCAGGATGGGTCTGGGTCTCACGTAGGCTCGTTCCGCTTGTTTGCGTTGATCGGCTTGTGGGTGCTGCTTCCCTGAGTAAAGCTCAGACGGCGTCGAGTCGGGTTTCGTTCAACAACGCAATGGCCGCGGCGCCGACCTTGCGGACGGCGTCCTCGATCTGTGCCGTTGGTTTGGCAGCGTAGTTCATGCGCAGGCAATTGCGGTACTTGCCCGAGGCGGAAAATATGCTGCCGACCGCCACCTGCACGCCCTGGTCATGCAGGACCCGATTAAGCTTGAGTGTATCGAAGCCTTCGGGGAGTTCGACCCAGAGCATAAAGCTGCCGCGCGGGCGGCTGGCGCGAGTACCCGCTGGAAAATAGCGGCTGACCCAGTCGATCATGACGTCGCGATTGCGTTGGTATTGGCTGCGCATCCGCCGCAAATGCGGTTCGAAGTGCCCGCCCTTGAGAAACTCCGCAATGGCTATCTGCGGTTGCGGTGCGGTGGAGCCAGTGCTGATGTATTTCATGTGCAGCACCCGTTCCAGATAGCGGCCGGGTGCGACCCAGCCCACTCGCAAACCCGGTGCCAGTGTCTTGGAAAAAGAACTGCAGAGTAGGACGCGGCCATCGTCGTCGAAGGATTTGATCGTGCGGGGGCGCGGGTAGGTGTAGGCCAGTTCCCCATACACATCGTCCTCGATAATCGCCACGTCGAAGCGCTGCGCCAAGGTCAGCAACGCGCGTTTGTTGGCCTCGGGCATGATGTAGCCTAGCGGGTTGTTACAACTGGGCGTCAACTGTATGGCCTTGATGGGCCACTGTTCCAGCGCCAGCTCCAGGGCCTCCAGGCTGATGCCGGTCAGCGGATCGGTGGGGATTTCCAGGGCCTTCATGCCCAGGCCCTTGAGGGTTTGCATGGCGCCGTGAAAGCTGGGGGAGTCCACCGCGACGATATCGCCTTGTTCACAGGTGGCGCGGATGCTGACCGACAGCGCTTCGTGACAGCCCGTGGTGACGATCAGGTCGCCGGCTCCCAGTTTGCAACCCGAGTCCAGCGACAGGCGAGCGATCTGTTCGCGCAGCGCGAGGTTGCCGTAGATGTTGTCGTAATACAGGCCCGGCATGTCTTGCCGGCGGCTGATCTGCGCGAGGCTGCGCAACAGCGGTTTCATGGTCGGCGAGTTGATATCCGGCATGCCTCGGCCCAGTTGCACCACGTCTTTGCGTGGTACCGAGCGTATCAGCTCCAGCACCTGGTCCCATTGGGAGATGTCCACCGGTCGTTGGGCTGGGCGACCCACTACCGGCAGGTCCGGCAGTTCACGGCTGGCCGGTACGAAATACCCTGATTTGGGTTTTGGCATCGCCAGCCCGCTGTCCTCCAGCACGCGATAGGCCTGCTGCACCGTACTCAGGCTGACACCGTGCTCCATGCTCAGCGCGCGCACTGACGGCAGCCGGTCGCCGGGACGGTAGAAGCCCTGTTCGATGCGGGTGCCGAGCAATTCGGCGAGGTTCACATAAAGGGTCATGGCGCGCTCTCGATGAAGTGGACAACGGTAACCAATACAGTTGCGGCGGAAAAAGACAATTCAGTGTCGAAAAGCCGCAATCTGTATGCATGGAAAACACATTGTTTGAATCTGTATTGATTATGGCCGTCCGCGCATCATGAAAGCTCTGGCTACCCAAGTAAACAGGAGCGATCAAAATGAACGGCTTGAGCGATGTGCGGCTGACGTTACACAGCCAGGAACTGGCGGCGGGGCAGGAAAAGGAGCTACGCAATGCGATGTTGCACAGTGCCCCGTCCAGCCTGAGCCGCTGGGCCCTGTTCTGGCGTCGTCTGCATACACGCAAGGCCTTGTTGGAGCTCACACCGGAACAGTTGCGTGATATCGGGCTGAGCCGAGAGCAGGCGCGGGAGGAGGGCTTGAAGCCGTTCTGGCGGCTTTGAAGCGGTACCGGGCCTGAAACTGCTATCGCGGGCATGCCTTGCTCTTACAGCCCTCTTTCAATCTGTGCGAGCAAGGCGTGCCCGCGATAGCGTCACCAGTAGCGCTGGGCGCTTTAAACCAACTCTTTCAACCGATGCCACAGCATCCCCAGCGCCAACAGTGGCGAGCGCAGATGCTTCCCGCCCGGGAAGGTCATGTGCGGCACCTGGGCGAAAAGATCGAAACCACCACTCTGTTGCCCACTGATGGCTTCGGCCAACAGCTTGCCGGCCAGGTGCGTGGCATTCACTCCGTGGCCGGAGTAGGCCTGGGCGTAGTACACGTTGGGCTGATCCTTGAGTCGACCGATCTGCGGCAAGCGGTTGGCGCCGATGCCGATCATCCCGCCCCATTGAAAGTCGATTTTCACCTGCGCCAGTTGCGGGAACACCTTGAGCATTTTCGGACGCATGTACGCGCCAATGTCTTGCGGGTCACGACCCGAGTAATGGCAGGCTCCGCCGAACAGTAAGCGTCGATCTGCGGAAAGCCGGTAGTAATCCAGCGCCACCCGTTGATCACAGACCGCCATGTTCTGCGGCAACAACGCCTGGGCCTGAGCCTCGCTCAAAGGTTCAGTGGCGATGATGTAGCTGCCGGCGGGCAGCACTTTGCCGCTGAGTTCCGGGTTGAGCCCATTGAGGTAGGCGTTGCAGCCCAGCACCAGGGCCTTGGCCCGGACCGCGCCCTGTTGGGTGTGCACCTTCACTTCCGGGCCGTAATCAATGCGCGTGACCGCCGATTGCTCGAACAGCCGGACCCCCAGTTGCTGCGCGGCGCAGGCTTCGCCCAAGGCCAGGTTCAGCGGATGCAAATGGCCCGAGCCCATGTCGATCAGGCCGCCGACGTAGCGATCCGAGCCCACCACACTGTGCATTTCGTGGGCTTGCAGCAGCCGGGTCTGATGGCGATAACCCAGGCTGCGCAGCTCTTCAGCGTCCTCAGCGAAACCTTCCAGATCGCTTGGCTTGTTGGCGAGGTCGCAATAACCCCAGGTGAGGTCGCAGTGGATCTGAAAGCGCTCGACCCGTTGACGGACGATTTCCACCGCCTCAAGGCCCATGAGCTTCATCTGGCGTACGCCGTCGGTACCGATGACCGGGGCGAACTGTTCGAGGCCATGACCGACGCCGCGAATCAGTTGACCGCCGTTGCGCCCGCTGGCCCCCCAGCCGATCTTGTGCGCTTCCAGCAGCACTACGCTCATGCCGCGCTCGGCCAGTTCGATCGCTGTGTTCAACCCCGAGAACCCACCGCCTACCACGCAGACATCCGCCACCAGCTCGCCCTGCAGCAGCGGATGATCCGGTTGCGGCAAGCTGCTGGCGGCGTAGTAAGAGGCGGCGTGCGAATGGCTCGGGACAGGTTGCTGAACACGGGCGTTCATGTGCGTAATCCTGATTATTGTGTTTGAGAAATTTTACGGAGCATAAGCCGGGGATTCGTCCATGGGCAACACCGGTCGGTTGGCGCTGTCTGGGACAGGGCTTTTCGTGCAAAATCCTGCCTTGTCCCGTCTCGGTAGCCGCTTCGATGAGCTGCAACAGTCAAAAAATTCGCACGCTGCGCCAACAGATTCCCTCGTTCGAGTGCGTACCGGGCTGCCATGACTGCTGCGGCCCAGTGACCACCTCGCCCGAGGAAATGGCCCGCTTGCCGCGCAAGACCCGCGCTGAACAGGACGCGGCCATGGAAGCGCTCGACTGTGTGCACTTGGGACCCAATGGCTGCACAGTCTATGACGAGCGGCCGCTGATCTGCCGGTTGTTCGGCACCACGGCGACCTTGCCGTGTCCCAATGGCCGGCGGCCGGTGGAACTGATTCATCCGCGGGTCGAGAAGCAGATTCACGAATATATGGCCAGCACCCGGCAGGTATTGGTGTAGCCAAGAACGCCCCTCAATCCGGAATCGGCAGGTTCAAGCTCTCCTTCACTTCTTCCATCACGATGTAGCTCTTGGATTCGCGCACGTGGGGCAGTTTGAGCAGGATGTCGCCCAGCAGCTTGCGGTACGAAGCCATCTCGGAAATCCGCGCTTTCACCAGATAGTCAAAGTCGCCTGACACCAGATGGCATTCGAGCACGTGAGGCAATTTCAGCACCGCGCGCCGGAATTCTTCAAAGGTGTCGCCGGATTTGTAGTCGAGGCTGATTTCGACGAACACCAGCAGACTTCCCTTCAGATGCTGCGGATTGAGCCGGGCGTTGTAGCCCATGATGATTCCCTCGCGCTCCAGGCGACGAACCCGCTCGGTGCAGGGCGTGGTGGAGAGGCCGACCTTTTCCCCAAGCTCCGTAAAGGAAATCCGTCCATCCGCCTGGAGGATGCGCAGGATGTTGCGGTCGATCTTGTCCAGCTCACGTTTGGTCTGAGTGTTGGTCCGCACAGGTGATGCTCCTCCATGAAAAGGGTTTTTGCCGAGAATTCTCGCCAAATATAGGCATTTATATAGTGAAAAGCACTGCCTGATCTTTTCTAAACTGCGCACATTACGGTCTGTACAACAAAACGTCAGCGGTTATCCGCGATGAGGGCTTCAACATGCGCGTTCTGGTTTTAGGTAGCGGCGTCATCGGTACCGTCAGTGCTTACTACCTGGCCCGTGCCGGGTTTGAAGTCGTGGTGGTTGATCGTCAGCCGGCGCCAGCCATGGAAACCAGTTTTGCCAATGCCGGCCAGGTGTCGCCGGGTTATGCCTCGCCGTGGGCCGCACCAGGTGTGCCACTCAAGGCCATCAAGTGGCTGTTGCAGCGCCACGCACCGCTGGCGATCAAAGCCACCGCTGACATCGACCAGTACCTGTGGATGGCGCAGATGCTGCGCAACTGCACCGCCAATCGTTATGCCGTGAACAAGGAGCGCATGGTGCGTCTGTCCGAGTACAGCCGCGACTGCCTCGACGAACTGCGCGCCGAAACCGGGATTGCCTACGAAGGCCGGAGTCTGGGGACCACTCAATTGTTCCGTACCCAGGCTCAGGTTGATGGTGCGGCCAAAGACATCGCCGTGCTGAAAGAGTCCGGTGTGCCCTTTGAAGTGCTGGACCGTGAAGGCATTGCCCGCGTCGAGCCGGCGTTGGCCAATGTCACCGACATCCTGGCGGGTGCCTTGCGTCTGCCCAATGACCAGACTGGCGACTGTCAGATGTTTACCACGCGTCTGGCGCAAATGGCCGTAAAACTCGGTGTGGAATTCCGCTTTGGCCAGGACATCCAGCGCCTGGACTACGCCGGTGATCGCATCAACGGCGTCTGGATCGACGGCAAGCTGGAAACCGCCGACCGCTACGTCCTGGCCCTGGGCAGTTATTCACCGCAATTGCTCAAACCGCTGGGCATTCGTGCACCGGTGTATCCGCTCAAGGGTTATTCCCTGACCGTGCCGATCACCAATCCGGCGATGGCTCCGACCTCGACCATTCTCGACGAAACCTACAAGGTCGCGATTACCCGGTTCGATAACCGCATCCGTGTGGGCGGCATGGCGGAAATCGCCGGTTTTGACCTGTCTCTCAACCCGCGTCGGCGTGAAACCCTGGAGATGATCGTCAACGACCTTTATCCTCAGGGCGGCGATCTGGCCCAGGCCAGTTTCTGGACCGGTCTGCGTCCGACCACTCCGGATGGCACACCGATCGTGGGCGCCACCCCGTTCAAGAACCTGTTCCTGAACACCGGCCACGGCACCCTCGGTTGGACCATGGCCTGTGGTTCCGGGCGCTTGCTGGCGGACCTGATGGCGAAGAAAAAACCACAGATCAGCGCCGAAGGCCTCGATATTTCCCGTTATGGCAGTAAACACCAGGAGTCTGCAAAACATGTCAATCCAGCGCCAGCTCACCAATGACCGCATGAGTCAGGTCGTCCTGCACAACGGCACCGTTTACCTGGCCGGGCAGGTTGGCGACGACATGAGTGCCGGTATCGAACAGCAGACCCGTGAAACCCTGGCCAATATCGAGCGTTTGCTGGACCTGGCCGGGACCGACAAAAATCATCTGTTGTCGGTGACGATTTACCTGAAAGACATCGACGCCCATTTCGAAGGCATGAACGCGATCTGGGACAAATGGCTGCCCAAGGGCGTCGCGCCGGCCCGGGCCACTGTGCAAGCCAAACTGTGCGAACCGGAAATCCTGGTGGAGCTGTCCGTCGTGGCAGCGCTGCCCTAAACCCGGAAAACAATCCCTCTTGCGGTGCTGTTGGTGGTTCATGCCGTCAGCCAGCGCCGTTTTTTTTACCTAGTCCGCCTAGAAGCCTGCCGCCATGCGTCCTGCCCGTGCTCTGATCGACCTTCAAGCCTTACGTCACAACTACCAATTGGCCCGCGAAGTGACGGGGGCCAAAGCTCTTGCGGTGATCAAGGCCGATGCCTATGGGCACGGCGCAGTGCGCTGCGCCGAGGCTTTGCAGGACACGGCCGACGGGTTTGCCGTGGCTTGTATCGAAGAAGCGCTGGAACTGCGGGCCGGCGGGATTCGTGGGCCGGTCTTGCTGCTGGAAGGGTTCTTCGAGGCCGATGAACTGCCGCTGATCGTCGAACACGATTTCTGGTGTGTGGTGCATTCGTTGTGGCAGCTCGAAGCGATTGAAAACGCGACCCTGAGCAAGCCGATTACGGTCTGGCTCAAGCTCGACTCGGGGATGCATCGGGTGGGGCTGCATCCGGCGGATTATCAGGCGGCCTATCGTCGACTGCTGGCCAGCGGCAAGGTGGCGAAGATCGTGTTGATGAGCCATTTCGCCCGCGCCGATGAACTGCACGATCCCAGCAGCACCGAGCAACTGGCCGTGTTCGAGGCGGCCCGCCAGGGGCTGGCGGCGCAGATCAGTTTGCGCAACTCCCCGGCAGTGCTGGGTTGGCCGCAAATACCAAGCGACTGGGTGCGGCCAGGCATCATGCTGTACGGTGCGACCCCCTTCGAGGAAGCCAACGCCGTCGCTGCGCGGCTGCAGCCGGTCATGACTCTGGAGTCCAAGATCATCAGCGTGCGTGAATTGCCCGCCGGCGAGCCGGTGGGGTATGGCGCCCGTTTTGTCACCGCGCAACCGACGCGGGTCGGCGTGGTTGCCATGGGATACGCCGACGGTTACCCGCGCCAGGCGCCGAACGGTACGCCGGTGCTGGTGCACGGGCAGCCTAGTCAACTGGTCGGTCGGGTCTCCATGGACATGCTGTGTGTCGACTTGACGAATATCCCCAACGCCGGGCTCGGTTCGACCGTGGAGCTGTGGGGCAAGACTATCCTGGCCAGTGATGTCGCGAAGGCGGCCGGCACGATTCCTTATCAGATTTTCTGCAACCTGCGCCGGGTTCCACGGCTCTATTCCGGGGGCTGACGCAAAGCGCAATCTACCGAAAGTCGCTTCACCGCACGGGATTGAGGTCAAAGTGTTGTAAATACTGAACGCTGTCGCCATGATAACGCTCACTTTCCACACAACCTGATTCCCTGGAGGCTCCAGCATTGGACGTCGGTGAACGACTGCAATCCATTCGTAAACTCAAAGGCCTTTCCCAGCGTGAACTCGCCAAGCGCGCGGGCGTCACCAACAGCACCATTTCGATGATCGAGAAAAACAGCGTCAGCCCCTCGATCAGCTCGCTGCGTAAGGTCCTTGGCGGGATTCCCATGTCCATGGTCGAGTTTTTCTCCGAAGAAATTCTGCAGGAGAAACCGACTCAGATCGTCTACAAAGCCAATGAACTGATCGACATTTCCGACGGTGCCGTCACCATGAAACTGGTGGGCCGGGCGCACCCCAGCCGGGCGATTGCCTTTCTCAACGAGATCTACCCGCCTGGCGCCGATACCGGTGACGAGATGCTTACCCATGAGGGCGAAGAGACCGGGATTCTGGTGGAAGGGCGGCTGGAGTTGGTGGTCGGCGCCGAAACCTTCGTACTCGAAGCGGGCGATAGCTACTATTTCGAGAGCACCAAGCCACACCGTTTCCGTAATCCGTTCGATGCGCCGGCGCGACTGATCAGCGCAGCCACACCGGCCAATTTCTAGGAAAAGAGGCGCCGTGCCCGGACGGCAAAGGCGCCCGAAGGATGAGCTGTCATGACAAACAAGACCCTTGCGACTTTGGGGTTGTTTCAGTGTGACGGCCTTCCCGCTATACTTGCGCCCGCCTGCAAACCGTGGCCGCAGGCGTGACTAGCCACCATTGAGGGTGTACGCGTGAATCTAATTATGAAAATGCTGGCTGCACCAGCAACCGTATTGGCCCTATGGGCAGCCAGTGTCCAAGCAGCGCCCAACGACGAAATCGCCAAGCGCCTTGAACCGGTCGGCCAGGTCTGCGTTCAGGGGCAGGAATGCAAGGGCATGGAGGTCGTGGCTTCGGCTGGCGGCGGTGGAGCCAAGACGCCGAAGGATGTTATTGCAAAACACTGCAATGCTTGCCACGGCACCGGCCTGCTGGGCGCTCCGAAAATCGGCGACACGGCTGCCTGGAAAGAGCGCGCCGATCATCAGGGCGGCCTCGACGGCATCCTGGCCAAGGCGATCACTGGCATCAACGCCATGCCGCCTAAAGGCACCTGCGCCGATTGCTCGGATGAAGAGCTCATGGGCGCGATCAAAGAGATGTCGGGTCTGTAATAGCCAGCATCTTCCACAAGAAAGCCGCTTACGAGCGGCTTTTTTGTGCCCGGTGGTTTTACAAAGGCTGTTCATCGCAACCAAGACCCGGCAAGCTCGGTCCAACCCACATTCATGGAATGTCCCGGAGGGTCGGATGGTGCAGTTGTGTTCAATCGAACAGGCGGTGGATGACGTACTCGCGCGCCTGCCAGCGCACATTCATCTGGGGATGCCCCTGGGGTTGGGCAAACCCAATCTGTTCGCCAACGCCCTGTACCGGCGTATCGCGCAACTGCCTGAGCGACAACTGACCATCTACACCGCTCTGAGCCTGGGCCGACCCAATCTGGGCGATGGTTTGCAGAAGCGCTTTCTCGAGCCCTTTATCGAACGGGTCTTTGGCGATTATCCGGAACTGGATTACCTGGCCGATCTGCACCGTGACAGCCTGCCGGCCAACATCCACGTCCAGCAATTCTTCCTGCAACCGGGCAGCCTGTTGCACAGCGAGTCGGCCCAGCAGGATTACGTCAGCAGCAACTACAGCCACGCCGCGCGGGACATCAATGCCGCTGGCTTGAACCTGATCGCGCAACTGGTGGCCAGTGATGCGCAGCATCCTGACCGCCTGAGCCTGAGTTGCAACCCGGACATCACCCTCGACCTGTTGCCGATGGTCGCCAAGCGGCGTGCGGCGGGGGAGACCATCCTCATGGTGGGCCAGGTTCACAGTGATCTGCCCTACATGCCCGGTGATGCGGAAGTCGGCATCGACACGTTCGACCTGTTGATCGACGAAAAGGACAGCCACACGCTGTTTTCCACGCCGAATATGCCGGTGGGGTTTCAGGATCATATGATCGGCCTGCACGCCAGTGCCCTGGTGCGTGACGGCGGTACGTTGCAGATCGGCATCGGCTCCATGGGCGATGCGTTGACGGCGGCGCTGCTGGCGCGTCAAGCCGACAATGCCGCTTACCAGGCGTTGCTGGCGGAGCTGAATCTCAGCCAGTGGGCGCAGTTGATCGAGCGTGAGGGCGGGGTCGAACCCTTTGCCAAAGGGTTGTACGGTTGCAGCGAAATGTTCGTCAACGGCTTGCTGGTGCTGGCAGAGGCCGGAATTATCCGGCGCAGGGTCTATCCCGACGAGCCGACCCAGGAACGAGCCAACGCCGGCACCCTCGACGAGGCGGCGCAACCCGATGGCATCTGCATCCATGGCGGATTCTTCCTCGGCCCTCGCAGTTTTTACGAACGCTTGCGCGAGCTGCCCCAGAGTCGGCGCCTCGAATTCAACATGACCCGCATCAGTTACATCAACGAGCTGTACGGCCAGGAAAGACTCAAGCGCCTGCAGCGACTCGATGCACGTTTTATCAACACGGTTTTCACCATGACCTTGCTGGGCGCCGGGGTGGCGGACCAACTGGAAGATGGTCGCGTACTCAGCGGCGTCGGCGGGCAGTACAACTTCGTTGCCCAGGGCCATGCGCTGGAGGGCGGGCGCTCCATTCTGCTTCTGCGCAGTTGGCGCGAGGCGGGGGGCGAGATCAGTTCGAACATCGTCTGGGAATACGGCCATTGCACCATTCCCCGACACTTGCGAGACATCGTGGTGACTGAATACGGTATCGCTGACCTGCGGGGCAAGACTGATGCCGCGGTGATCGAGGCGCTGCTGAACATCAGCGACTCACGCTTCCAGCCGGAGCTGATCGAGCAGGCGCAAAATGCCGGCAAGTTGCCGAAGGATTTTCGCCTCGATCCGCGCTTCGCCGAGAACACCTCGGAACGCTTGCAGGCCATCCAGGCACGGCATCCTAATTTGTTCCCGGAGTATCCGCTGGGCAGCGATTTCGACGGGGTGGAGCGGGACCTGTTGCGGGCGCTGAACTGGCTCAAGAGCAAGTTCAAACTCACCGAAATGCTGGAGCTGGGCAAGGCTGCGCTGGATGCGCCGCCGCCGTCGGAGTTTCCCGAGCATTTGGAGCGGATGCAGTTGGCGAGCCCCGAAGGGCTGAAAGAAGAGCTGGGCCAGCGCTTGTTGCTCGCTGGTCTCAAGATCACCGCGCCTTAACGGCCACTTCAAAGCCCCTGTGGGAGCGAGCCTGCTCGCGATGGCGGACTGTCAGTCAACATTGGTGTTGGATGTGCCGGCCTCATCGCGAGCAGGCTCGCTCCCACAGGGATGCAGGGCGATTATTCGATAAAGGTCACGACACCACCGGCCAGCGATTGCACCCGGGCCAACGATTCAACGCGATAGCCTTGGGCATCCAGCTCCGCACGTCCACCCTGGAACGATTTCTCGATCACGATCCCCAAGCCTGCCACGGTGGCGCCGGCCTGCTTGATGATGGAGATCAGCGCCTGGGAGGCTTTGCCGTTGGCCAGGAAGTCATCAATGATCAGTACCCGGTCGCTGCTGGTCAGGTGGCGCGGGCTGATGGCCACGGTGCTTTCGGTCTTTTTTGTGAACGAATACACGGTCGCGGACAACAGGTTCTCCGTCAGGGTCAGAGAGTGTTGCTTGCGGGCGAAAATCACCGGAACGCCCAGGTTCAGGCCGGTCATGATCGCCGGGGCAATTCCCGAGGCTTCGATGGTAACGATTTTAGTGATGCCCGAGTCCTTGAACAGCGCGGCAAATTCGTCGCCGATCAGCTTCATCAATTGCGGGTCGATCTGGTGGTTCAGAAAAGCATCGACTTTCAGAACCTGATCGGAAAGTACGATGCCGTGTTCACGAATTTTCTGGTGCAGGGCTTCCATCAAGCCTCCTTTAATGACGCCTTCGGCGCCCCTGGATTTGGTAAAAAGTTCGGTAAAAAGTAGTCGATTCTAGCGCTTGAGCATCGCTCGTATATCGGCCAGGGCGCTATTGCCGCGAACGGCCTTGACCTCGGTCGGTGTGTCGTCATTGCCTTCCCAGGCCAAGTCGTCCGGCGGCAGCTCATCGAGGAAGCGGCTCGGGGCGCAGTCGATCACCTCGCCGTATTGCTTGCGCTTGGCGGCGAAGGTAAAGGCCAGCGTCTGACGTGCGCGGGTAATACCGACGTAGGCCAGGCGCCGTTCTTCTTCGATGGTGTCGGCTTCGATGCTGGAGCGGTGGGGCAGGATTTCTTCTTCCATGCCCATGATGAACACGTAGGGGAATTCCAGGCCCTTGGAGGCGTGAAGGGTCATCATCTGCACGCCTTCGGCGCCGTCTTCCTCTTCCTGCTGGCGTTCGAGCATGTCCCGCAGCACGAGTTTGCCGATGGCGTCCTCGACGGTCATGTCGCCGTCTTCGTCCTTTTCCAGAGTGTTTTTCAACGCCTCGATCAAGAACCAGACGTTGCCCATGCGGTAGTCCGCGGCCTTGTCACTGGAGCTGTTGGTACGCAGCCAGTTCTCGTAGTCGATGTCCATGACCATGCTGCGCAGCGCCGAGATCGGGTCTTCGCCGGCGCACTGTTCGCGCACCTTGTCCATGAAGCGCTTGAAGCGCGCCAGACGGTCGGTGAAGCGGCTGTCCAGATGCTCGCCCAGGCCGATTTCGTCAGTGGCGGCGTACATCGAGATCTTGCGCTCGGTGGCGTAGTTGCCGAGTTTTTCCAGGGTGGTCGAGCCGATTTCCCGGCGTGGGACGTTGATCACCCGCAAGAAGGCGTTGTCGTCGTCCGGGTTCACGATCAGGCGGAAATAAGCCATCAGGTCCTTCACTTCCTGACGGCCGAAAAAGCTGTTGCCCCCCGACAGGCGATAGGGGATCTGGTGATGCTGCAATTTCAGCTCGATCAGCTTGGCCTGGTAGTTACCGCGATACAGGATGGCAAAATCGCTGTACGGTCGGTCCGTGCGCAGGTGCAGGCTGAGGATTTCCATGGCCACGCGCTCGGCTTCGGCGTCTTCGTTGCGGCAGCGAATCACGCGGATCTCGTCGCCGTGGCCCATCTCGCTCCACAGTTGCTTTTCGAACTCGTGGGGGTTGTTGGAGATCAGCACGTTGGCGCAGCGCAGGATGCGGCTGGTGGAGCGGTAGTTCTGCTCCAGCATCACCACTTTGAGCGACGGGTAGTCTTCCTTGAGCAACATCAGGTTTTCCGGCCGCGCACCACGCCAGGCGTAGATCGACTGGTCGTCGTCGCCCACCACGGTGAACTGGTTGCGGATGCCAATCAGCAGCTTCACCAGCAGATACTGGCTGGCATTGGTGTCCTGGTATTCATCCACCAGCAGGTAGCGGACCTTGTTCTGCCATTTCTCGAGGATGTCGGCGTGGTCCTGGAACAGCTTGACCGGCAGCAGGATCAGGTCGTCGAAGTCCACCGCGTTGAACGCCTTGAGCGTGCGCTGGTAATGGGCGTACACGATGGCGGCGGTCTGCTCCTTGGGATTGCGGGCGTTTTCCAAGGCTTGGGGCGGCAGGATCAGATCGTTTTTCCAGGCGCCGATCATGTTCTTGATCTCGTCCACGCCGTCGTCGCCCGAGTATTCCTTTTGCATGATGTCGGTCATCAGCGCCTTGACATCGGTCTCGTCGAAAATCGAGAAACCCGGCTTGTAGCCCAGCCGTGCATGTTCCTTGCGGATGATGTTCAGGCCCAGGTTGTGGAAAGTGCAGACCGTCAGGCCACGGCCCTCACCGGCGCGCAGCAGGCCGCCGACCCGCTCTTTCATTTCCCGGGCGGCTTTGTTGGTGAAGGTCATGGCGACGATGTACTGGGCGCGGATACCGCAGTTCTGGATCAGGTGCGCGATCTTGCGGGTGATCACACTGGTCTTGCCGGAGCCTGCACCGGCGAGCACCAAAAGAGGGCCGCCGACATAGTTCACGGCTTCTTGCTGCCGGGGATTGAGTCGGGACATGACAGGGTCAGGGAGTCGTTTGCGAAATGGGCCGGCATTTTAACAGGCTCACAGAATTGTGCTGCTCTGTCCGACTTGTGACGCAACACTGCATTGTCATTTGCCGCTTTTGTTACTTTCACGCAGGATGTGGGGCGAATGGGCGTCCAGCGTTCGGCTTCGAGGGTAAGAAAAGCCGTCTGAAGCAAGTGTTTGAGAACCATTGGCATTGGTCATTAGCGGTCAGCAGGTCATAATGCCCTGCGCCTATTACCTTGCAGAGTCTAGGGAGTCAGCTTGTCAACGTCTGTCGAACCCTTGCGTTTGCTGCTATTGGCCGAAGAGCCGATATGGTCAGCGATTTTGCGCGAGTGCCTGGCCCCCATGGGGCCGTCGGTCGTGTTGATCAGTGCCCCGAGCTGGGAGTCGGTCAGCAGCCTGTTCGAAGACAACCACAACGCGGTGCTGCTGACCGTCGCGGCGTTGCAGCCGGCACCCGGTCGTTGCCGTTTGCCGACGGTCCTGTTGCTCGAGCACGAGCCCACCACTGCACCTGATGGTGTCAGCGATTGGCTGGTACGTGATGTGCTCGATGGCGCCACTCTGCGCCGTTGCCTGCGCCATGTGCGCGAGCGCGGAGTGCTGGAAAACACGCTGCAGCGGCTTGCCGAACAGGATCCGCTGACCGGCATCGCCAATCGCCAGGGCTTCCAGACCCTGCTGGCAGCGCGCCTGGCTGAAAACGAAGGCCGTGGCCTGGCGCTCGGGCATCTGGATCTGGATAACTTCCGTCATGCCAACGATGCCCTCGGCCACCAGGCCGGTGACCGTTTGATCCTGCAAGTAGTGTCGAGGCTCAAAGGTTCGCTCGAAGCCGGCGATCAACTGGCGCGCTTGGGCAGCGACGAATTTGCGCTGCTGATCGACACCCGCAGGGCGCCTCAGCGGGCTGAGTGGATGGCCGAGCGCATCACCGAAGCCATGGCCGAACCCTATTGGGTCGATGGCGAAAGCCTGCTGATCGGTTGCAGCCTGGGGATCGCCCACGCTCGCGCCCAGGCCGGCGCGGACCCGCTGATGTGGCACGCCCATATCGCCATGCAGCAGGCCAAGAGCACCCAGGGCTGCACCTTTCATATCTTCAACGAACGCATCAATCGTAACGCCCGCAGCCTCGCCGACCTGGAGAGCGAGTTGCGGCGGGCGCTGCGGCGTGACGAGCTGGAGTTGCATTACCAACCCCGGCTGAGCCTAGATGGCGGCACCATCGTCGGCCTCGAAGCCCTGGTGCGCTGGCGTCATAACGAACGCGGGCTATTGCCCCCCAGTGAGTTCGTGCCACTGGCCGAACAGAGCGGGCTGATCGTACCGCTGGGCTACTGGGTGATTTCCCGGGCATTGCGGGACATGCAGGCGCTGCGTGAAAGGGGATTGGCGCCCCTGCACATGGCGGTCAACCTGTCGTTCCGGCAGTTCCAGGACAGCCAGTTGCTGCCGACCCTGAGCCGCCTGATCGCCGAACGCGGTGTCGAGGCGCAGTGGTTGGAATTCGAACTCACCGAAACCGCCGTCATGCGCCGCAGCGAACTGGTCAAGCAGACCATGGACGCCCTGGGTCGCCTGGGGGTGCGCTTTTCCCTGGACGATTTCGGCACCGGCTTCTCCTCGTTCGTGCACCTCAACAGCCTGCCCATCGCCTTGCTCAAGATCGACAAGAGCTTCGTGGGTGGCATGGAGCAGCGCGAGGAAAATCGCAAATTGGTCCATGCGATGATCAACCTGGCCCACAACCTCAACCTGGAAGTGGTGGCCGAGGGCGTGGAAACCCGGGAGCAACTGGATTTGCTGCGCGGTTACGGCTGCGACCAGGTGCAGGGCTTTTTGATCAGCAAGCCGTTGCCCCTGGCGGAACTGGTGGAATACCTGACGTTTGACGGCAGCCAGCAGTCGGTGCTGGAAATCGGCTGACACCAAGCCTTGTGGGAGCGAGCCTGCTCCCGCATGGGATTTCAGTCGGCCTGGACAGTTTCAAAGCCCTGGTGCCGCAGAGGCTCACTGCGGATCATTCGCTTCATCTTCCACTCAAATGCCAGGGTCAGGCTCACCGCCGCGCAGGCCAGACCAAGGGCCAGGCCCCACCAGACGCCGGTCGGGCCCCAGTGCAGATGGAAGGCCATCCACCATGCCGCCGGTGCGCCAATCAGCCAATAACAGCCCAGGCCCACCAGGAAGGTGGTCTTGGCGTCCTTGAGCCCACGGATACAGCCCATGGCAATGGTTTGCGCACCGTCGAACAGCTCGAACCACGCCGCTACCGCCAACAGGCTCACCGCCAGCTCGATTACTCCGCGAAACGCCGGATCGTCGTGGTCCAGGAACAAGCCGACCAATGGGTTTGGCAGCAACCAGAACACCATCGCGAACGCCAGCATGACCGCTGCGCCGAAGCCAATTCCGACCCGACCGGCCAGCCGTGCCATCAGCAGTTGCCCGGCGCCATAGTGCTGGCCGATGCGCATGGTGATCGCATATGACATTCCCGCCGGGACCATGAATGCCACCGAGACAATCTGCAGAGCGATCTGGTGCGCTGCCAATGGCGTGCTGCCCATGGTGCCGATGCACAGCGCGGCGAACGCGAACAGCCCGACTTCCACTGCGTAAGTGCCGCCAATGGGCAGACCCAGGCGCCACAGTTCCTTGAGGTACTGGCGATTGGGCCGCGACAGACCATTGAGCAACGGATAAGCGCGGTAGGCTTGATGCCGGTGAATATGCCAGGCCAGGGCCAGAGCCATGCAGTTGGCGACGATGGCCGTGACCAGGCCGATTCCCATCAGGCCCAGTTTTGGCAGGCCGAACATGCCGGTGATCAGTGCGTAATTGAGCAGGAAGTTGGCCACCGTGCCGCCGAGACTGATCACCATCACTGGGGTAGCCCGGCCAATGGCGCTGGTAAAGCCGCGCAGGGCCATGAAACTCAGATAGCCGGGCAGGGCGAATGGCAGCACCAGCAGGAACTGGCCGGCGGCCAGGACGTTGGTTTCGGTCTGGCCGAACAGCAACAGTACCGGCTTGAGGTTCCACAACAGGAGCCCGGCCACCAACCCCATCAACCAGGCCAGCCACAACCCGGCCTGAGTCAGTCGGGTGGCGCCTTCGACATCACCGGCACCCTGCCGAATCGCCACCAATGTGCCCACTGCGGCGATCACACCGATGCAGAAAATCGACACGAATGAATAGGTCGCCGCTCCGAGCCCGCCGCCTGCCAGGGCCTCGGGACTCAGGCGCGCCATCATCAGGGTGTCGGTCAGGACCATCAGCATGTGCGCCAACTGCGAGGCAATCAACGGCCCTGCCAGCCGCAGGATAGCCCACAGTTCGATTCGCACCGGATGCCGCATGATCATCACACTCCATGTTCAAACAAGGCTGTAAAACGGCGATTCTCGGCGCTCTCAGCGGTTTGCACAAAAGGATAAAAGCGATCACTAGCATGATTAAAACTCATGCTGATAACTTTCTGATAGGGTGCGTAAATATCGCCATAGGAGCTTTTCCCGATGTCTCGTCGTCTCCCTCCTCTTTATGCGTTACGGGCATTCGAAGCGGCGGCGCGATACAGCTCGTTCACCCGGGCGGCTGAAGAACTATCGATTACTCAAAGTGCCGTCAGCCGGCATATTCGTACACTCGAAGAGCACTTTGCCTGTCGGCTGTTCCAGCGCAGTGGTCGCAACCTGCAGTTGACCGAAGCGGCGCGGTTGCTGCTACCGGGCGTGCGTGAGGGTTTCATGGCGCTGGAACGGGCCTGTCATACCTTGCACGGCGAAGATGGCATCCTGCGCATGAAGGCGCCGTCCACGCTGACCATGCGTTGGCTGTTGGCGCGCCTGAGCCGCTTCCGGCATCTTCAGCCCGGCAATGAAGTGCAACTGACCAGCGCCTGGATGGACGTCGATTCAGTGGACTTCAACACCGAGCCTTTCGATTGCGCGGTATTACTGGGCAACGGGCATTTTCCTAGCGACTGGGAGGCAAGCTTGCTGTTTCCCGAGGAGCTGATTCCGGTAGGCGCACCGAACCTGTTGAACGACCAGCCCTGGGATGTGGCGCGGTTGGCCAGCGCAGAATTGCTGCATCCCACGCCGGACCGTCGTGATTGGCGCAACTGGCTTTCGCGCATGGGTCTGTCCGATCAGGTCTCGCTCAAGGGCGGGCAGGTGTTCGATACGCTGGAACTGGGCATGATCGCCGCGGCGCGCGGCTACGGCGTGTCCATGGGTGATCTGTTGATGGTGGCCGAGGACGTGGCCCAAGGGCGCTTGAGCCTGCCATGGCCTACCGCCGTCGCCAGCGGCGAGCACTATTACCTCGTCTGGCCGAAAACCCGTCCAGGAGGTGAACGTTTGCGCCGTCTGAGCGATTTTCTCCAGGGCGAAGTGAAGGCCATGCAATTACCCGACGTAAAGCGTCTGGGCTGAATCGTTGAAGCTCCCGTGCTAGCCACTTGGCATTATTCCTTCCAAAGCGCTCAAGTATTCGGTTTCGCCGCCGAATGTGTGGAAGTAGTACTTTCGTATTAGAAAGGGACTGCCTACATATCACCCGAATAAAATTGCCGAGTGTGCGACGTGATCAGGATGATCCGGTCACTTGGCTAGGAGCCGTCATGTCTCAACCTCGTGCCCGAATCGCCTCACAGCTGGGCCTCGCCCTTGCCGTGATACTGGCGATCGTGATCTCCGGCAGCACCGTCTTTGCCCTGCGCTCGCTGGACTCCGCCAACCTCGCGACCCGTGAAGAACACCTGGCCAGCGAAGCGCGCCTGATGGCCGACCAGCTCAATACGTTCCATGGCACCCTGCGTGAAAGCACGCAGCGATTGAGCGGGCTGTTCGATAAACGTTTCAGCGCAGGCCTGAGCGTGCACCCGGACGAGCCGGTCGCGGTGGCAGGCGTGCAGGCTCCAACCCTGAGACTGGGCAGCGAAGTGCTGAACAACAACTTCAAGGAAGTTGATGAGTTCAGGCAGACGACCGCCGGAGTGGCGACAGTGTTCGTGCGCAGCGGCGACGATTTCATCCGCGTGAGCACTTCCTTGACCAAGCAGGACGGTTCGCGGGCGATCGGCACCTTGCTCGACCGTGCCGGCCCGGCTTATGCCCCGGTCATGAGTGGGCAGAGCTACATTGGTCGGGCCCTGCTTTTCGGGCGCTTTTACATGTCGCAGTACACCCCCGTACGCGATAGCAGCGGTAAGATCATTGCCGTGTTGTATGTGGGATTCGATTACACCGACGCACAGAACGCCCAGTTCGAGAACCTCAAGCGCTTCCGTATCGGTCAGACCGGTTCGCTGGCGGTACTGGATGAGCAAAACAAATGGTTGGTTCCGCCAGCGGGTGTGCAGGCGCTGGAGCAGGCGACCGGGACCATCAAGGAGTTGGTCAAGAAGCCAGGCCAAGGTGTGTTCTGGAGCGATACCGCTGAAGATTTCTACAGCGTTGCCGTGCCGTTCGAGGACGGTCCGTGGGCGGTGGTGGCGAGCATGCCGAAAGCCGAGATTCGCGCCGTGACCTGGAGTGTCGGTACGCAACTGGCTATCGGCAGCTTGCTGGCCATGTTGCTGGCCGTGGGCTCGGCGGTGTGGCTGCTGCGCAGCAAACTGGCCCCGCTGGGCGATCTGGTGCGCCAGGCCGAGGCGCTGGGCGCCGGCGACCTGAGCGTGCGTCTGAATGTGTCGAGCCACGACGAAATCGGTCAGTTGGCCCGTGCCTTCAACCAGATGAGCCAGGCCCTGTCGACCATGGTCGAACATATCCGCAAGGCCTCGCAAGAGGTCAACAGCCGCGCCCAGGCCCTGTCCGGGTTGTCCAGCGGGGCCTATGAGGGCATGGAGCAGCAGTCCGGCGAAATCACCAGCATGGCTGGCGCAGTGGAAGAGTTCAGCGCGACCTCGTTGAACATCGCCGATAACATGGGCAATACCGAACGCCTGGCCCAGGATAACGCCCAGCAAACCCGCATCGGTCGTACGTCGATGGATGAAGCATCCTCGTCGCTGGAGCAAATTGCTGGCGCACTGAACAGCACTGCCACGGTCATCAACACCTTGGGCCAGCGCTCCCAGGAAATCGGCGGCATCGTCGGGGTGATCACCTCGATCGCCGAGCAGACCAACCTGCTGGCGCTCAACGCGGCCATCGAAGCCGCCCGTGCGGGTGAGCAGGGTCGGGGCTTTGCCGTAGTGGCTGACGAAGTTCGTAGCCTGGCGTCCCGTACCCGTCAGGCCACTGACGAAATTTCCGGCATGATCAATAGCATCCAGCAGGAAACCGGTAACGCCATCAGTACGATGGAGAAAGGCAACTTGTTGATGCAAGAAGGCTTGTCGCGCAATGCCAATGTGGCCTCGGCCCTGGCGCGCATCGACGAGCAAAGCCGTTCGGCAGGCCAGCAATTCGCGGCGATCACCACCGCCACTCAGGAGCAAAGCAGCACCGCGACCCTGCTCAGCAGCAACCTGCAAAGCATCGCCATGGCCAACAGCGAACAGCGCGAAGTGGTCTCGAACCTGGCGATCACCGCCAAGGAACTGGAAAAACTGGCGCAGGACCTGCGCAAAGAGGTTGACCGGTTCCGCTGAGGCGTCCTGCAGACTCATCGCGAGCAAGTTCACCCCAGATCCCTCTGGAGCGAGCTTGCTCGCGACAACAGTGGCATAGCCAACATCCCCGCCACTGACCCACCGCTATCGCGAGCAGGCTCGCTCCCACAGGGGCTTGGCGGCGAGCGGGCGTTTGCGGTTTTCAAGGTTATCGCTGTTTTTAAGCTTGCTGAAACGTTTCTTCAAGTCTATAAAAACCGCACAACTCCAAGAAAAGGCTGCCCTTATGACTCCGCTCAAACTTGTCATTGCCCTCAGCGCCCTGGGCGCTACGTCCCACGCCATGGCCTGGGATTACGTCCTGCTCGACACCGATAAAGCCGCTCAGCCCTGGAAAATCACCAGCCAGCAGCTAGGCGTGAAAACCGACAAGCCCTTTTCCGTGACAATGCGCACCCTGCATGGCGGTCGGCAGGAAGGCGTCAGCATCGTCGATATCGACAACGGCACGATGAAGCTCTCGGTCGTCCCAACACGGGGCATGAACGTGCTGCAGGCCTCGGTCGGTGAAGTGCGTATGGGCTGGGATTCGCCGGTCAAGGAAGTGGTCAATCCATCGTTTATTGAGCTCAACGGCCGCGGTGGACTGGGCTGGCTCGAAGGCTTCAACGAGCTGGTGACCCGCTGTGGCTACGAATGGGTCGGCCATCCCGGCATGGACAACGGCGAGCTGCTGACGCTGCATGGCCGCGCCGCCAACATCCCGGCCAACAAAGTGACGCTGCACATCGATGAAAAACCGCCTTATGCGATTACTCTGCGGGGCGAGCTGAAGGAGCAAGCCTTCAAGAAAGTCGATTTCTCGGTACAAACCGAACTGCTGACCGAGCCCGGCAGCGTGAGCTTCGCACTCAAGGACACGCTGACCAACAACGGCGACTATCCGAAGGAATACCAAGCGCTTTACCACAGCAATTTCAGTACACCGTTCCTGGAGCAGGGGGCTCGCTTCGCGGCGCCGGTCAAGCAGGTCTCGCCGTTCAACGACAAGGCCAAGGGCGATCTGGCGGATTGGCAAACCTACCGAGGGCCAACCAAGGACTACGACGAAACCGTCTACAACGTCGTGCCTTATGCCGATGCCAAGGGCGACACCCTCACCGTGCTGCACAACAAGGCCGGTAGCCTCGGTGTATCGGTGGGCTTCAACACCGGCACGCTCCCCGTGTTCTCCCTGTGGAAAAACACCGATACCCAAGGTCAGGGTTACGTGACCGGGCTGGAGCCGGGCACCAGTTTTTCCTATAACCGCCGGTATCAACGGCCACTGGGCCTGGTGCCCACCATCGCGCCAAAAGAGCAGAAGCAGTTCCAGATCCACTACAGCCTGTTGGCGGATAAAGGTGCCGTGGATAAAGCCCTCAAACGTATCGATGAAATCCAGGGCGCCCAGCAAACCGAAGTACGAAATACGCCGCTGGTGGACCTGAGCAAGCCATGATGCCCATCAGGGCGTGGCGGGCCGGTATTGCAATGCTTCGGCCAAGTGCTCCCGACTGATTCGATCCGCTTGCTCAAGGTCCGCTAGCGTACGGGCGACCTTGAGCAGGCGGTGGGCAGCTCGCAGCGACAGGGTCAGTCGTTCGCAGGCGGTTTCCAGCCAGGTTTCATCGGTTGTGGATAACTTGCAATGCCGACGCAAACCCGGCAGATCCAGGAACGCGTTGGCGCATCCTTGGCGCTTTTGCTGGCGTTCGCGGGCCTCGGCCACTTGCTCGGCTACGGTAGCCGTATCCGCACCGGATTCGCTTTTTGGGCTCAACGCCGTGGCTTCCCGGGCGACGGTCAGGTGCAGGTCGATGCGGTCCAGTAAGGGGCCGGAGAGTTTATTGCGGTAGCGCTGCACCATGTCCGGCGTACACGAGCATCGGCCACTGGTCTCGCCAAGGTATCCACAGGGGCAGGGATTCATCGCCGCCACCAACTGGAAACGCGCCGGAAAGCGCACCCGGTCACGAGCGCGCGAAACCACGATGTGGCCCGATTCCAGCGGCTCCCTCAAGACCTCAAGAACCTTGCGGTCGAACTCCGGCAGTTCATCGAGAAACAGCACGCCATGGTGGGCGAGGGTGATCTCTCCCGGTTGCGGCTTTGAGCCGCCTCCCACCAGCGCCGGGCCGGACGCCGAGTGATGCGGTTGACGAAACGGGCGCTGCGGCCAATGGCTCAACGGTACGCAACTGGCGACCGACTGAATCGCGGCGACCTCCAGGGCTTCACTTTCAGCCAGTGGCGGCAACAACCCCGGTAAACGGCTTGCGAGCAGTGTCTTGCCAGTGCCTGGTGGTCCGCTGAACAACAGGTTATGGGCTCCCGCAGCGGCGATCAGCAATGCGCGCTTGGCCCCGACCTGGCCTTGTACTTCATTCAGGTCAGGATAGGGCTTGCTCGCCGAGAGCAGCCCGTTGGAAACATAAGGCGCCACCGGGGTATGGCCATTGAAGTGGGCTACCGCTTCAAGCAGATGATCCACCGCGATCACCTTCAGCCCCGATGCCAGACAGGCTTCCTCGGCATTCGCTCGCGGCACCAGCAGCGTACGCCCGGCCTTGCGCGCCGCCAGCGCCGCGGGCAACACACCGCGCACCGGGCGCACCGCGCCGGACAACGCCAACTCCCCGAGACATTCCACATCGTCCAGCATCAGGGTCGGCACCTGTACGCTGGCCGCCAGGATCCCCAGGGCAATCGCCAGGTCGAACCGCCCGCCGTCCTTGGGCAGATCCGCCGGCGCCAGGTTCAGCGTGATGCGCCGCGCCGGGAAATTCAGGCCCGAATTGATGATCGCGCTGCGTACCCTGTCCTTGCTTTCCTTCACCGCCGCTTCAGGCAAACCGACCATCGTCAGCGATGGCAAGCCATTAGCCAGATGGACTTCGACGGTAACGGCAGGAGCCTCCACCCCCACCTGGGCGCGGCTATGGACAATGGCGAGCGACATGCAATCGTTCCTTGAGTGAATAAGGGGCCGCGTCCTGCGGCTCTTGAAGGTTAGTCGTGGATAGGCTTTCGGTGGGGCAATCGAAGGCGAAAATTTTGCCAGGATGTTGCGGTTGCGAATGGCCGATCGCCTGCGCGAATACGAGGGCAGCAGGGGGGCGTGCGTTCAGCAGGGCTGTGCGTCCGTTTCACGGTGCCTTCGAAATGACCGCCCCAGGCGCTGCTAGACTCCGATTTGTCCAATCGGCATCTACGGCACAGGGAGTGAGTGGCCCATGAACGATCTGCTGGCTCTGTTAACCGACAAGCGCTTCATGCCCCACGGGCATTGCTATATGTGGCGGCCGGATTTGCTGTGGACCAATGTCATTGCCGATGGCTTGATCACCCTGTCCTACATCTCCATTCCCTTCACCCTTCTGTACTTTATCCACAAGCGCAAAGACGTGCCTTTTGACTGGATGCTGACGGCTTTTGGTGTGTTCATCCTGGCCTGCGGGACCAGCCATGTGATGGAAATCCTGACCATCTGGCAGCCCTACTATTGGCTGTCGGCGCTGGTTAAGGTAATCACTGCTATCGCCTCGGTGATTACTGCCATCCTGCTGGTCCGGCTGGTGCCTGCGGCCCTTAAGATCCCCAGCCCGCAGCAACTGGCCAGGGTCAATGACGAGTTGCGTGAGGCGCAGGCCGAACTGGTCACTACCGCGCGCCGGGCCGGTATGGCGGAAATCGCCACCAATGTGCTGCACAACGTGGGCAATGTACTCAATAGCGTCAATGTGTCAGCCCGACTCTTGTACGAGAAAGTGCACGCATCCAAGGGGCAGGGTGTGATCAGGGTTGCTGAGTTGATGAAGGAGCATTCCGATGATCTCGGCGCCTTTATCAGCAGCGATCCGAAAGGTCGCGCGCTACCCGGCTATCTTGGCAAGTTGGCCGAAGCCCTGGCAGCCGAGCAGCGGAGCATGATCGATGAGTTGGTGCAACTGACCAAGAGCATCGACCATATCAAGGAGATCGTCGCCACCCAGCAGTCCTATGCCGGTAACTCCAGCGTGCTGGAGCCGGGTTCGCTGCGAGAGCTGATCGAGGATGTGGTGCGCATCTGCGATGTGTCCCTGGCGCGTCATCATGTGACGCTGATCAAGGAGCTCGCCGATATTCCGATGATGTTGCTGGACAAGCACAAGGTGCTGCAAATACTGATCAATCTAATCAACAACGCCAAGCAGGCGCTTGATTCGGTGGCGGATCGACCGTCGCGCATTACCCTGCGTCTGAAGGCCACTGACGACAAGCGTGTGCGGATCGAGGTCGAGGACAACGGCGAGGGTATCTCCAGGGACAATCTCAACCGGGTGTTCGAGCATGGTTTTACGACGCGCGCCGACGGTCACGGCTTTGGACTGCACAGTTGCATTCTGGCTGCGCACGAGATGGGCGGCGAGCTGACAGTGCAGAGCGCGGGGCCGGGCAAGGGCGCGCTCTTTACCCTGGAGTTGCCGCTTGCGCTGGCCCAAGGTCAATCTCAGCGAGCCGCGAGTGGCTGACCTAGTCGGCTTGAGGTCTCGGCAAGAAAGCGTTGCAGGGAGCGAGACAAAAAATCGCAGCTTTCAGCAGCTCCTGCTGGGGATTTTATTCGGTAGGAGGATTTATCTTCGCCTCCAGCTCCGCCACCTTCGCCTCCAGGCTCTCCAACCGCGCCCGGGTCCGGGCCAGTACGACCATCTGACTGTCGAATTCTTCCCGGCTGACCAGATCCAGCTTGCTGAACCCGCTTTGTAGCAGTGCCTTGAACTGGCTTTCGATTTCGCTTTTGGGCAGGGGTGTGTCGCCGCTCAATAGGCGGGAGGCGTGGCCGCTGAGGGCGTCGAGGAGGTCTTTGGGCGCAAGCATGGCAGGTGTCCTGAAAACGATGAGGGCAGTGTATCACGCAGCGTCTATATTCAATTGGCGAGCAAGGAGTGCACGCTTTTCGCGCACTGGACCGGGCATCGCCGCACTGTTGTTGTGCGTATTGTTCCTGTTCGGGGTGCGGCGCGAGCCGGCACAGTGGGTAAGAGACTGAAATCAGAAGGTTTGGGCACAGATGGCAAGGTTTCTGCTTAGTGGCTGATGACCCATGCACTGATGCAGTCGCTGTGACGAATGCAGTGCAGCCGGCGAGGCGGGGAGCTTCGTCAGAGTGGTTAGCTGGCACCGGTCGGGCAACTTGGGCCGACGATGCGTTACAAAGCCAGGCACTGCGCTTAGACTTGAGTCGGGTTTGTTTTCCTGGGGCAAGTCCACCAATTCGGGAGAAAGTTTCATGAAGCTAGTCACTGCCATCATCAAGCCGTTCAAGTTGGACGACGTGCGCGAGTCGCTGTCCGAAATCGGCGTGCAGGGCATTACCGTTACTGAGGTCAAAGGCTTCGGTCGGCAGAAAGGTCACACCGAGCTGTATCGCGGCGCGGAATACGTGGTTGATTTCCTGCCCAAGGTGAAGATCGATGTCGCCATTGACGACAAGGATCTGGACCGGGTTATCGAGGCGATCACCAAGGCCGCCAATACCGGCAAGATTGGTGACGGCAAGATATTTGTGGTCAATCTGGAACAGGCTATTCGCATCCGTACCGGCGAAACCGATACCGACGCTATCTAAGCCGCCAAACCCAACGCCCCAGGAGAAAACAATATGACTCTGCGTAAATTCGCAGGGCTAGGAGCCCTGTTGTCCTTCGTAACGCCTGGCCTGGCCATGGCAGAAGAAGCGGCAGCCCCAGTCCTGAACTCCGGCGACACTGCCTGGATGCTCACTGCCACAATTCTTGTACTGTTCATGACTATTCCCGGCCTGGCGCTGTTCTACGGCGGCATGGTTCGGTCGAAAAACATTCTTTCCGTGATGATGCAATGCTTTGCCATTACCGGTCTGATCAGCATCCTGTGGGTCATTTATGGCTACAGCATTGCGTTCGACACCACGGGGATGGAGCAGGGCGTCGTCAACTTCAATTCGTTCGTCGGCGGTCTGAACAAGGCATTCCTGGCGGGCCTCACGCCTAGTAGCCTGACTGGCCTGTTCCCTGAAGCGGTGTTCATCACCTTCCAGATGACGTTCGCCATCATCACCCCGGCCCTGATCGTCGGCGCGTTCGCCGAGCGGATGAAGTTCTCCGCCATGCTGATCTTCATGGCCGTGTGGTTCACCCTGGTGTATGCACCGATTGCGCACATGGTCTGGTCCGGCAACGGCGGCCTGATGTGGGACTGGGGTGTGCTGGACTTCGCTGGTGGCACCGTGGTGCACATCAACGCCGGTATTGCTGGCCTGGTGGCGTGCCTGGTATTGGGTAAGCGCAAGGGTTTTCCGACTACCCCGATGGCACCGCATAACCTGGGTTACACCTTGATGGGTGCGGCCATGCTGTGGGTAGGCTGGTTCGGCTTCAACGCCGGTTCCGCCATCGCGGCCAACGGCACCGCCGGTATGGCAATGCTGGTTACCCAGATTGCAACCGCTGCTGCGGCGTTGGGCTGGATGTTCGCCGAGTGGATCACCCACGGTAAGCCAAGCGCACTGGGCATTGCCTCGGGTGTGGTGGCGGGTCTGGTGGCGATTACTCCGGCTGCCGGCACCGTGGGCCCGATGGGCGCCCTGGTCATCGGCTTGGCGGCGGGTGTGGTGTGCTTCTTCTGCGCCACTACCCTCAAGCGCAAAATGGGCTATGACGACTCCCTGGACGCCTTCGGCGTGCACGGCATCGGCGGTATCCTGGGCGCGATCCTGACCGGTGTGTTCGCAGCGCCGGCCCTGGGTGGCTTCGGCACCGTGACTGATATCGGCGCGCAAGTGTGGATTCAGCTCAAGGGTGTAGGCTTCACGGTGATCTACACCGCGATCGTCACCTTCATCATTCTCAAAGTCCTGGACGCCGTCATGGGTCTGCGTGTCTCCGAGGAAGAAGAAGCGGTCGGCCTGGACCTGGCCCAGCACAACGAGCGTGGCTACAATCTGTAAGTACACGCAATAAAAAAAATGCCCGGTTCGCCGGGCATTTTTTTGTCTGGAGTTTGTCATTGCTCACAGGATGTACCGGTTTTTCCGACGTCTTTTGTTATGTACGCGACATGGGTTTTTCTACCGCCATCGGCTTACACCAAAGCAGGCGTATTAGGCCCTTTGTTTTTTCCCAGAGCGCGCTAGAATGCGCGCCGAACGTGCGGAGATCTGTATGTGGCAACAGACGCTGATAACCCTGCGGGCAAGGCCTCGGGGCTTTCATCTGGTAACGGACGAGTTGCTCGCCGGCCTGCCTGAACTCCGGGCATGTCGTGTCGGTCTGTTGCATCTGTGGCTGCAGCATACCTCGGCCTCGTTGACCATCAACGAGAACGCCGATCCGGCGGTGCGTCGAGACTTCGAACGATTTTTCAATCGGCTGATCCCACAAGGAACCGCCGATTATGAGCACAACGACGAAGGCCTGGACGACCTCCCGGCGCACTTCAAGGCCAGCGTGCTGGGGTGTCAGCTTAGCCTGCCGGTCACGGCGGGACGGCTGGCATTGGGTACCTGGCAAGGTGTTTATCTGGGCGAGCACCGTGATCATGGTGGTGCTCGTAAAGTCCTCGCCACTTTGTACGGTGATGGGGAGTAACCGCTGATTGCCGGCGGATGTTGAATTTTTTCTGGCAGCCTTCGACAGACGGCGAAGCTGGGCTATAACTAATCTGCTTTTCGCAAGTCATGAGGTAGAACATGAGCGACGATGATCTGGAAAACGACGACCTCGAAGTAGGTGACGAAGACGAGACCGAAGAAGGCCTGGAAGCGGCGGCTGAAGACGTCGCCGACGACGATGGGGCCGATGTACCGGCGCCAACCGCCAAAGGCAAGGCCAAGGCGGCGGTTTCGGTCGACGAGTTGCCGAGCGTAGAGGCCAAGAACAAGGAGCGTGATGCGCTCGCCAAGGCCATGGAGGAGTTCCTGGCCCGAGGCGGTAAAGTGCAGGAAGTGGAGGCCAACGTTGTTGCGGATCCGCCCAAGAAACCGGACAACAAGTACGGCAGCCGCCCGATCTGAGCATCTGCTTCTTGCTTGCTGAAAAAGCCCGCCGTCGCTGCGGGCTTTTTCATGGGCTATAAAAATCTTCAGGCCAGGCGCCGCGGATCCTGTGGGAGCGAGCCTGCTCGCGATAGCGATCTATCTGTCACATCGACGCTGGATGTGACATTGCTATCGCGAGCAGGCTCGCTCCCACAGTTTGAGTTCTGGTGGCCACAAAACAGGCGGTTCAGGGTTGGCTATGCCACCCCGCCAGCAACCCCGGCAGCTCGGTCAGGCTGCGAATCTCTGCATCCGGTACATGCTCGGCATCCCAGGTTTTACCCGCCGGATTGAACCAGATTGCCCGCAAGCCGGCCTGTTGGGCGCCGGCGATGTCGTCACCCGGATGATCGCCAATGTGCACGGCGGTTTGCGCCGTGGCGCCGCCGCGTTGCAAGGCTTCGTGGAACAGCCGGGCGTCAGGCTTGGCGATGCCGATGTCCTCGGCGCACAGGGCGAACTTGAAATAATCCGCCAGTCCCAGGCGACGTACATCGGCGTTGCCATTGGTGACCACGCCGAGGGCGAAATGGTTGGCCAGAATTTCCAGGGTAGGCTGCACCTCGGGAAAGATTTCCAATTGGTGACGGGCGTGCAGGAATGTTTCGAACGCTTCGTCCGCCAGCTCCGAGGCTTGCCACTGGTCATAACCGGCGTCCTGCAAGGCACGGAACAGCACTCGTCGGCGCAGTGCGCTGATGCGGTGCTTCAGGCCGGGCTCCTCGCGCAACACTTGCTCGCGAATGGTAAAAAGATGCTCCACCGGCACGCTGCCCAGGTTCGGGGCGTTGTCGGTCAGCCACTGGCGTAAGATGGCCTCGGCACTGGCGATCACCGGGGCGGTGTCCCATAGGGTGTCGTCGAGGTCGAAAGTGATGAGCTCGATGGTCATGATTCGTCGCCCTTGATTCGTTTGGCCCTTGGGTGGGCACTGTCATAGACCGTTGCCAGGTGCTGGAAGTCCAGGTGGGTATAGATCTGGGTGGTCTTGATGTCGGAGTGGCCGAGCAGTTCCTGGACGGCGCGCAGGTCCTGGGAAGACTCCAGCAGATGGCTGGCGAAGGAATGCCTGAGCATGTGGGGATGCAGGTTCTGTCCCAGTTCGCGTTCACCGGCGGCCTTGACCCGCACCTGGATCGCCCGCGGGCCGAGACGCCGGCCTTGCTGGCTGACAAATACCGCGTCGTCGGCCGGGTTGGTCAGCGCCCGCAACGGCAGCCACAGCTCCAGGGCCTCACGGGCTTTGCGGCCAACGGGCAGCAAACGTGTCTTGCTGCCCTTGCCCAGCACCTGGACCATGCCATCGGCCAGGTCCAGTTGATCCAGGTTAAGCCCCGTCAGTTCGGAAAGCCGCAGGCCGGAGGAGTAGAACAATTCGAGAATCGCCTGGTCCCGTCGCGCCAGGAAGTCATCCTCGACAGCGCCTTCCAGCAATTGCAGGGCCCGATCGGTGTCCAGGGTCTTGGGCAACCGGCGTTCGCCCTTGGGCGGTGCCAGGCCGGTGGCGGGGTCGTGATCGCACAGCCCTTCGCGGTTGAGGTAGTGGTACAGGCCTCGCACTGCTGACAACAGTCGCGCCAGGCTGCGGGAGGATTGCCCTTGTTGATGAAGGCGGGCGACCAAGCTGCGCAGGCGCTGGATGTCCAAGGCTGCCCAACTGCCGATGTTTTGCTTCTGGCACCAGGCCAACACTTTTTCCAGGTCGCGGCGATAGGCCGACAGCGTGTGGGGCGACACCTGGCGCTCACTGCGCAGGTGTTCGCAGTAGGCGTCCAGCTGCCGTTCCATCATCAGCGTACCGAGCGCAGTGAACCAGTCATGCGCGGCAGGACCCGGCCGGTGACTTCGGCGATGTAGCTTAAAAACAACGTGCCCACCGAGCTTTTGTAGTGTTGCGGATCACGGCTGGCAATGGCCAGCACGCCATGTACGCCCTGGTGGGCGATGGCGACGACAGCGGTGGAGCCGATCTGCTTGCGCTGTTCTTCGCCGAAGAGGAAGTCCAGCTCATGTTCGCGCAGGCTGCCGCTGACGCTCTTGTTCTCCGTGAGCAATCCGCCGATGGCTGTCTGGGCGTCGGCGTGGGTTACCCAGCGCCCCACTGGCATGGCGTTATCGCCAAACAGGATCAGGCTGACGAAAGGCACCTGGAAATCCTGGCGCAGACTGTCTTCGACACTCATCACCAGGTCTTCGAGGGTGTTGGCATCCATGAGCGCCAGGATCAAGCGACGGGTCTTGTCGAAGAGCCGATCGTTATCCCGGGCTACGTCCATCAGGTGCGAAAGACGATGGCGCATTTCGATGTTGCGCTCGCGCAGAATCTTCATCTGATGCTCGACCAGCGACACCGTGTCGCCGCGGCGGTGGGGGATGCGCATCGTCGCCAGCAGTTCTTCATGCTCGACGAAGAAGTCCGGGTGAGCCTCCAGGTACGCGGCCACGGCTGCGGCGTCCGGATGGCTGGGGGATTCGTCGGGCTGCGGGGCTGGAACCTGTGGCTTGTCGGTCATGGGTTTGACTCACTCAAAGACGAACTTGTCCTTCGTATACGCGTACTGCCGGGCCGGTCATCAGCACCGGTTGGCCGGGGCCTGCCCATTCGATGGACAAGCGTCCACCGGGCAGGTCGATCAGTAAAGGCGAATCCATCCATCCCTGACTGATCGCGGCGACTGCCGCCGCGCAGGCGCCGGTGCCGCACGCCTGGGTTTCCCCGGCACCGCGTTCCCAGACGCGCAATTGCGCACGGTGGCGATCGATGACCTGCAGGAAACCGACATTCACCCGCGCGGGGAAGCGCGGATGATTTTCGATCTTCGGCCCCAGCTCATGCACTGGCGCGCTGTTGATATCGCTGACTCGCAAGACGGCATGGGGGTTGCCCATGGATACTGCCGCCAGTTCCACCGTGGTGCCGTCGACCTCCAACTGATAGCTCAAGGCCTGGGCCGGCGCTTCGAACGGAATGTCCGCCGGTATCAAGCGCGGGGCACCCATGTTGACGCCGATCTGGCCGTCGCTGCGTACATCCAGTTCGATGATGCCGCTTTTAGTCTCGACGCGAATCTGCCGTTTGGCGGTCAGGCGCTTGTCCAGCACGAATCGGGCGAAGCAGCGGGCGCCGTTGCCGCACTGCTCGACTTCCGAACCATCGGCGTTGAAGATCCGGTAACGGAAGTCCACGTCCGGGTTGTTGGGCGCCTCGACGATCAGCAACTGGTCGAAACCGATACCGGTGTGCCGGTCGCCCCATTGTTTGGCATGCTTGGGCAGGATGTGCGCGTGCTGGCTGACCAGGTCGAGGACCATGAAGTCGTTGCCCAGGCCGTGCATCTTGGTAAAACGCAGCAGCATGGTTTTACTCCGGCAGCAGGCTTTCGCCGGCAAACAACTCGGCTACCGTCTCGCGGCGACGCACTTCAAACGCCTGATCACCGTCCACCAGCACTTCGGCGCAGCGGCCGCGAGTGTTGTAGTTGGAACTCATGACAAACCCGTAGGCCCCGGCCGAATGCACGGCCAGCAGATCGCCTTCTTCCAGCGCCAGCTCCCGACCCTTGGCCAGGAAGTCGCCGGTTTCGCAGATAGGGCCGACAATATCGTAGCTGCGGGCGGCGGTAGCGCGAGGGCGCACCGCGGTGACGTCCATCCAGGCCTGATACAGCGCCGGGCGGATCAGGTCGTTCATCGCCGCATCGACGATGGCGAAATCCTTGTGCTCGGTGTGCTTGAGGTATTCGACCCGGGTCAACAGCACGCCGGCATTGGCAACGATGTAGCGGCCCGGCTCGAACATCAGGGCCAGGTCGCGACCGTCGAGGCGTTCACGCACCGCCTTGACGTAGTCGGCCACCAGCGGCGGCTCTTCGTCGCGGTAGCGCACGCCGACGCCGCCGCCCAGGTCGATGTGACGCAGGTAGATGCCGCAATCGCTGAGGCGGTCGACCAGCGCCAGCAGGCGGTCGAGGGCATCGATGAAAGGTTCGAGGGTGGTCAGTTGCGAGCCGATGTGGCAATCCACGCCCAGCACTTCCAGGTTCGGCAGTTGGGCCGCGCGTACGTACACATCCTCGGCGTCGGCAATGGCGATGCCGAACTTGTTTTCCTTGAGACCGGTGGAAATGTACGGGTGCGTGCCAGCATCAACGTCCGGGTTCACGCGCAAAGAGATCGGCGCGCAGACACCCATCTCGGCGGCGACCAGTTGCAGGCGCTCCAGCTCATCGGTCGATTCGACGTTGAAGCAGTGCACCCCCACTTCCAGGGCGCGGCGCATGTCTTCACGGGTCTTGCCGACGCCGGAAAAAACGATCTTGTCGGCGCTGCCGCCAGCGGCCAGCACGCGTTCGAGCTCACCACCGGAAACGATGTCAAAGCCGGCACCCAGGCGTGCCAGGACGTTGAGTACACCGAGGTTGGAGTTGGCCTTTACGGCGAAACATACCAGGTGCGGCATGCCGGCCAGAGCATCGGCGAAGGCCAGATACTGGGCTTCGATGTGTGCACGGGAATAAACGTAGGTTGGCGTGCCGAAACGTTCCGCGAGCGCGGACAAGGCAACCCCTTCCGCGAACAGCTCCCCGCCACGGTAGTTAAAAGCGTCCATGGCGTTCCCTTAATAAGTGGTGTGGGTATCGTGCGCGTGGGACTTGGATTGCGACGACTTGGCCTGTTCTTCAGGGGATTTGCTGTCGTCGGGCAGGTACAGCGGACCTTTTTGACCACAGGCTGTCACAAGGCAAGCAACCGCGACGAGCGCAGCAAGGGAAGAGATCAGGCGCTTCATGGCGAAATCCTTGAAAATGCGTTAATTGCGCCGGAGTATACCGGCCACCCGGCAGCTTGCCTATGCAACGGGGTTCCCGTCCGGCGCCGGGAGGCTTTTCCCAAAGCCGGCTGTCGTCGGTCGGTATATCCTTTGCAATCGCCGGGAAGCGTCCGTATCTTGCGGCGCTTGAGCATGAGCAGACATTTTCGAGGTTGCCGCAATGAGTTTGACTGAAGCCCGTTTCCACGATCTGGTCGATGCGACCCAGCAAACGCTGGAGGATGTATTCGACGAAAGCGAGCTGGACATCGACCTGGAAAGCTCCGCCGGGGTGCTGACCGTCAAGTTCGAAAATGGCAGCCAGTTGATTTTCAGCCGCCAGGAGCCGTTGCGGCAGCTGTGGTTGGCGGCGGTGTCCGGCGGTTTCCACTTCGACTACGACGAGGAAAGCGAACGCTGGATGTGCGACAAGAGCGAAGAGCAATTGGGCGAAATGCTCGAGCGCATCGTCAAGCAGCAGGCCGGGGTGGAACTGGATTTCGAAGGCCTTTGACAGCGTGAGCCAGAACACTCCGGCGCGCCCGCCCAAACCGCTCTACAGCAACGTCAGCCCCGCAGTGCCCTCTCCGTGCACCAGCGTGTGCAAGTTGGATGAGCAGAAGGTCTGCCTCGGTTGTTTCCGTCATGTGGAGGATATCCGCGAATGGCGCTCGGCCGATGATGAGCGCCGCCGGGTCATCTGCGCCGAGGCGGCTAAACGCAAATCTCTGGTGTAATCGCCCACTGTGTGGGAGCAAGGCTTGCCCGCGATGAAGACGACGCGTTCTTCCTGAAATCGAGGCGCCTGTTTCGCGAGCAAGCTTTGCTCCCACAATCCCCGCGCCACAGTAATTCTGCTCCCCATGACAATGGGTAGATTTGGCCCGGGTTGTTTATTTATTGAGCTGTGATAGTGTCCAGCTACGCCTCAACTCATCGAGGCCCGTGAAAACCCCGTCTTTTTGTGGCGGGGTTTTGCTTTTTTCGTGCAGAACAAAGGAGTCTGCCTGAATCATGACCGTACCTTCCATCACCCTTACACGTCTGGACGTACAACGTCTGGAGCGCCTGATCGATAGCCTTGATGAAACGCTGCCGGGCGTGATTGCGTTGCAAACCGAACTGGATCGTGCCGACACCGTGGTAGGCCACGATGAAGTGCCCGCCGATGTCGTGACCATGAATTCGCGTGTGCACTGCCGCGAAGAAAGCAGCGGCAAGGACTATCACCTGACCCTGGTTTATCCACAGGATGCCAATGCCGACGAAGGCAAGATATCAATCCTTGCCCCGGTAGGCAGCGCACTGTTGGGCCTGAAGGTTGGCCAGCACATCGACTGGCCGGCGCCGGGCGGCAAGACGCTGAAACTGACATTGCTGGCCGTGGAATACCAGCCGGAAGCGGGCGGCGATTTCCACCTCTAAGCGCTTCAGACCAAGGCCAGCGCCTCGTTCAGGGCGCGTTCCAGGTCAGCCTTGTAACGCAGGTACAAATTACTTGAGCAGGCCCCATCACCCACAAGACCCGAGAGGTCCAGGTCGGTGATGTAGCAGCGATAGCGTTCGGCCTCGCGGCGCTGTTCGACGATCTCCCTGGCGACCACGCGGAACAACTGGTCGCCATGTTCCAGCTCCGAAAACTCCCGCTGATCGCAATACAGGGTGACGTGCACCTGCCCATGAGTGGCTTTGCCGATGATTGCCTGCACGTCATAGAACGGCTTGTTCACTGGCGTTTGCGGCGCCTGCCGCGCCTCGATCCGCCGTGCCCGCCCGCTGCCCGAGGGCAGGAGCTGGTAGTACAGGGTTTCCAGGGGCAATGGCTGGGTGGCATCCATCGGCAGTAACGCGTCGCGGCGGTACAGCACCGATTGCAGGAAGCGCTGCAGCGGCAGCAGCAGGCTGTGGTCGTCGTGATAAGGCAAGCGCTGTTGCCACAGGGCATTGAGCTCATCGAGCACGTACAGCTCAGCGTCGTCCTCGTTGACCCGGTAGAACACCTGAATGCACTCGGGCTGCCCCATGGGCAGGATCAGCGCCAGGTCATGGTCCTCCAGAGCCATCGGATCCAGATGCAGAGGGCTGTAGGCCGTCAGCTCCTCGCCCAGGTAATCCATCAGCGCCGACAGGCTGCCCAGGGCCACGTGATTGACCTGGCCCGGCACCAGCTCCAATACGTGGTAGTGCTGCTGGACCTGGAGCAGATAGCGGTGGTTGAGCCTACTCAGCAGCAGGGTCTGGGCCGTTTCGATGACTTCCTCGACCCGGCGGGCAATGAACTGCGCGCGGTTGTGGCAGAAACAGCGTACCTGCAAACGCGGCTGGCGCTGAGTGACGGGCAGGTCATTGAGGTAATCGCGCAGGCAGTCGAGCAGGGCGTGCTCGCCGTCGAAGCGGTTGACCAGCACCTCGTTCCAACTGTTGAGCGTGACCTGATCCAGGGTCAGCACCAGGTTCTCCCGAACCCCGGCGTAGCTCAGGGAGTCCGTGCGCTCGGTGGTCATCAGGATATTGAGGTCGCGATGATGCTTGAGCGGATCGACGCCGACGTTAACCAGTATCAGCACTTCGCTGGGCACGCTGGCGCGCAACAGCTGTTCTTCATCTACCGTGCTCAGCGGCAGGGCGATGGACTGTTGCAGGCTGCCCAGCAGGTTGAACAGCTCAAACTCACTCAGGTCGCTGCTACCTGGGTGCAGCGCCAGGCGCGTACTGCTGTCGATCACACCGTTGCGATGGCACCAGGTCAGCAACTCCAGCAACTCGCGGCAGCGTTTGATCGGTGCGAAGTTTTCCCACTCCAGGGCGTTGAGGCTGCCGTTGTACAGGCCCCACTGGTTCTGCCCGGGTTCTTTCTTGTTCGGTGACTGCACCAGCGTCAGGGTGTCTTCGGCCAGGTCCGGGGCGATGCCGGGGTTGATGAACTCGACTTTGTCGGCCTTGCGTTCGAATGCGGCATACAACCGCCGGCCCAGGACGTTGAGGTCGCGCTTGTTGATCAGGCTGACGGTTTTTTCGGTGCGGGCGAACTGGGTCAGGAAGCGGTAGCTGTAGGTCAGTTCGTTGACCAGCGCCCGCCGTTCGTTGCTGACCTGACGCACTTTCCACTGGCTGCGGCTGTCCAGCAGCGCCAATTGCCGTGGGTCCCAGCCCCATTCCCGGGCCAGACGCTCAAGCAGAACCCGTTGCCAGCCAGTGCTGCGCCCCTGGCCGGTCAGCTTGCGATTGACCTTCAGGTAAAGCGCCCTGCGCACCAGCTCCAGGCGTTCGGATTCACCTCGGGCGTTGAGGTACTCCTCGATACGACGGTAAACCACCATGTAGGGATCCAGCTCTTCCAGGTCCAGGCGGTTGGCGAACACCGCCTGTTTGAAGCGCAGGCTCAGGCAGCGAACGTCCGGGTGTTCGCTGGCGTAGACTTCGATCAGCAGCAGCTTGAGCACTGATTTGTAGGGCGACTCGATGCCCTTGAACAATTGCCAGAGGCCGGCGCCGATGAATTCTCCCGGCGGGATATAGGCCAGGTGCCCCAGGTTGAGCGTTTCATCGGCGCGGATGAAGCGTTTGGAAATCAGCGTGTGAGTGTACTGCTCATAGTTTTCTTCTTCATACACCGGCACCAACCACCAGATCGGCGTGCGTCCGGCCAGCCAGATCGCCGTGCGGTAGAACTCGTCCAGCAGCAGGTAATGCTGGGTTGTACCGCAATCGTCGGAACTGAGCTGAGTGTCCCGGTCGCCGCGGACAAAGCGCGCCGGGTCGATCAGGAAAAAATGCGCTTCCGCGCCCTGGGTCGTCGCCCAGGTTTCCAGCAGCAGACATTTTTTGCGCAGTTCGGCCAGTTCGTCCTCGCTCAGGTCCGGACCATGGCAGACCCACACATCCATGTCGCTTTGATCCGCTTGGGCGAGGGTGCCGAGGCTGCCCATCAGGAACAGACCCAGAATCGGTCGCGGTGGATTGCTGCCGTGGCGCGGCTTGTAGGAGAACGAGCGGGTCAGCCGCTGGGCTTCGGCGAGGACGCTGGCGTCGGGCTCATAGTTGGACAGCCCGGCAGGTGTGCTGCCTGAGACATAGCCGGGCAGGAGCGGGTGGTTGACGTGGAAAAACAACGGCAACAGCGTCAGCACGCTTTGCTGGCGGGTCGACAGCCCTTCCAGGGCGCGATCCATCCGCACGGTGTTGAGCTTGAGAAAACGTGCGCGCAACTGGCTCAGGACCTTGCGGTCGATTCCCTCGTCCAGATCGGGGCGTATTTCGTGATTGCGGGTCATGTCAGCTCAAACCGGCTCGCGGCGTCGAACGTGGGAGATCACAGGTGGTGGCAGTTTAGCGCCCGAACCCGGGATTTCTTAAGCTGAATGTATGTTTTTGACGTCAGAATTTTTACACAGTGCGCCAGGGCGCCTGCGGAAACCTCGATGAAGGAGATTTCCGTGGGCGACAGGAGGAATCAGGCGGCTTCTTTTACGACGTTGAGAATGGTCAGCAGGCTTTGCACATGCTCGGCGGCATCCCGGCCCAGGCTGGTCAGGTAACCACCGTCGGACTGGGTTATCAGGTCTTTTTCGAACAGGCGTTTAGCGGCAGCGATGGCAGAGGGGGCAGCGGTCTGATGGATTTTCAGGCCTTCCTGGGAACTGTCCAGGTTGAAGAGTGCAAGGATTTCCAGTTCGGCAACCAGCTCAGGGGTAAGCGACATAAGGACTCCAGACTTTCTAGGAATTTGGTCGACAGCGTCACTAAAGTGAGCGCACTCGGCCGAGCTGTCCAGTGTCAGCGTCATGCTTTTTTTGTTTTGGGTGACCGCAGGCGTAATTCGTTGTGGCGAGGGAGCTTGCTCCCGCTGGAGCGCGAAGCGGTCCCAATAGCTTGATGGCTGCTGCGCAGCCGAGCGGGAGCAAGCTCCCTCGCCATAGTCGGTGAGACCTTATTTCTTTTCTGGCGGCAACTCGGGAAGAGCGCGCAACGCCGTTTCGTACCACTGGGTATCGAACGCACGGTCTTCTTCGAGGATCGCATCAATTTCCACTGCCAGCACATGGGCCATCAGGTTGAGAATTTCTTCGCGCTCGTAACCCACCAGGGTCAATTTATTGAAAACGGCCTTGGCCGCTGGCGGGTTGTCATCTTCGATCTGGTTTTCGATGGCCTGGATCAGCGTGTTCTCGACGAACTCTTCTTCGTCGTTGTCGATGTCGGTTGGCTCGCTCATGGCAGGCTCCTTGGAGAAAGGTCGCCAGTTTACCTGCATTCAGCGCAGTGATGCGCCTGGCAAGAAACGGCTCGGCGGTCTATAACGCAAGGCTGCCAACCCCGCACGGCCTGGAGGCTTTGTCATGCTCAAGCTTTATGGTTTTTCCGTCAGCAATTATTACAACATGGTCAAGCTGGCGTTGCTGGAGAAGGGTCTGCCCTTCGAAGAGGTGCCGTTCTACGGCGCTCAGACCCCCGATGTGCTGGCCATCAGTCCACGGGGCAAGGTGCCGGTGCTCAAGACCGAGCAAGGGTTTATCAACGAAACCAGCGTGATCCTCGAATACATCGAACAAACCCAGCCGGGCAAAGCCCTGTTGCCCAGCGACCCGTTCGAGCGTGCCCAGGTGCTGGCTTTGTGCAGGGAAATCGAGTTGTACATCGAGCTGCCGGGACGGGCTTGCTACGCCGAGGCGTTTTTCGGCATGTCGGTACCCGACGCCATCAAGGAAAAGACCAAGGCCGAATTGCTGCTGGGGTTCGCCTCGCTCGGCCGTCACGGCAAATTCTCGCCCTACGTGGCGGGTGACAGTCTGAGCCTGGCCGATCTGTATTTCCTCTACAGCGTATCGCTGGCGTGCCAGGTGGGCCGGAAAGTGTTCGATATCGACTTGCTGGCGGATATGCCGGCGGCCAAGGGGCTGATGGAGCGGCTGGAGCAGAACCCGCATGTGCAGCGGATTGCGGCCGACAGGGAGGCAGAGATGCCAGCGTTTTTGGCGATGATTGCTGCCAAGAAGTGAGTCATCGCGAGCAGGCTCGCTCCCACATTTGAACTCCCTGTGTTCACACATGTGCGTTCACTAAAGATCCACTGTGGGAGCGAGCCTGCTCGCGATGCTTTCGGCTTTTAACGGCTGGCGAGCATCGCCTGGCCGCGCACCACGGCAGCCTTCACCTGGGCAGGCGCTGTGCCGCCGATGTGGTCGCGGGCATTGACCGAACCTTCCAGAGTCAGCACGGCAAACACGTCCTGCTCGATCTGGTCACTGAACTGGCGCAGTTCGTCCAGGCTCATTTCTGCCAGGTCCTTGCCGTTGTCCACGCCGTACTTCACGGCATGGCCGACGATTTCGTGGCAGTCACGAAACGGCAGGCCACGGCGTACGAGGTAATCAGCGAGGTCGGTGGCGGTGGAGAAGCCGCGCAAGGCCGCTTCGCGCATCACTGCATGCTTGGGCTTGATCGCCGGGATCATGTCGGCAAAGGCCCGCAGCGAATCACGCAGGGTATCGGCGGCATCGAACAGCGGTTCCTTGTCTTCCTGGTTGTCCTTGTTGTAGGCCAGCGGCTGGCCTTTCATCAGGGTTAGCAGGCCCATCAGCGCACCGAACACCCGACCACTCTTGCCGCGTACCAGCTCCGGCACGTCGGGGTTTTTCTTTTGCGGCATGATCGAACTGCCGGTGCAGAAGCGATCCGGCAGGTCAATGAACTGGAATTGCGCGCTGGTCCACAGCACCAGTTCTTCGGAGAAGCGCGACAGATGCATCATCGCAATGCTCGCGGCGGCGCAGAATTCGATGGCGAAATCGCGGTCCGAAACGTTATCCAGCGAGTTGCCGCCCACGGCGTCGAAACCCAGCAACTGTGCGGTGTATTCACGATCGATCGGGTACGTGGTGCCGGCCAGCGCGGCGCTGCCCAGGGGCATGCGGTTGGTGCGCTTGCGGCAGTCCACCAGGCGCTCGTAGTCGCGGCTGAGCATTTCGAACCAGGCCAGCATGTGATGCCCAAACGTTACAGGTTGAGCGGTTTGCAGGTGCGTGAAGCCCGGCATGATGCTCTCGGCCTCGCGCTCGGCCTGCTCCAGCAAGCCTTTTTGCAGACGGGTGATCTCGCCCAGGATCAGGTCAATCTCATCGCGCAGCCACAGGCGAATGTCGGTGGCCACCTGGTCGTTTCGGCTGCGGCCGGTGTGCAGCTTCTTGCCGGTCACGCCGATGCGATCGGTCAGGCGCGCTTCGATGTTCATGTGCACGTCTTCGAGATCGACGCGCCAGTCGAACTGGCCGGCCTCGATTTCAGCCTGGATGGTTTTCAGGCCATCGATGATGCTGTCGCGCTCGGCATCGGTCAGTACGCCGACCTTGGCCAGCATGGCGGCGTGGGCGATCGAGCCCATGATGTCGTGGCGATACAGGCGCTGGTCGAAGTTGACGGAGGCGGTGAAGCGGGCGACGAAGGCGTCGACGGGTTCACTGAAGCGGCCGCCCCAGGACTGATTGGTCTTGTCAGTGCTCATGAATTCGCTCGTGATCGGCTGTGGAAAAAGTAGCGGTTAAAGGCTGCGGCGGATGATAGCAGGGTTGCCGGGACTGGCGCTGGCACTGGTCGGCAGGTTTTTTGCGCACAAGCCGAGCATTTAATGGTTTTTTTGCACAACGATATTTTTCGATTGAGCAATATCGGCGCGGCAACCGTCTACAGTGGACTGTAGGACTTTTACTTTTTCATCCACGGAGCATTGGACGAATAGAAGAGGGGGGCTCGTATTGGTCAGATGGAGTGTTAACAATTCCTACGACGGCGCCGTGCGACAACAGGCCTCAAGCATCGATTGGCAGGCGCGGGTAAAGATAGGTAACCGCCTCGCGGCACTTTTTGGCCCTCGAACGAGTCTTAGCGTGGATCGCGGTGACGGATGTCACTTCCCCTGTCTACGCTATCCTTGTGCGAGACTCACGCAGGAATCCAGCGCAATATGAATGTCCTGATCGTTGATGACGAACCACTGGCCCGTGAGCGCCTGAGCCGAATGGTTGGCGAACTCGAGGGTTACAGTGTCCTGGAGCCGAGCGCCACCAATGGCGAAGAGGCGTTGGCCCTTATTGACAGCCACAAGCCGGATATCGTGCTGCTCGACATTCGCATGCCTGGCCTGGACGGTTTGCAGGTCGCGGCGAAGTTGTGCGAGCGTGAGTCACCGCCCGCGGTGGTGTTCTGCACCACTCGGGACGACTTCCCGCCGGAGGTGCTGCAGGCCGGCGCCGTGGGCTACCTGATCAAGCCGGTCACTGCCGAGGCGCTGGTCGAGGCCTTGCGCAAGGCCGAGCGGCCCAACCGCGTGCAACTGGCGGCGTTGACCCGTCCGGCCGCCGAAAGCGGCAGCGGCCCGCGCAGCCACATCAGTGCGCGCACTCGCAAAGGCATTGAACTGATCCCATTGAATCAGGTGGTCTACTTTATCGCCGACCATAAATACGTGACCTTGCGTCACGAGAGCGGCGAGGTGCTGCTGGACGAACCACTCAAGGCTCTTGAAGACGAGTTCGGTGAACGCTTCGTGCGCATCCACCGCAATGCCTTGGTGGCTCGCGAGCGTATCGAGCGTTTGCAGCGCACACCCCTTGGGCATTTCCAGTTGTTTCTCAAAGGCCTCAATGGCGACGCGCTGATTGTCAGCCGGCGGCACGTGGCCGGCGTGCGGAAGATGATGCAACAGCTTTAGCTTGAGGTTCCAAGGCGTCCAAGCCGTTTAGCGCGTTCCATTTCCAGGACATTGACGGCCAGGGAGGCCTTGGGGTCGTGATTCAAGTCAAAGCGAATTTGACTGAGCTGTTATTATCCGCCGTATCTTTTAAGTACGGATTGATCCATGTCCCCTCGCGAGATCCGCATCGCCACCCGTAAAAGTGCCTTGGCCCTCTGGCAGGCCGAATACGTCAAAGCCCGTTTGGAAGAGGCCCATCCCGGCCTGATCGTGACGCTGGTGCCCATGGTCAGTCGCGGCGACAAGCTGCTGGACTCGCCGCTGTCGAAAATCGGCGGCAAGGGCCTGTTCGTCAAGGAGCTGGAAACCGCGCTGCTGGACAACGAAGCCGATATCGCCGTGCACTCGATGAAAGATGTGCCTATGGACTTTCCGGAAGGCCTGGGCCTGTTTTGCATCTGCGAGCGAGAAGATCCACGCGATGCGTTCGTTTCCAACACGTTTGCAAGCCTCGACGCCCTGCCCGCCGGGAGTGTGGTCGGCACCTCCAGCCTGCGTCGCCAGGCGCAGTTGCTGACCCGCCGCCCAGACCTGCAAATCCGCTTTCTGCGGGGCAACGTCAATACCCGCCTGGCCAAACTCGATGCCGGTGAGTACGACGCAATTATCCTTGCCGCCGCCGGCCTGATCCGCCTCGGTTTTGAAGATCGCATCACGTCGGCCATCAGCGTCGAGGACAGCCTGCCGGCTGGTGGGCAGGGGGCGGTGGGTATCGAATGTCGCAGCGCCGACAGCGAGATCCATGCCCTGTTGGCACCGCTGCATCACGACGACACCGCCACCCGGGTCTTCGCCGAGCGCACCCTCAACAAACACCTCAATGGCGGTTGCCAGGTGCCGATCGCCTGTTACGCCGTACTCGAAGGCGAGCAGGTCTGGTTGCGCGGTCTGGTGGGTGATCCGAACGGTGGCCGACTGCTCAGTGCCGAGGCCCGGGCGCCGCGCCGCGATGCCGAAGCGCTGGGTGTCCGGGTAGCCGAAGACCTGCTCAGCCAGGGTGCCGACGACATTCTCAAGAAGGTCTACGGCGAGGCGGGCCACGCGTGACGGGCTGGCGGCTGCTGCTGACCCGGCCGGTCGACGAGTCGTCGGCCCTGGCGGCTGTCCTGGCCGAGGCCGGGATCTACAGCAGCAGCCTGCCGCTGCTGGATATCGAGCCGGTCCCCATGTCCGACGCCATGGGGGAGACTTTTCAACGGCTGGACCAGTACTGTGCCGTGATTGTGGTGAGCAAGCCCGCCGCACGTTTGTGTGTGGAGCTGCTGCGCCAATATTGGCCCCAGCCGCCAGACCAGCCATGGTTCAGCGTGGGGGCGGCGACCGGGCAGATCCTTATCGATGCCGGCCTCACTGTGTTTTATCCCGACCACGGCGATGACAGCGAAGCCTTGCTGGAGCATCTGGTGTTACGCCAGGCTATCACCCGACCCAATCCCAAGGTTTTGATTGTGCGTGGCGAGGGCGGGCGCGGCTTGCTGGCGGAGCGCTTGCGCGAGCAAGGTGCTAGTGTCGATTATTTGGAACTGTACCGGCGCAGCCTGCCGCATTACCGAGAAGGTGAGTTGGCGGCAAGGGTCAAAGCGGAACGCTTGAACGCGCTGGTGGTCAGCAGTGGGCAGAGCTTCGAGCATCTGCAGCGGTTGGCTGGCGATGAGTGGCCCGCGCTGGCGCGGTTACCGTTGTTCGTTCCAAGCCCAAGGGTTGCCGAGATGGCCCGTGCCGCCGGGGCCCTGACAGTTGTGGATTGCCGTGGCGCCAGTGCTGCGGCTTTGCTGGCGGCGTTACGGGATCAGTCCGTGCCGTTTTCTAATGCAAAGGATGGATACGTGAGCGAAACAGCCTTGCCAAAAGATCAAGACCAACCCGCGATCGATACGCCGGTTGAAACCCCGGCTCCGAAGGCGCCGCGTCGCGGCAACGGGCTGGCCATTGTCGCGTTGTTGTTGGGAGCCGCCGGCGTGGCCGTTGGTGGTTGGGGCGTGTGGCAGGTGCGTCATCTGCAAGCCAATAACCAGCAGCAGGTCACTCAGGTTCAGGCGCTCAATGATCAGGCCCAGACCCTCAAGCTCAATGAGCAACGCCTGAGTGAGCGTCTGGCTCAATTGCCTGCGGCGCAAGAGCTGGAAGAGCGTCGGCGTCAGGTCGCCCAGTTGCAGGGTGATCAACAACGACTGAACCAGCGCCTGGAAACCGTGCTCGGTGCCAGCCGCAAGGACTGGCGCCTGGCCGAAGCCGAACATCTGCTGCGCCTGGCCAGCCTGCGTCTTTCCGCTCTGCAGGACATCAGCAGTGCCCAGGCCCTGGTCCAGGGTGCTGACGAAATCCTGCGCGAGCAAAACGACCCTGGCTCATTCGCCGCTCGCGAGCAACTGGCCAAGACCCTTGCTGCGTTGCGCAGTACCGAGCAGCCAGATCGTACCGGGCTGTTCCTGCAGTTGGGGGCCTTGCGTGACCAGGTCCTGCAACTCACGGAACTGGCCCCCGAATACAAGGATCGTGGTGAGTCGTTGCTGGGCTTGACCGCCGATGGCGATGGCGCCAGCCGCTGGGCGCAGTGGTGGGACCAGATATCGCGCTATATCCGTATCGACTTCAACGCGGATGAGAATGTCCGTCCGCTCTTGGCCGGGCAGAGTCTGGTGCAGGTGCGCCTGGCCTTGAGCCTGGCCCTGGAGCAGGCGCAATGGGCCGCTCTCAACGGCCAGGCCCCGGTGTACACCCAAGCGCTGGCTCAAGCGCATGATGTGCTCAAGAACAACTTCAACCAGGACAACCCGCAAAGCAAAATCATGCTCGAGCGCGTGGTCGAGCTGGCCAGGCAGCCGGTGACGGTTGCGACCCCGGATCTGACAGGAACCCTGAGCAGCGTTCAGGCCTATCTGGAGCGCCGCAACCTGAACGCCGAAGAGTCGGTCAAGCCGCTGGCCAAACCTGATGAGCAGGAGGCCACGCCATGAAACGCCTCTACGTGATTATGTTCGTGGTCATCGCCGTCGCTGCCTTGCTGGGCGTGGCGATCGCCGAACATTCGGGTTACGTGCTGGTGGCATACAAGAACTTCCGATACGAGGCCGGCCTTTGGGTCACCCTGGCGCTGGTGGCGGTGCTCTGGCTGGTGTGGCGGGGCGTGAGCGCCTTGGTTGGCCTGGTGACGACCTCCACTGGCGTGGTCAACCCATGGTCGCGCCGCAACCGCAGCCGGCGGGTGCAGGTGGCAATCGAACACGGGCAACTGGACCTGGCCGAAGGTCGCTGGGCCAGTGCCCAGCGCCACCTGCATCGCGCCGCTGAAGCCGAGCGCCAACCGTTGCTGTATTACCTTGGCGCCGCCCGTGCGGCCAATGAGCAAGGTCTTTACGAGCAGTGCGACAGCCTGTTGGAACGTGCCCTTGAACGTCAGCCCCAGGCTGAGCTGGCGATTGCCCTGACGCACGCACAATTGCAGATGGACCGCGGCGACACCGACGGTGCATTGAACACGCTGCAAGCCATGCATGATCGCCACCCACATAACGCCCAGACCCTGCGTCAGTTGCAACGTCTGCATCAGCAGCGCGGGGATTGGTCTGCGGTGGTCCGGTTGTTGCCGGAGCTGCGCAAGGACAAAGTCCTGCCGCCGGCTGAGCTGGCTGAACTGGAGCGTCGGGCCTGGGGCGAAAACCTCACCCTGGCGGCCCACCGTGACGAAGACGGCAGTGTCGGGTTGCAATCGCTTAACCGTGCCTGGCAACAACTGTCGTCCGCACAACGCCAGGAATCGGCGCTGGTGTTGGCCTATGCCGAGCAACTGCGGCAACTCGGGGCGCAGGCCGAGGCCGAAGAGGTGCTACGGGCGGCGCTCAAACGTCACTATGACAGTCATCTGGCGCGCCTGTACGGGTTGGTCCGAGGCAATGATCCGGGCCGCCAACTGCAAGCGGCAGAAGGCTGGCTCAAGGATCATCCGAACGACCCTGGCCTGCTGCTGACACTGGGCCGCCTGTGCCTGCAAAACAGTTTGTGGGGCAAGGCACGGGATTATCTGGAAAGCAGTTTGCGCCTGCAGCGCAATCCCGAGGCCTGCGCCGAACTGGCGCGACTGCTGGCGCAACTGGGGGATGCCGAGCGCAGCAACCAGCTCTTCCAGGAAGGCTTGGGGTTACTGGATGAGCGCTTGCTGGCCGCGCCACTGCCGGTCCCGGCTCAGGTTTTGGCCACTTGAGAGAGAGTGAGTCGTTCTTGAGGGTTGTATGAATCATTGTGGCGAGGGAGCAAGCTCCCTCGCCACGTGTTTATTGATGCCCCTAATGGCGTTAGCAATGCCTTCGGTAAAGTCCTACAGCAAGCTGCGCTTAATCTTCTCTTGCTTGTCGGGAATTCCCTACACCCCTGGTGAAGTGTCTGCACGGCCCCGCCTTGAAAGGCCGGCGGCCTTTCCTCTACCGTAACGGCCTGTCTCTTCTGTTACGGAACCGCCATGTCTTTGGCTTGCTCACGCTTCTTGTTTTTCATGGCTTTCATCGCCGCCGCTCTGGTTTTTGGTATCGCCAGTTACCTTGAATATGCGGTAGGTCTGACGCCTTGCAGCCTGTGTGTTTTGCAACGGTTGTGCCTGATGCTGTTTTTGATGAACTGTCTCGCCGCATGCCTGCACGGTCCTGCTCAGAAGGGCAGCATCTTCTACGGGACGATGGGGCTGGTTTTCGCGTCGAGCGGGTTGACGCTGGCATGGCGTCAGGTTCTGGTGCAAGGCGACTCGCTGGAGCAGTTGCCCGATTGTATCGATCACCTCAAGGCAGTGAGTTCGTGGTGGGGCGCTGTACATCGTGTACTCGAGGGTGCGATCGACTGCGCGAGCATCACCTGGACCCTGTTCGATCTGAGTCTTCCCGAATGGAGCCTGTTGTTTTTTCTCGCCGTGTCTTTTGTGATGTCCTATCTGCTGCTGCGCCTTGTCTGGAACGCTCTGATACGACCGCTCAGCGGCACAACGTCGCAACTGGTCCGGGTCATGGATTAAACACTTGTATGAACTTTATCTCCTGCGTACCTTGAAGCGGTTGTCGTGCGGGCATAATCTGGCCCGCACGTGTTATCGGATTTATGCCGCTCGATCATGTTGTGTCTGGCTTGTCCCTGATCATTTCAGGCGGTGCGCAGGCTGCGAGTGGCATGACTCACAAGGGAAGAAATCACCATGCTCGAAAGTTGTCAGAATGCTCAGGAACGCTGGGGTGGGGTGCATCTGCTGATCGACCGCTGGTTGCAGGAGCGTCACGAACTGGTTCGGGCCTATGATGCTCTCGGCGACAGGCCTGAAGCGCTGAGTGAAAGCCGCAAGCCGTTGCAGGAGTTCTGCGGTGTGCTGGTCGACTACGTGTCTGCCGGTCATTTCGAGATATACGAGCAACTGACGAGCGAGGCCAAGGCCTTCAACGACAAACGTGGCCTGGAGCTCGCCGAGCAAATCTACCCGCGTATCGACGTCATCACCGAAAAACTGCTGGCCTTCAATGACCTGTGTGATGAAGGCAAATGCGTAGCGGAAAAATTCAAGGAACTGGGTGGCTTGCTGCACGAGCGTTTCGAACTGGAAGACTGCCTGATCGAAGTGCTGCACAACTCCCACAAGGAAGAAGCGCCGGCCCAGGCTTGAGGATTTTTGCAGAGTCAAAAGAACGGTGCGCATTGCGCACCGTTTTTTTTTGGAGTCAGCTTCAGGTCGTCGCGCCCAGCAACTCGATTTCAAACACCAGCGGCGTGAACGGGGGGATGACATCCCCGGCTCCTTCGGCGCCGTAGGCCAGGGTGGAAGGAATTACCAGTCGCCATTTTGCGCCTACCGGCATTTGCGGCAATGCACTGCGCCAACCGTCAATTACGCTGTCGAGACTGAACCACTGCGCTTGTCCGTTGGAATCAAACACGGTGCCGTCTGGCAATCGACCGACATACAACACCTGGACCTTGCCGTGAGGGCCGGCCTTGGCGCCATTGCCGGGCTTGAGTTCGGTCAGCAGAATGCCATCTGCCAGTTGCTGAGCACCGGGCCGGGCTTTTTCCTCATCAAGAAATTTCTGCTCGGTTTTCAGTGCCGCTTCGATCTGCGGTGTCGCCGGTGACGACGTCAGCCGTGCCTGATGGTCGGCCAGTATCTGTTCGATGCGCTCATCCTTGAGGGCCAATGGTTTGCCCAGATAAGCCTGTTGCAGAGCCTCGACCAACGCCTGGATCTGCAGGTCGGGTACATCCTGGCGCAGACGTTCACCCAGGCTTGCCCCCAGGCTGTACGCCAGGTCATGAGCGTCGTTTGCGCTGGTTTTTTCTGCGGCCTGAGCCATGGAGCAAACCATGCAAAGGAATAAAAACAAGTGACGCGACATGTAGTGTTCTCCGGCCTCGAATGGAGGGGATTATGCCAGTGCCGATATCCGCAAAGGTGGTTTGCCCCGGCAGTGGGGTAGAAGATTTTTCGTCCCTTGCAACGCAACGTCTTGTGTACTGTCAACATGCCCTAGCGGCGGTTGCAGCAGAGGTCTAGTATGAGCCGCACTCACGTCAGTCAGGAGGTAAACCATGTCGGCCACCAAGAAGCCAGTAAACACTCCGTTGCACTTGCTCCAACAACTTTCGGGCAGTCTGCTCGAGCATCTGGAAAACGCCTGCTCCCAAGCCCTGGCTGATGCTGAAAAACTGCTCGCCAAACTGGAAAAACAACGCGGCAAAGCGCAGGAAAAACTGCACAAGTCGCGCACCAAACTGCAAGACGCGGCCACCGCCGGCAAGGCCAAGGCACAAGCCAAGGCCAAAGACGCTGTGAAAGAACTCGAAGATCTGCTCGATGCCTTGAAGGATCGTCAGTCCGAAACCCGCGCCTATATTCTGCAACTCAAGCGTGATGCCCAGGAAAGCCTGAAACTGGCCCAAGGCGTCGGTCGTGTGCAAGAAGCCGTGGGCAAGGCACTGAGCCTTCGTGCTGCCAAGCCTGCCGCTGCCGCTGTATCGGCCAGAAAACCGGCCGCTAAACCTGTCGCGACAAAAACACCGGCCAAGGTAGCTGCCAAACCTGCCGCAAAAGCGCCGGCCAAAGCAGCGAGCAAACCAGCCGCTAAACCGGCTGCGAAAAAACCGGTTGCTGCCAGCGCTGCAAAACCTGCTGCGAAAAAAACCGCCGTTAAAGCTGTCGCCAAGCCGGCGGCCAAAGTGGCGGCCAAGCCAGCCGCTAAACCTGTCGCCAAGCCAACTGCTAAACCGACCGCTAAAACAGCCGCCGCCAAACCCGCAGCGACAAAAACCGCCGCGGCTAAACCGGCTGCCAAGCCAGCTGCTACAAAAACGGCTGCTGCCAAGCCCGCCGCCAAACCGGCTGCCAAGCCAGCCGCTGCCAAAGCGCCCGCCAAAGTTGCAGCTAAACCCGCTGCCAAGCCAGCCGCTGTCAAAGCACCTGCCAAAGCTGCGGCTAAACCGGCTGCCAAGCCGGCTGCTGCCAAACCCGCCGCGAAGCCTGCCGCCGCCAAGCCTGTGGCCAAGCCTGCTGCGAAACCCGCCGTGAAAACGCCTGCTGCCGCAAAACCTTCGACTGCTCCGGCGGCCAAGCCTGCGACATCGACTCCGGCTCCTGCAGCGACCCCTGCGCCAACCGCCAGCACTGCGACCCCGGCGCTGAACCCGAGCGCCGCCCCGGCGCCGAGCAGCAACACCCCAACCCGCGCTTCCTAAGTGCCGGACGCCGCGACGCGCAGCTGATGCAGCGCGTCGCGGTTCCCTTGGTCGGCGCCCGCCACGAGTCCTTGCAGCCATTGCGCTGAATCTTTGGGTTGTTCCCCAGGCCATTCCTTGGTCGCAGTCTCCAGTCGCTCCAGCAATCGTCGCTCGGCTTCCAGTTCCAGTCGCTTGACCTGCTCGCGCAGGCTATCGAGTGCCGTGTCTTGAAGGGCGCGGGCTTTCCATTGGCTACGGAGCGTGCGCAAGGGCTGAACGACGTCCGTGTCCCAAGGGCCGACCCATTGCTGAAGCTGTTGCAGTCTTTGTTCAGTGCAGGCTACCCCGCGCTGTTCCAGCCACAGCCCGCAAAGCAGCAGGCAGACATTGGCGCCGGCGCCCTGCAGCGCCAGGCAGGTTTGTTCCACACCAGGCTTGGCGTAGAGGTCGAGGGAAAAGCTCCATAGATCAGAGGACATCGTGCTACTCGCGCCAGTTGCGAGCGAAGCTGGTAGACTCCGCCGCCATTATGATTCGACTTCAGAACCTGACTTTACAGCGTGGCCCGCAACGTCTGCTAGAAGACGCCGAGCTGACCCTGCACGCCGGCCACAAAGCTGGCCTCATCGGTGCCAACGGCGCCGGCAAATCGAGCCTGTTCGCCCTGCTTCGAGGTGAACTGCATCCGGACTCGGGCGATTGCCTGCTGCCCGCCGATTGGCGTATCGCCCACATGCGCCAAGAGGTCGACACCCTTGAGCGCCTGGCGGTGGACTACGTGCTTGACGGCGACCTGCGCCTTCGTCAGGTCCAGCGCGACCTGGCGGCGGCCGAGGCGGCACACGATGGCGCCGCACAGGCCCGTCTGCACGCGGAGCTCGACAGCGCCGACGGCTACACCGCCGATGCCCGCGCACGCAAGCTGCTGGCAGGCCTTGGGTTTACCAATGAGCAGATGGACCGTCAGGTTGGGGATTTCTCCGGTGGCTGGCGGATGCGCTTGAACCTGGCCCAGGCCCTGATGTGCCCTTCGGACCTGCTGCTGCTCGATGAGCCCACCAACCACTTGGACCTCGACGCCATCATCTGGCTCGAAGACTGGCTCAAGAGCTATCCCGGCACATTGCTGCTGATTTCCCATGACCGCGATTTTCTCGACGCGGTGGTGGATCATGTCGCCCATGTCGACCAGCGCAAGCTCACCTTGTACCGTGGCGGCTACAGCGCATTCGAGCGGGCCCGTGCCGAACGCCTGGCCCAGCAACAGCAGGCCTACGAGAAGCAGCAGGCGCAGCGTGCGCACATGGAAAGCTACATCGCCCGGTTCAAGGCCCAGGCCACCAAGGCCCGTCAGGCCCAGAGCCGGATCAAGGCACTGGAGCGGATGGAAGAACTGTCCGCGGCCCACGTCGATTCACCGTTTGATTTTGTTTTCCGCGAATCGACCAAGATTTCCAGCCCGCTGATCGACCTGTCGGATGCGCGTCTGGGTTATGGCGACAAGACCGTGCTGGAGAAGGTCAAGCTGCAGCTGACCCCTGGTGCGCGGATCGGCCTGCTGGGCCCGAACGGTGCTGGTAAGTCGACCCTGATCAAGAATCTCTCCGGCGAGCTCGAGCCCCTGGCCGGGCGTCTGACCCGGGGCGAGAACACCGTGGTCGGTTACTTCGCCCAACATCAGCTCGATTCTCTCGACGCCAAGGCCAGCCCGCTGCTGCATTTGCAGCGTCTGGCACCGAACGAACGCGAGCAGACCCTGCGTGATTTCCTCGGTGGTTTCGACTTTCGTGGTGCGCGCATCGATGAGCCGGTACTGAATTTTTCCGGTGGTGAAAAGGCTCGCCTGGCGCTGGCATTGATCGCCTGGGGCCGGCCGAACCTGTTGCTGCTCGACGAACCGACCAACCACCTCGATCTGGAAATGCGCCTGGCCCTCACCATGGCCTTGCAGGAATTCAGCGGCGCGGTGCTGGTGGTGTCTCACGACCGGCATTTGCTCAAGAGCACCACGGATAATTTTTTCCTGGTGGCCGACGGCAAGGTCGAAGAGTTCGACGGTGATCTGGAAGACTATGCCCGTTGGCTGGTGGATTACCGTCAGCGCAACGCACCGGTCAGTACCACGCCGGTTAACCCGGACAAGACCGACAAGAAAGCCCAGCGCCAGGCCGCCGCCGCATTGCGTCAGCAGTTGGCGCCTCACAAGCGTGAGGCCGACAAGCTCGAAGTCGAACTGGGCAAGCTGCATGAAAAACTGCAAAAGATCGAAACCAGCCTCGGCGACAGCGGTCTCTACGAAGCGGCGCGCAAGGATGAGTTGCGCGATCTGCTGGCCGAACAGGCCAGGCTGAAGGTTCGGGAAGCGGAGCTTGAGGAGGCGTGGATGCAAGCCCTGGAACTGCTGGAAAACCTGCAAGCGGAGCTGGAGGCACTGTCCTGATGGAAGCCTTGGCTTTGCCGATACCCGTCATGTGGGTCGAGCCGATCTGGCTCGGTGTGCAAATACTGCTGATCCTGCTGGCCGGCTACATCGCACAGCGTTGCGTGGCGCGGGCCCTCACGGGCCTTGCCGAGCGCTACCCGTTACCGTCCCAGTTGGTGATCATCCTGCGGGGTGTGCTGCGCTGGCTGATCATGGGCAGCGCGGTGCTGGTGGTGCTTGAACGCCTGGGCGTCTCGGCCACGGTGCTGTGGACCGCGCTGTCGGGGTTCGTCGCGGTGGCGGCGGTGGCGTTCTTCGCCATCTGGAGCGTACTGTCCAATCTGTTGTGCGCCATTTTGATCTACACCGTCGGGCCGTTTCGTCTGGGCGATGTAGTTGAGCTGGTGGAGTCCACCGACAAGCCCGGCATCAAGGGGCGGGTGGTGGCCATCAACCTGCTTTACACCACCTTGATCGAACCCGAGGAACTCGGTACGGGCAGTTCCATGGTGCAAGTGCCCAACAGCCTGTTCTTCCAACGTTCAGTTCGACGCTGGCGCGGCAACGAGGCGTTTCCGGTCGGCGGGTTCGTCGAGTAAGCGGGGCTCGATCGTTAAATATCTGTGGTCAACCGTCCGGCGGCGCATTAGCTTAGTGGTTTCAACGAATCTGAGCCGAGGTGTGCAATGGTGCTGGAGACATGGCTGGCGTTTTTCGCCGCTTGCTGGGTGATCAGTCTTTCGCCGGGTGCTGGTGCCATCGCATCGATGTCCAGCGGTCTGCAATACGGTTTCTGGCGCGGCTACTGGAATGCCCTGGGCCTGCAATTGGGTCTGGCGTTGCAAATCGTGATTGTCGCCGCCGGTGTCGGCGCGGTCCTCACCGCATCGGCGACCGCGTTTTATGCGATCAAGTGGTTTGGTGTGGCCTATCTGGTTTATCTGGGCGTCAAGCAGTGGCGAGCCATCCCGGGCGATCTCAGTGATGACGCGGCCGTGCGGCCTATCGGCAAGCCTTTGGCGCTGGTGTTTCGCGGTTTTCTGGTCAACATCAGCAACCCCAAGGCATTGGTGTTCATGCTTGCGGTGTTGCCTCAATTCATCGACCCCCATGCCCCGCTGATCAAGCAATACCTGATCCTGGGTGTGACGATGGTTTGCGTCGACCTCATCGTCATGGCCGGGTACACCGGGCTGGCATCCAAAGTCCTGCGCCTGCTGCGCACTCCGAAACAGCAGCGTCGAATGAACCGCACCTTTGCCGGGCTGTTCATTGGTGCGGCGGGGTTGCTGGCGACAATTCGCAAAGCCTCGGTCTAACCCGCCGGTTCCAATGTGGCGGGGATAAATCTCCTCGCCACAAAATAATCGCTGAACCGCTTAGCGCAAAATGACCGGCGCGGTATCCCGTGGCAGGTTGTTGCGCGGCGCAGGCTCGCCGGCTTGTTCGTAGTTCGGCCCGCCAAGTTGTTCGCTCAGTTGCCGCGCTACGTCCTCACCCAGGGCCTTGGACACCTCGCGCACGACTCGCGGGCGGTTGAGGTTGATGCGTACGTCCCGATGATTCAGCAGCTTGGTGTCCTGGCCTTCACCCATGGCGGTGAAGGCCGAGGTGATTTCGTAGGTTTTGGTGTTGATCAGGCTGAAGTCCGCCACCAGGGTCAAGGCGAGCACGGCCGAGTAGCTGTTGGTATTGGCCAGTTCATTGATGTCGCGGGTGAAGTCGATGTCCGATACGGTGCCGAACAGCACGTAATCGGCGCCCTTGAAGTGCCCAGCCTTGATTCGCTTGATCACGTCATAGACGTCGCCCGTGGACGAAGCGGTGTGGGGCGTGCCTTGCACGAGCTGGAACATCCCGCTGCGCAGGATTTCGCCCTTGATGTCGCCGGTGAACTTGCGCAGTTCGCCCTGCTCGATGTAGCTGGTGGTGGCTTCCATCTCGTCGTAGCTCGACGAAGCGCTGGCGCTGTAAGGGTTCGCCTGGAAGTTGCTCTGGGCCGAAACGGTGTGGATGTATTCCTCCACCCGTTGCTGGTACGCCAGGTCAGTGACCGCGACTTTCGGGGCCGCCTGGGCGCCGAACGCGCAGGCCAGGGCCATGATGCCGATCCATGTGCGCATGGCTTAGCGCTCCGTGGTCTTGCGGATTTCTTTCTCGTCCATCCACTCGGCCAGACCGCTTTCGACGTCGATCAATTGCAGGCTGAATTTGTAGAAGACGTCCTTGTAGTCGCTGCTGCGCTTGACGATCGAGCTGATGGAGCCTTCGAGGCGGTATTTGGCCGCGATCATGTTGCCGGTCTTGGCCACGGTGCTTTTCTTGTACAGGCCGCTCTGGTTTTGCAGCTTGAGCTGGTCAACCTGGCTGTCCATGGCGTTGTTGTCGCTGGCGAAACGTGCCGCACCGGTCTTCATCAATTGGGTCTTGATGCTGGTGGTGATCTCGCGGGTGTCGATGTACTCGCTGGTCTTGTTCTTCACGTCATAGACCTGAACCACCGGGCGGCCCTGCAGAATGCCGGACTGGGCCAGGGAGCGGGTCATGGACTCGGCGATCATTTGCAGATCGGTGGAACCGAATTCGTTGGTCACGGTTTCCACGGCCTTGGTGTCGCCGTAGCTGATGTTCTTGTTGCCCAGGACCGGAGAGTTGTTGGCACAGCCGCTGACCAGCAGGGCGGCAATGGCGAGGGATGAAATGCGTACAAACATGGGAGTGCTCTCGAAAGCTGAAAAATTAGGGTTAACGCGTGGTGCCAGTCAGTAGAGCCTTTTGTGGGAGCGAGCCTGCTCGCGATAGCGGTCTGTCAGCCAAGCGCATTGCTGGTTGATGCATTGCTATCGCTAGCAAGCTCGCTCCCACAGGTGTGTGGCTCAAGGCGTATTGATTTCCAATCGGAAATCCACAGCCTTGGGGGTCGGTGCGATAGCCGGCAGGAAACTGGTTTGTTCGCCGTACAGCGTCAGGCTTTTCCAGGTTTCTTCCTCGGCAACCGGAAAGCCTTCCGGTCCCAACCAGGCAAAGCGGTAGTACATCGTCTTGTTGTTGAAGCTGGTGTTGCTCAACTGCACATTGACGGTCAGGTAGCCGTTTTCCCGGGCCACGCGCATGGCGCCGACCACGATGTTTTTCTGCTTGCCCATGGCCACGACTTTGCTGGCGGCGCTGCCCGGCTCCGGCGGCGCAGGGGTGGCGCAACCGGCCAGCAAGGCCAGGACACCGAGGGTGATCAGTTTTAAACGCATTTGAACAAGACTCCGTTCTTAAGGTTGCTTGATGCTGGCGACGGCGGTCGGGTTGGTGCTCGGGATCACCTGGGCGGCCAGGCCACCGGCGAAGACCTGATTGCCCACCGCCCGCAGGCTGATGACCTGGTAACGCTGATCGACGGTAACCTTGACCACCGAACCGCCCACCGCGCTCGGCAAGGTGACGTGGTGTTCACCTTTTTTCAGGCGCAGACGCACCACTTGGGTGTAGTCCGGCAGGGTGCGCCAGGTCCGGGTGTCCGCGCCTTCCAGCACGGCCGAGGTCAGGCCCACCGCGAGGCCGGCCAGGGGATTGGTTTCGTTGATCTGTTTTTGCGCCACGCCCCGGGTGATCGCGCGCACGGTTGTGCGCAGGATGATGCCGGGCATGTCGTCGCGCAGGGCGCGGCGGGACATGGCTGTGGTGCTGTTGAGCTGGGTCAGGTCCAGTTGACGACCGTCGACACCGATTTGAGTGAACGTGGCGGTGGAGGTGTCAGGCTTGATCAGGGGGAATGACAGTGGCGTGATCACCACATTGCCGCTGATGGGCAGGGGCAGGGGAATGCGGATCGAGTCCCGGGACGGCGCCAGGCCGCTCTGCACCACAATCAGGATGTCGCTTTCATCCTTCTTGCCAGCGGGCTTGTCGAGGTTGATCAATGCCTGCTCCAGCAACGGCGTATTCGGACGCAGTTCGGCGGCTTTGCGATAACCCGGAGCGGCCAGGTCTTTTTCGCCCAAGGCTTCATAGACGAACCCGGCCAGGTAATGGCTGAACGCACTCTGATAGCTGTTTTTCAGGCTGATCACTTCCGGCGCGTCGAGGCTGGCCACCGGGTAGCCCTGCAGGTCCTTGTACTCGGTCTTGACCCCTTGCTTCTCGGCGTCCTCCTCGCGCTTGAGGTATTCCTTGTCCCGCAGGTCGGCAATCACCGCTTCGCGCTCGTGGGTTTTCTTGATCTGCATCCGCGCGCCGTCGAAGTCGTTCACGGCCAGCTGGTTCAGGGCCATCTGCGTGGTCAGCATGACCTTTTCGTAGTCATAGCCTTCGTAGCGTCGAACTTTATCGTTGACCAGAAAGCTGCCGAACTGTGCCAGATATTTGCCTGTGTCGAGCTTGACTGCATCTTCCCACTGACCCACCTGCTGATCGGCGCTGGACCAGGCAGCCTGACTGCCGGGCAGGTCGCCCTTGGCGCGCAACAGTTCGCCTTTTTCGAAGAAATACAGCAGGTCTTTGTCTTGGCTGGTGTTGTTCTTCTCCAGCAGGGTCAACGCCGCGTCGACGTTGCCGGAAGCCAGTTGCTGATTGGTCTGGGCCAATTCGCTGTCGTAGTTGCGAAACGCAGAGCAGCCAGACAACAAGGTGATCGCGCCGAGGGCGATCGAAAGAGCAGCACGGGATGCCATGAATACTTCTTCCCTGAGGTATCAGCCGGGGGTGCGGGTCGGGCTGGGACGATCCACGGACGAGCGCTGGGCGCTGTCGGTTCCTCATAACCGGAGGAGCTTTTATGCCTTCGGACAATAAGAGGGCGGCGGGATTATAAACATGGCCGTTGGCTATGTAATGGCTTTTTAATCTCGTAATGCAGTTTTTGTGACATCACTTCCAAGCGTGAAGATCCGATGAAATCTGCTTCAGAAACACATCAACCCTTGAGTCAAGGTCATTGGAAGTGAACAATGTGTTACTTCTTATTTCCATCTGAGAGTCATTCATGACTGCCCCGTACCGTTTTCTGGCCTGGCTAGCGCTGCCGTTGTTTGCGCTATGCAGCGCCAATCTATTGGCCGACACCCTGGAGGGCGCCCCCCAGGCGCTGCATTTACTGGATTACATCGGGGCGGATTATCCGGCGACGGTGCAGGCGGGCAAGGTTGTCGACGAGTCTGAATACCGCGAGCAACTGGAATTTACCCAGCGCCTGGAAGGGCTGATCGTTGCGCTGCCAGCCAAACCTGAAAAAGCAGAGCTGACACAAGGCGTCGGCGCCTTGCGCAGCGCCATCACCGCGCATCAGGACGGCGATGAGGTCGCCCGCCTGGCGCGGCAACTGGGGGCCAGACTGGCGGTGGCGTATGAGGTCAGTCAGGCGCCGGTGATCACCCCGGACCCGGCCCGCGGTGCGCCGCTGTATGCGCAAAATTGCTCGGTGTGCCACGGTGACAGCGGGGCGGGCGACGGTCCTGCCGGTGTCGGCCTGGAGCCTGCACCCGCCAACCTGCGCGATGGGGCGCGCCTGGATCATCTGAGTCTCTACGCGATCTACAACACGCTTGGCATGGGCGTCGAAGGCACTGACATGCCGGCCTTTGCCGATCAGCTCGACGACCGTCAGCGCTGGGACCTGGCGACGTACATCGCCAGCTTCAGCGCCGACCCGGCGGCCGCTAAAAGCGGACAGACCTTCAACCTCGCTGATCTCGCGCGCCAGACACCGGCCGAAATCCTCGCGGCGCAGGGCCCTGAAGCGGCAGCCACCTTTCGTGCCCAGCGTGCCCAGCCGCCACAGGTGCAGCGTGGCCCGGCGCAGTTGCTCGACTACACCGCCACCACCCTGGACAAGAGCATCGCGGCGTATCGCGCCGGTGATCACGACCAAGCCTATGACTTGTCGGTAGCGGCTTACCTGGAAGGTTTCGAGCTGGTGGAAAGTTCGCTGGATAACGTCGATGCCAATGTGCGCAAGGACACTGAAAAAGCGCTGATGGCCTACCGTCAGTCGTTGCAGGACGGCTTGTCGGTCGAGCAGGCCGAGCAGCGCCTGGACGCGGCCAAGGCCAAGCTGACGGAGTCGGCGGATCTGCTGGGTGGCGACGGTCTGAGCTGGTCGCTGAGTTACATCTCGGGCTTGCTGATTCTGCTCCGCGAAGGGCTGGAAGCGATTCTGGTGCTGGCGGCGATCCTGGCGTTCCTGCGCAATACCGGCCAACAGTCCGCGGTTCGCAGCGTCAACGTCGGTTGGGGGCTGGCGCTGCTGGCTGGTCTGGCGACCTGGGGGCTGGCCGCTTATGTGATTGACGTCAGCGGCGCCCAGCGCGAATTGCTCGAAGGCGCAACGGCCTTGTTTGCCAGTGTGATGGTGCTGTGGCTGGGTGTGTGGATGCACGACCGACGTCACGCGGCGGCCTGGCAGGATTACATCAAGAGCAGTCTGGTGGGCGGCGGCGGACGTTTCGGTTTTGCGATCCTGGCGTTTTTCTCGGTCTATCGCGAGCTGTTCGAAGTGATCCTGTTCTACGAAACCCTGTGGCTGCAAGCCGGTCCCGCCGGGCATGATGCCGTGTTGGCTGGCGGCGCCACGGCGCTGGTGCTGTTGGTGGGGTTGGCCTGGGTGATTCTGCGCGGCTCGGCGAAACTGCCGCTGGCGTTGTTTTTCAGCATCAATGCCGGATTGCTCTGCGCGCTGTCAGTGGTTTTCGCCGGTCATGGCGTGAAGGCGCTGCAGGAAGCCGGGATCTTTGGCACCCGTCCGGTGGCGTTCTTCGATTTCGACTGGCTGGGCATTCATGCCGATGCTTATTCCTTGGCCGCCCAAGTGGTGGCGATCGTGGCCATTGTGGTGTTGTACGGGCGCAGTCGGGTGGCGGAGAAGCGTAGGGTCCAGGTTTCCTGAACAGCATTCGCTGCGCTCATAATCGCGGGCAAGCCTTGCTCCCACAGTCAGTATTCGCCTGTGGAAGCAGGGCTTGCCCGCGATGCTTTTAATTAGAGGAAAAACTCAATGCGTGTATGGATCGACGCCGACGCCTGCCCCAAGGCCGCGAAGGAACTGGTGGTCAAGTTCGCCTTGAAACGCCGCTTCGAAGTGGTGTTGGTGGCCGGCCAACCGCAGATCAAGCCGGCCCTGGCCTGCGTGAAGCTGATCGTGGTGCCCAGCGGGCCTGACGCGGCGGACGATTACCTGGTGGAGCATGCCGTACCGGGTGAGCTGGTGATCTGCAGCGACGTACCGTTGGCTGACCGGCTGGTGAAGAAGGGGGTTGCGGCACTGGATCCGCGGGGCAAGGAGTTCGATGCGCAGAACATGGGTGATCGGCTGGCGGTGCGCAACCTGTTCACCGACTTGCGTGAGCAGGGCCATATGGGCGGCGGGCCGGCAGCGTACAGCGAGCGGGACAAGCAGGGGTTCGCCAATGCGCTGGATCGGATACTGACGCGGTTGGCCCGAACTTCCTGAGTCTGCTCGGACCTCTTGTGGGAGCGAGCCTGCTCGCGATGACGGTGTGTCAGCAAACAGATACATCAACTGAACTGACGCCATCGCGAGCAGGCTCGCTCCCACATTGAAGGGTGGTGTTACTCGTCATTCTCGTGAGTCAACTCCAGCACCCGGTCTACCAGTTTATTGATCCCCGAAGCCGCTTCGCTGATGTTCTGCGCCAGCATGTAGGCCGGCGTGCTGACCAGCTTGCGCGCAGTGTCTTCGACGATATCGGTGACAGCGCAGTCTTCGTGGATGCCGCCCATTTTGGTGACGGCGGCGGCAGTGTCGGTATCTGTGCCAATGGTGCAGGTCACCCCCGGACCATAGATTTTTGCCGCCAGGGCCGGGGAAATGCAGATCAGCCCCACCGGTTTTCCGGCCTCGGCAAAGGCTTCGGTCAGCGCCAGAACCTCCGGCTGGACGGTGCAGCCCGCGCCTTCGACGGCAAAGTTGGAGAGGTTCTTCGCCGCGCCGAAACCGCCAGGCACGATCAGCGCGTCGAAGTCCTCGACGTTGGCTTCGCGCAAATCCTTTACATTGCCCCGAGCGATCCGGGCGGACTCCACCAGCACGTTGCGGCTCTCGGGCATCTGCTCGCCGGTCAGGTGATTGATGACCTGCAACTGCGCGATGTCGGGGGCGAAACATTGCACCTGTGCGCCGCGCTGGTCGAGGCGCAGCAAGGTGATCACGCTTTCTTGGATCTCTGCACCGTCATACACGCCACAGCCGGAAAGGATCACTGCAACTTTTTTGCTCATGGGCTTTTCTCCAGATTCATGGCGTTAAATGTCCACTAATTTGTCACTCGTTGCCATAGGGTTATCGAGCAGCTACACCTAATCTGCCGACTATCTCCCTGCTTTGTCTGCTCGGGTTGCGTCATGAATTTCATTCTGTATGCCGTGCCGTTTTTCTTTGTGCTGATTGCCGTCGAGTTGCTGGCCGACCGCTGGCGGGGTGTGAGCCATTACCGCGTGGCAGACGCCATCAACAGCCTGAGCACCGGCGTGCTCTCCACCACGACCGGTTTGCTGACCAAGGGCGTGGGGTTGGTGACCTACGCGTTTGCCTTGGAACACCTGGCCGTTATCCACTTGTCTGCCGACCAGGCCTGGGTCTGGGTATTGGCCTTCGTGTTCTACGACTTCTGTTATTACTGGCTGCACCGCATGGGCCATGAGCGCAACATCCTCTGGGCGGCCCATTCGGTCCATCATCAGAGCGAGGACTACAACCTCTCCACGGCGTTGCGCCAGACCAGCACCGGGTTTGTGTTGAGCTGGATTTTCTACCTGCCGCTGGCGGTGGCCGGCGTGCCGCTGGTGGTGTTCGTCAGCGTGGCGGCGTTGAATCTGCTGTATCAGTTCTGGGTCCACACCCAACACATCCCCAAGCTCGGCTGGCTGGAGTGGTGTTTCGTTACGCCGTCCAATCATCGCGCCCACCATGCACAGAACCCTCTTTACATGGATCGCAATTACGGCGGGGTGTTCATTATTTGGGACCGTCTGTTTCGCACCTTTCAGGAAGAAGACGCTAACGAACCGGTGATTTTTGGCGTGACCACGCCGCTGGCGAGCTGGAATCCGTTGTGGGCCAACCTGCAGTTCTATGTGCAATTGTGGGCGGATGCGCGACGGGCAGAGCGCTGGCGAGACAAGCTGCGGATCTGGTTTATGCCCACCGGTTGGCGTCCGGCGGATGTGGCGGCGCGGTACCCGCTGAACAAGCCGGACCTGAGTCAGTTCCGCAAATTCGAGGTGCCGCTGGACGGTCGCCAGCAGTGGTACGTGGCGTTGCAGTTCTGTACCTACATTGCGCTGGGCAGTTACTTGATGAACCTGGAGAACAGCCTGTCGGTTGCTGCCCTGGTGTTGGGTTGGGGCACGGTGGCGCTGGGTTTGTTTGTGTTGGGCGTGGCCCTGGAGAATCGCCCGTGGGCCCTGAGGCTGGAGCTGTTGCGGCTGGTCCTGAATTTACCACTGGTGTGGCTGGCGCCGCTGGTGGGTTTGTGGCCGGCCAGCCCCGTGGCCTGGGTTGGGTTGCTCAGCTACAGCCTGCTCAGTGGCATCGGGCTGTATTGCTGTCGCAGCCGGGTCACTCGGCTGGCGTCGTAGGCTCGTGGGTCCTGGCTTGCTCCAGCCGTTCGGCTTCGAGGACTTTCCTGGCCAGCCGTGCATTCTTGATACGTCGACGCAGCCACAGGCATAGCCCCAGCACCAGCAGGGCACCGAGTACCCACAACTCATATTTCTTGATGCTGCCCAGCATGCCTTCGAGCACCGCGCCGAAGTGGTACGCGGCGGCGGCCAGGGCAGTGGCCCAGATCGCCGCGCCGATACCGTTGAGCAACAGATAGCGGCCCGGCGGATAGCCCGACAGCCCGATGGCCACCGGCATGACTGTGCGCAAGCCGTAGACGAAGCGAAAACTCAGGACCCAGATGTCTGGATGCCGGCGAATGTGCTCCAGCGCCCGATCGCCCATCAACTGCCAGCGAGGTTTTCGCGCCAGTAGCCTGCGGCCGTGCTTGCGCCCCATGAAGTACCACAACTGATCGCCCGCGTAGCTGCCGCAGAACGCCACCACCACCACCAGATTGATGTCCATGTAGCCACGGAACGCCAGGAAGCCTGCGAGCACGAGGATGGTTTCGCCTTCGAAGAACGTGCCGATAAACAAGGCCAGGTAGCCGAAGTCATGGAGAAATTGCTGGAGCATTGTCTGGGTGCTGGCGAAATGAACGCGCAGCCTAACCCTTCGGACACATTCAGGAAAGTATCGAGATGTGTCTCGACGTGAACATTTCCTGCAACGACAATGACTGCGACGACGGGACGCAGGTGCACATATCTGTCATCTGTTCGTCATAATGGCCGTCTATAACTGTCACGCTCGCCCGTCAGCGCGGGCTCAGGAGTCTGCCGTGAGCTTTACCCCCGCCAATCGTCTGTTCCCCGCTACCCGTCTGCGTCGCAATCGCCGTGATGAGTTCTCTCGTCGGCTGGTGCGTGAAAACGTGCTGACCACCGATGACCTGATCCTGCCGGTGTTCGTGCTGGACGGTGAGAACCGTCGCGAGGCCGTGGCATCGATGCCCGGGGTAGAGCGCCTGACCATCGATCTGTTGCTTGAAGAAGCCGCCAAGTGGGTCGAGCTGGGTATTCCGGCGCTGGCGCTGTTCCCGGTCACGCCTGCCGGGCTCAAGTCCCTGGACGCCGCCGAAGCCTGGAACCCCGATGGCATCGCCCAGCGCGCGACTCGGGCCCTGCGTGCCCGTTTCCCGGAACTGGGCGTGATCACCGACGTGGCGCTGGACCCGTTCACCACGCATGGGCAGGACGGCATTCTCGATGAAGAAGGCTATGTGCAGAATGACATTACCGTCGATGCACTGGTCAGGCAGGCGTTGTCTCACGCCGAGGCCGGTGCCCAGGTGGTGGCGCCGTCGGACATGATGGACGGTCGCATCCAGGCGATCCGTGAGGCGCTTGAAGTGGCCGGACATGTCAATGTGCGGATCATGGCCTACTCGGCCAAGTACGCCAGCGCCTATTACGGCCCGTTCCGTGATGCGGTCGGCTCGGCGCTGAATCTGGGCAAGGCCAACAAGGCCTCTTATCAGATGGACCCGGCCAACAGCGAGGAAGCCTTGCACGAAGTGGCGGCGGACTTGTCAGAAGGGGCTGATATGGTCATGGTCAAGCCGGGCATGCCTTACCTCGACATTCTTTGCCGGGTCAAAGACGAATTCAAAGTACCGACCTTTGTCTATCAGGTCAGCGGCGAGTACGCCATGCACATGGCGGCAATCCAGAACGGCTGGTTGGGCGAAGGAGTGATCCTTGAGTCCTTGACCGCTTTCAAACGTGCAGGAGCTGATGGCATCCTGACTTACTTTGCTGTGCGCGCCGCCCAATTGTTACGAGAGCAGAAATAGCCTCCCAGGAACTTGTGATGAATACCGAAGGACTCTCTGAAGTTGCCGTAAAAGACGCTCAGCCCGTGGTCGAGCAGGTCGCCGAAACACCGCCGGAGCATGAGGCCGTGCCTACGCCGCCGGTGGTGCCCGAGGCCCCCGTGGCCCCTGCGATTATCATTCCCAACCTGGATGACAGCAGCCTGTACATCCATCGCGAGCTGTCGCAACTGCAGTTCAACATCCGCGTGCTGGAGCAGGCGCTGGACGAGTCCTACCCGCTGCTGGAACGGCTCAAGTTCCTGCTGATCTTTTCCAGCAACCTGGACGAGTTCTTCGAGATTCGCGTCGCCGGCCTGAAAAAGCAGATCACCTTCGCCCGTGAACAGGCCGGTGCCGACGGCCTGCAGCCGCACCAGGCTCTGGCCCGCATCAGCGAGCTGGTCCACGGCCACGTTGACCGCCAGTACGCGATTCTCAATGACATTCTGTTGCCCGAACTGGAAAAGCATCAGGTTCGCTTCATTCGTCGGCGCAACTGGAACACCAAGCTCAAGACTTGGGTGCGCCGCTATTTCCGCGACGAGATCGCCCCGATCATCACCCCGATCGGCCTCGACCCGACGCACCCGTTCCCGCTGCTGGTCAACAAGAGCCTGAACTTCATCGTCGAGCTCGAAGGCATCGACGCCTTCGGTCGCGATTCCGGCCTGGCGATCATCCCCGCGCCACGCTTGTTGCCGCGCATCATCCGCGTGCCGGAAGACGTTGGCGGGCCCGGTGACAATTATGTGTTCCTGTCGTCGATGATCCACGCTCACGCCGATGACCTGTTCCAGGGCATGAAGGTGAAGGGTTGCTACCAGTTCCGCCTGACCCGTAACGCCGACCTGTCGGTAGACACCGAAGACGTCGAAGACCTGGCCCGCGCCCTGCGCGGCGAGCTGTTCTCGCGCCGCTACGGTGATGCGGTGCGCCTGGAAGTGGCCGACACTTGCCCCAAACACCTGTCCGACTACCTGCTCAAGCAGTTCAACCTGCATGAGACCGAGCTGTATCAGGTCAACGGTCCGGTCAACCTGACCCGACTGTTCAGCATCACCGGTCTGGACAGCCATCCGGAACTGCAATATTTGCCGTTCACGCCGCAGATCCCGAAGTTGCTGCAAAACAGCGAGAACATCTTCAGCGTGATCAGCAAGCAGGACATCCTGCTGCTGCATCCGTTCGAGTCGTTTACGCCCGTGGTCGACCTGCTGCGCCAGGCGGCCAAGGATCCCCACGTATTGGCGGTGCGCCAGACCCTGTATCGCAGCGGCGCCAACTCGGAAATCGTCGACGCCCTAGTGGACGCGGCGCGTAACGGCAAAGAGGTCACGGCGGTGATCGAGTTGCGGGCGCGCTTCGATGAAGAGTCCAACCTGCAACTGGCCAGTCGTCTGCAAGCGGCCGGTGCGGTGGTGATTTATGGTGTGGTCGGCTTCAAGACCCACGCCAAGATGATGCTGATCCTGCGGCGCGAGGCCGGCGAGATCGTGCGTTACGCCCACCTGGGCACCGGCAACTATCACGCCGCCAACGCCCGTCTGTACACCGACTACAGTCTGCTGACCTCCGACGATGCCTTGTGCGAAGACGTCGGCAAGCTGTTCAGTCAGTTGATCGGCATGGGCAAGACCCTGCGCATGAAAAAACTGCTGCACGCGCCGTTCACCTTGAAAAAGGGCATGCTCGACATGATTGCCCGGGAGACGCAGTTCGCCCTGGACGGCAAGCCGGCGCACATCATCGCCAAATTCAACTCGCTGACCGATCCGAAGATCATCCGCGCGTTGTACAAGGCCAGCCAGTCGGGCGTGCGCATCGACCTGGTGGTGCGCGGCATGTGCTGCCTGCGGCCGGGTATCCCGGGGGTTTCCCACAACATCCATGTACGCTCGATCATCGGCCGCTTCCTGGAACATACCCGGGTGTTCTACTTCCTCAACGGTGGGGAGGAGCAGATGTTCCTGTCCAGCGCCGACTGGATGGAGCGCAACCTCGACAAGCGCGTCGAGACCTGCTTCCCGGTGGAAGGCAAGAAGCTGATCCTGCGGGTCAAGAAGGAGCTGGAAAGCTACCTCACCGACAACACCCACAGCTGGAGCCTGCAATCGGACGGTCGCTATATCCGCAACACGCCGACCGGCAACCAGAATGCCCGCAGCGCCCAGGCGACATTGCTGGAGCGCTTGGGCAGCCCATTGCTGACGGTTCGTTAAGAGGTAGAGGCAGGCTTAGCTTTTGTGGCGAGGGAGCTTGCTCCCGCTGGGCTGCAAAGCGGCCCTGAATTCTTGGGAGGGCTTCGCCCTCCAGCGGGAGCAAGCTCCCTCGCCACAGGGATTGCAGCTCACTCCAGTGAGCAATCAGTGGATGTTCAGCACGATCCCGACTCGGGTAAGCCATTCAGCTTCCTGGGCGAAGTCGGCCTGGGTCAGTTGGTTCTCCTCCAGCCAGCCCTCGGGAAACAGCACATCCAGTTGAGCTCCGTCGGCGCGCAGGACCACCTGAGGCATCTGCTGGGTACCGCGGATGTGGTGGAACAGGATCGCAAAGCGCAGCAGCACGCACAGACGAATCAGTTTGATACCGTCATTGCCGAACTCGGCGAATTTATCCCTGGGAATATTGCGCCGGTGGCCACGTACCAATAGCGCGAGCATCTGCTGGTCTTCGCGGGAGAAGCCTGCCAGGTCCGAATGCTCGATCAGGTAGGCGCCGTGTTTGTGGTAGTGATAGTGGGCGATGTCCAGGCCCACCTCATGCACCTTGGCGGCCCAGCCCAGCAATTCGCGCCAGACCCCGTCGTTCAGATCCCAGTCGTCGGCCACCTGGTCGAAGGCGTGCAGCGCTTTGCGTTCGACCCGTGCGGCCTGTTCCTGATCGACGTGGTAACGCTCCATGAGCGAGCCCAGGGTGCGCTCACGGACGTCTTCATGGTGATGGCGCCCGAGTAGGTCATAGAGCACGCCTTCGCGCAGGGCACCCTCGCAGTGGTCCATGCGTTGCAGTTCGAGGGCGTCGAAAATCGCTTCGAGGATCGCCAGGCCCGCCGGGAAAATCGCCCGGCGGTCAGGCTTGATGCCTTCGAAATCGATCTTGTCCGAGTCGCCGAGCTTGAACAGCCTGCGCTTGAGCCAGGCCAGGCCTTCAGCGTTGACCTCGCCAGTGCCATGGCCGCCGGCCTTGAGGGCCAGGCCAATGGCGCGAATGGTGCCCGAGGAGCCAATGGCTTCATCCCAGGTCAGGCGGTGCAGGGCATGTTCGATGCTCATGATTTCCAGGCGAGCCGCCGTATAGGCCTGGGCGTAGCGCGCCGGGGTGATCTTGCCGTCGCGGAAATAACGCTGGGTGTAGCTGACGCAACCCATTTGCAGGCTTTCGCGCAGCAGCGGCTCGAAGCGCTGGCCAATGATGAATTCGGTACTGCCGCCACCGATGTCCGCCACTAGGCGTTTGCCCGGTGTGTCTGCCAGCGTATGGGAGACACCGAGGTAAATCAGACGGGCTTCTTCACGCCCGGAAATGACTTCCACCGGATGGCCGAGGATCTCTTCGGCGCGGTGGATGAATTCGCCGCGGTTGCGCGCCTCGCGCAATGCGTTGGTGCCCACGATCCGTACCGCGCCCAGGGGCATGCCGTTGATCAGTTGGGCGAACCGCTTGAGGCAATCGAGCCCGCGCTGGATGGATTCCTCGCTCAGCTGGCGCTCTTCGTCGATGCCGGCGGCCAGTTGGACCTTCTCGCCGAGCCGCTCAAGAATTCGGATTTCCCCGTTCTGGGCCTTGGCGACGACCATGTGGAAGCTGTTGGAGCCCAGGTCTATGGCTGCGATCAGGGACAGATTCTTGGCTTGGGATGGCGGCATGGTCAAAAAGTCTCGGTCGATAACCTTGCCATCCTGCCACGATCAACCGCTTACGCCAACGCAAAGGCGACCGCTTCGCGTCAATCGCGAGCAGGCTCGCTCCCACAAGTGACCGAGTCGCGATCGAAGTGGGTGCGAGCCTGCTCGCGATGAGGCCAGAAACGGCGCAGCAGAACCTCAGGTCGCCGACTCGACCGTCCCGATAAAATTCGCCAGTTCCACCGTCTGCGGATCGGCGAACAGCACCTTGGGGTCCCCCGTCTCATGCACCTTGCCCTGGTGCATGAACACCAGCTTGTCCCCTACTTCACGGGCGAAGCGCATCTCGTGGGTGACCATGATCAGGGTCATGCCGTCCTTGGCCAGCTGTCGCACCACGCCGAGCACTTCATTGACCAGTTCCGGGTCCAGGGCGGAGGTGATTTCGTCGCACAGCAGTACTTTTGGCGACATCGCCAGGGCGCGGGCGATGGCGACCCTCTGTTGCTGGCCGCCGGACAGGCGGTCCGGAAAGGCGTCGAATTTCTCCCCGAGTCCGACTCGCTCCAGCATCTGGCGTGCCAATTCAGCCGCTTTGGCCTTGGGTACTTTTTGAACAACCTGCGGCGCGAGCATCACGTTCTCACCGACGGTCAGGTGCGGGAACAGGTTGAATTGCTGGAACACCATCCCGACTTTCTGTCGCAGGCTGCGCAGATCGGCGCGGCTGGCGTCGAGGTATTCGCCGTCGACTTCAATCACGCCGTCGTTGATCGACTCCAAACCATTGAGGGTGCGCAAGAGGGTGGATTTGCCCGAACCGCTGCGACCGATGATTGCCACGACCTGGCCTTCCTCGACGCTCAGGTCGATGCCTTTAAGCACGTGGTGATCGCCGTAGTATTTATGCAGGGCGGAAATTCTAAGCAGAGGCATGCAGTCTCCTTTCCAGGTAGCGCGCACTGAGGGACAAGGGGTAGCAAAGCAGGAAGTAACCGAGGGCCACCAGGCCGTACACCATGAACGGCTCGAACGTGGCGTTGGCGAGCATGCCGCCGGTCTTGGTCAGTTCGGTAAAGCCAATGATCGAGGTCACTGCCGTGCCCTTGACCACTTGCACCGAAAACCCCACGGTCGGCGCCACGGCGATGCGCAAGGCCTGGGGCAGGATCACGTAGCGCAACTGCTCCAGCGGGTTGAGGGCCAGGCTCGCCGAGGCTTCCCACTGGCCGTTGGATATCGCGTCGACGCAGCCACGCCAGATCTCCGCCAGATAGGCACTGGTAAACAGCGTCAAGGCAATTGCCGCTGCCATCCACGGCGAGATTTCCACCCCGGCCAGGGCGACGCCGAAGAACACCAGGAACAGCTGCATCAACAGCGGTGTGCCCTGGAACAGCTCGATGTAGGTGCGAGCAATATTACGAGGCAGGGCGCTTTTGGAAATGCGCAGCACCATCACCAGCAAGCCGATCACGCCGCCCCCGATAAACGCCACCAGCGACAATGCCAGGGTCCATTGCAGGCCCGTGAGCAGGTTGCGCACCACGTCCCAGAAAGTGAAATCGCTCATTGGCTGCTCCTGGCAATGTAGCGGCGCCCCACCCAGTTCAGGAACTGGCGGATCAACAGCGCCATGCACAAGTAGATCAGCGTGGTCAGTGCATAGGTTTCGAACGCGCGGAAATTACGGGACTGAATGAAGTTGGCGGCAAAGCTCAGCTCTTCGGTGGCGATCTGCGAGCAGACCGCCGAGCCGAGCATCACGATGATGATCTGGCTGCTCAGGGCCGGCCAGACCTTGCCCAGCGCCGGCAGCAGCACCACATGACGAAAGGCTTCGAAACGGCTCATCGCCAGGGCCGCGGCGGCTTCCAGCTGCCCACGCGGAATGGCCTGGATGCCGGCGCGGATGATCTCGGTGGAGTAGGCGCCGAGGTTGATCACCATCGCCAGTACCGCTGCCTGCCATTCGGATATCTGCAAGCCCAGGGACGGCAGGCCGAAGAAAATGAAAAACAGCTGCACCAGGAATGGCGTGTTGCGGATCAGCTCCACGTACACGCCGAAGATCGCCGCGAACGGACGAATATGCCACGCCCGCACCACGGCACCGACGATGCCCAGGCCAACCCCGAGCAGCGCGCCGATGGCCGTCAACTCCAAGGTGAACAAGGCACCGCGCAACAGCAGCTCGGTGTTCTGCACCACCGGCATAAAATCGAACTGATAAGCCATGCTCAACCTCTCAGGCGACGGTCAGAGATCGGCCGGCAGCGGCTGCTTGAGCCAGGTCTGGGAGTTTTTCTCCAGGCTGCCATCGGTCTTGGCAGTGGCCAGGATCTGGTTGACCTTGTCCAGCAGCGCCGGCTCGTTCTTGTTCACGCCCACATACACTGGCGAATCCTTGAGTTTTACTTTCAGCGCCGGGACGCGCTTGGGGTTGCGTTCGCTGATCGCGACCATCACCACGTTGCCGCTGGCGATCAGGTCCACCTGACCGGCCAGGTAGGCGGCGATGGTCGAGTTGTTGTCTTCAAAGCGTTTGATCGTGGCGCCTTGGGGAGCGACCTTGGTCAGCTCGATGTCTTCGATGGCGCCGCGGGTGACGCTGATGGTCTTGCCCTTGAGATCGTCCAGGCCATTGATGGCGGCCTCGGGCGGGCCGAATACCGCGAGGTAGAACGGCGCGTAGGCGCTGGAGAAGTCGATGACTTTTTCACGCTCGGGGTTCTTGCCCAGGCTGGAGATCACCAGGTCAACCTTGCCGGTGGTCAGGAACGGAATGCGGTTGGTGCTGTTGACGGGGGTCAGTTCAAGCTTGACCTTGAGCTGATCGGCCAGCAGTTTCGCGGTGTCGATGTCCAGGCCGCGCGGCTTCATGTCCGGGCCAACCGAGCCGAACGGCGGGAAGTCCTGGGGGACTGCGACTTTGAGGGTGCCACGCTTGACCACGTCTTCCAGGCCGTCCGCTTGAGCGGGCAGATGAGTGAGCATCAGGCTGGCGAACAGGGCGGTAAGCAGGGCGCTGTAACGCTTGATCATGGCGAATCTCCGCATCGGTGATGTGATTTCTGCGTTCGGACAGAGCACAGGCCATGCCAAGCTGGTTTTTAATCTGCCAAAGCCACGGTTTTACTGGTGGGATGAGGTCTTACTGGTCTGAACAGTTGCGCCGCGTTTCGCACCGTTATCGAGCGTTGGTATTTGCCGCCGAACCCAAGTGGAGCACGACTTGCCGGGCGCGGCGTTTAGCTTTACAACTGGTCGCTCACTGGCCCGGTTCGTCTGAAAAACCATGAATTCCATCTCTCGCGCAGTGCCCGAAGTGGCGCTGCAAGCCATCCGTAAACTGATCGTCGATGAAGGCTTCGCTCCCGGGGATGCGCTGCCGTCGCAACGGGACCTGGCGTTGCAACTGGGGGTGAGTCGCGCCTCGCTGCGTGAAGCGCTTTCATCGTTGAGTGCGCTGGGCGTCATCAGCGTACAGCCGGGCAAGGGTGTGTTCGTGCAGTCGTCGGTGGAGGTTTCGCGCAGCGAACTGGCCCCGGGCTGGCCGTTCGCGGCCCAGGCTTCGCCGGTGGATATCTTCCAGTTGCGTTATGCCCTGGAGGGGTTCGCGGCCGGGTTGGCGGCGGTGACGTTGAGCGCCGATGAACTCGACACATTGGAGGACAACGTCGAGGCCATGCGTCGGGAGCTCAAGGCAGGGGATTTCGACGCAGCGGCGCGGCTGGATTTCGAGTTCCATCGGCGCATCCTGCAGGCCAGCGGCAACCAGGCGATGCTGAGTATTCTCACCGCCAGCGCCGACATCTTCCTGGAGAGCCAGAAACTGCCGTTCATCAGGGCGGAGCGGGCGATGGAGACCTGGCAGGAGCATCGCAAGATCCTTCGGGCCCTGGCCCGTCGCGCTTCGGGTGGCGCGCAAAAAGCCATGCAGGAACACGTACGTAACGCCGCACTGCGCACCGGAATTTCCTTCGTGGCCCCGGCTGCCCCATGACGGGCGTCATACCCAAATACATCGGACACCATAGCGAGACTCAATCAACTGCGGCTTCCTGAACCCGGTAAGGGCAGCTATGATGGGCCACGTTTTTTTGCTGACAATCCCGGAGATTCCATGAGCAGCGATCTGATCAAACATGTTAGCGACGCTAGCTTCGAGGCTGACGTACTCAAGGCCGAAGGCGCGGTACTGGTCGACTATTGGGCTGAGTGGTGCGGTCCATGCAAAATGATCGCCCCGGTCCTGGACGAAATCGCTGGCGCCTACGCTGGCAAGCTGACCATTGCCAAGCTCAATATCGACGAGAATCAGGAAACCCCGCCCAAGTATGGCGTGCGTGGTATCCCGACGCTGATGCTGTTCAAGAACGGTAATGTCGAAGCCACCAAGGTTGGCGCACTGTCGAAGTCGCAACTGGCTGCTTTCATCGACGCCAACATCTAAGCGCCGAATGCTGTTGAAAAAGCCCCGCTAATCGCGGGGCTTTTTTCGTTACTCGGGGCTAGACGCTCGCAAACCCAGGTGTTACATTCGGCCCCGCACTGGTTTCTCCTTTGCCCCCTGCAAGCCGTCGCCGACGCACTCCTTTCGAATAAGTACGCGATCCTGTCGCCTTCTCCGCGGCGCGGCCTCATTAAGCCAAAAGCTTAATTTCCCCCCTCCATAAATGATTACGTCATTCCTATATGAATCTGACTGAACTCAAGCAAAAGCCGATTACCGAACTGCTCGAATTGGCCGAACAGATGGGCATAGAAAATATGGCCCGTTCGCGCAAGCAGGACGTGATTTTCTCCCTGCTCAAAAAGCACGCGAAAAGCGGCGAGGAAATCTCCGGTGATGGCGTGCTGGAGATTCTCCAGGACGGCTTCGGCTTTCTCCGCTCCGCAGACGCTTCCTATCTTGCCGGCCCAGACGATATCTACGTCTCGCCGAGCCAGATCCGTCGTTTCAACTTGCGCACCGGTGACACCATCGTTGGCAAGATCCGCCCTCCGAAGGAAGGCGAGCGTTACTTCGCGCTGCTCAAGGTCGACACGATCAACTTCGATCGTCCGGAAAACGCGAAGAACAAGATTCTCTTCGAGAATCTGACCCCGCTGTTCCCGACCGTGCGCATGAAGATGGAAGCCGGTAACGGTTCCACCGAAGACCTCACCGGCCGGGTCATCGACCTGTGCGCACCTATCGGCAAGGGCCAGCGCGGTCTGATCGTGGCGCCGCCGAAAGCGGGCAAGACGATCATGCTGCAGAACATCGCGGCCAATATCGCTCGTAACAACCCTGAAGTTCATCTGATCGTGCTGCTGATCGACGAGCGTCCGGAAGAAGTGACCGAGATGCAGCGCACCGTGCGCGGCGAAGTGGTTGCCTCGACGTTCGACGAGCCGCCGACCCGCCACGTGCAGGTTGCCGAAATGGTGATCGAGAAGGCCAAGCGCCTGGTCGAACACAAGAAAGACGTGGTGATCCTGTTGGATTCCATCACCCGTCTGGCCCGTGCCTACAACACCGTGATCCCGAGCTCCGGCAAGGTGCTGACCGGTGGTGTCGATGCCCACGCCCTGGAGAAACCGAAACGTTTCTTCGGCGCCGCGCGCAACATCGAAGAAGGCGGCTCGCTGACCATCATCGCCACCGCGCTGGTTGAAACCGGCTCGAAGATGGACGAAGTGATTTACGAGGAATTCAAAGGCACCGGTAACATGGAACTGCCTCTGGATCGCAAGATCGCTGAAAAGCGCGTCTTCCCGGCCATCAACATCAACCGTTCCGGCACCCGCCGCGAAGAGTTGCTGACCGCCGACGACGAGCTGCAGCGTATGTGGATCCTGCGCAAGCTCCTGCATCCTATGGATGAAGTCGCTGCCATCGAGTTTTTGGTCGACAAGTTGAAGCAGACCAAGACCAACGATGAGTTCTTCCTGTCGATGAAACGCAAGTAATCGATCAGGCAGGGCAGCAAAGCCGGGGAAACCCGGCTTTTTGCTATCCGTGCATTCACTATTTTGAACGGGCGGCGTTAAACTCGGGCCCCCGAACGCCACGGCTACCATGAGGCTTTTGCATGCAGTATCGCGACTTGCGCGACTTTATCAGCGGTCTGGAACAGCGCGGCGAACTCAAGCGCATCCAGGTGCCGGTGTCCCCCGTACTGGAAATGACCGAGGTCTGCGACCGTACGCTGCGAGCCAAAGGCCCGGCGCTGTTGTTTGAAAACCCGACCGGTTATGACATCCCGGTGCTGGGCAACCTGTTCGGCACGCCGGAGCGCGTGGCCTTGGGCATGGGCGCCGAAGCCGTTAGCGAATTGCGCGAGATCGGCAAGCTGCTGGCGTTTCTCAAGGAGCCTGAGCCGCCCAAAGGCCTGAAGGATGCGTGGTCCAAGCTGCCGATTTTCCGCAAGATCATTTCCATGGCGCCGAAAGTCGTCAAGGACGCCATCTGCCAGGAAGTGCTGATCGAAGGCGACGATGTCGACCTGGCAATGTTGCCGGTGCAGACCTGCTGGCCGGGCGACGTGGGGCCGCTGATTACCTGGGGCCTGACCGTCACCAAAGGTCCGAACAAGGACCGTCAGAACCTCGGTATCTACCGTCAGCAGGTCATTGGCCGGAACAAGGTCATCATGCGCTGGCTGAGCCACCGTGGCGGTGCACTGGATTACCGGGAATGGTGTGAAAAACATCCTGGGCAACCGTTTCCGGTGTCTGTGGCCCTCGGCGCGGACCCGGCGACCATTCTCGGCGCTGTCACGCCAGTGCCTGACAGCCTCTCCGAATATGCTTTCGCCGGGCTGTTGCGTGGCAACCGCACCGAACTGGTGAAATGCCGCGGCAACGACCTGCAAGTGCCGGCCACTGCCGAGATTATTCTTGAAGGCGTGATCCATCCCGGCGAAATGGCCGATGAAGGTCCGTACGGCGACCACACCGGCTACTACAATGAAGTCGACAGCTTTCCGGTGTTCACCGTCGAGCGCATTACGCATCGGATCAAGCCGATTTACCACAGTACCTACACTGGCCGTCCGCCTGATGAGCCGGCCATTCTCGGGGTGGCTCTGAACGAAGTGTTCGTGCCGATCCTGCAGAAGCAATTTCCCGAGATCACCGACTTCTACCTGCCGCCGGAAGGCTGCTCTTACCGCATGGCCGTGGTGACCATGAAGAAGTCGTACCCGGGGCATGCCAAGCGAGTCATGCTGGGGGTCTGGTCGTTTTTGCGACAGTTCATGTACACCAAGTTCGTTATTGTCACTGACGACGATATCAACGCACGAGACTGGAACGACGTGATCTGGGCTATCACCACGCGCATGGACCCCAAGCGTGACACGGTGATGATCGAGAATACGCCGATCGATTACCTCGACTTTGCCTCGCCGGTGTCCGGCCTGGGGTCGAAGATGGGACTCGATGCCACGCACAAATGGCCCGGTGAAACCACCCGTGAGTGGGGCCGGGTGATCGTCAAGGATGAAGCCGTTACCCAACGGATCGATGCCATCTGGAATCAGTTAGGAATAGATTGATGCGTGTAACCTTGCAGCCTTCCGGGGCGGTGTTGGATATCCGGCCCGCCGAGCGGATTCTCGATGGCGCGCGACGCCTGGGCTACGAGTGCCCGCAAAGCTGCCGCAATGGCAACTGCCATGTCTGTGGTGCGCTGTTAGTGGAAGGCCGCGTGAAGCAGGCGGGTGAAGTGCGCGATCACGGTGAGATTTTCACCTGCATTGCCGAGCCCCTGGAGGACTGTGTGGTGCTCTGGGATGGCGTGCTGTCACCGGGCGAGTTGCCGGTGCGCAGCCTGGCGTGCCAGGTCACTGAATGCGCCGACGTGGGCGGTGATGTCTGGCGAGTACGCCTGCGCGCGCCGGCGGGCAAGCCGCCGCGCTATCACGCGGGGCAGTACCTGATGATCGAGCGGGAAAATGGCGAGAAATCGGCGTTTTCCCTGGCCTCGGCGCCGCATTCGGGGCGCGAGCTGCAATTGCACGTATTAGTGCGCGAAAACAGTGCGCAGACATTGTTGGAGCAACTTCAGCGTAACCCCAATGTGCGCATCGAAATGCCCTTTGGCGACACCCATTTGTCCGAGTTGCCGGAGGGCCCACTGGTGTTGATTGCCGCCGGTACCGGCATGGCGCAGATGCACAGCCTGATCGAACATTGCCGCGCAGCGGGTTTCAAACACCCGGTGCATCTGTATTGGGGTGTGCGGCGTCCGGAAGATTTCTATGAAATCGAGCATTGGGATGAGTGGAAAAAACTGCCGAACCTGTATCTGCACAAAGTCGTCAGCGACCTGTGCGGCTGGACAGGTCGTTGCGGGATGCTTCACGAAGCTGTGTGCGAGGACATCAGCAATCTCAAGGATGTGCATGTCTACGCCAGCGGTTCGCCGGCCATGATCTATGCCACGCTCGATGCCTTGGTAGAGGCCGGAATGGACGCCCACCAAATGCGCGCCGACGTGTTTGCCTATGCGCCGCGCTCTTGAGCCGCGCTCTTGAGCGGCTCTTGAGCGGCTCTTGAAGCTTGATTGAGGTCTGTTTTTTTGTAGCGAAAGAATTTCAGCTTTGTAGGAGCAAAGCTTGCTCGCGAAACAGGCACCTCGGTCTCTGAAAGGCTGCATCGCTCTCATCGCGGGCAAGCCCTGTTCCCACAGGGCCATATACCTGGCGATATATCGATTCGATATTTAGTACGCACACTAGATGTCGTTAAGGTATATGCCTGAGTTTCAGGCATTCATGGCATCCAACTTGCCTTGATTCTGATCAGCGTCAGTGTCATGACGGCGCTACCCAACTTCCGACCCGCGAGGAGCCAACTGCTACCGGCCATGACCGCTATCGAATCCGCCTTTGCCAGCGCCCCATACCCGCCACGCCTCGACCTGGGGCCGCAGCTGACCCATGAGCAGCTGCGCACGTCGATGCAATCGACCATGAGTCTGCACCAGGGCGGGCCAGTGTGGTTGTTCGCTTATGGTTCGTTGATCTGGCGGCCGGAATGCACGGCGGTGGAGCGGGTGCGCGGCCGGGTTCACGGTTATCATCGCGGTTTGTATTTGTGGTCTCACGAACACCGTGGCACCCCTGAATTGCCGGGGCTGGTGTTTGGGCTGGATCGCGGCGGTTCGTGCAGCGGTTTTGCCTATCGATTGCCACAAGACAATCTTGAGGATTCGCTGTTTGCCTTGTGGCAGCGCGAGATGCCGTTCCCGTCCTATCGTCCGCACTGGCTCAGTTGCCGTCTCGAAGATGGCAGCCGGGTGCAGGCCTTGGGTTTCGTGCTGGAGCGACACCTGCCCAGCTATGCCGGCAACTTGCCGGATCATGTGCTGAGCCAGGTGTTCGAAAGCGCCTGTGGGCGCTATGGCACCACGCGCGATTATGTCGAGCAGACCATCCACGCCTTGCGCAGCCACGCCATGCCAGACCGGAATCTGGAGGCGCGGCTCAAACGCTGCAAATCAGCCCTGGATCAGGCCACCGCTTCGCGGCTCTGACTGGCGATTTGCTTGTGCCACAAGGTTGGCGCGAGGAATGCCATCGCCAGCAGGCAAGCGCCCACCAGCAATACAAAACCACCGTCCCAGCCGAAGTGGTCCACTGTGTAGCCCATGGCAGCACTGGCCGCGACCGAGCCGCCCAGGTAGCCAAACAGGCCTGTGAACCCGGCAGCGGTGCCGGCGGCTTTCTTTGGCGCCAGCTCCAGCGCCTGTAAACCAATCAGCATCACCGGGCCGTAGATCAGAAAGCCAATCGAAACCAGGGCGATCATGTCCACGGTCGGGTTGCCGGCCGGGTTCAGCCAGTACACCAGTGTCGCCACGGTCACCAGCGCCATGAACACCATGCCCGTCAGGCCACGGTTGCCGCGGAAGATTTTGTCCGACATCCAGCCGCACAGTAACGTGCCGGGGATGCCTGCCCACTCATACAAAAAGTACGCCCAGGAGGTTTTATCCACCGTGAAGCCTTTGGCTTCCTTGAGGTAGGTGGGCGCCCAGTCCAGCACGCCGTAGCGCAGCAGGTAAACAAAGACGTTTGCCATGGCGATGTACCAGAGCATTTTGTTGCGCAGCACGTACTTGACGAAGATTTCCTTGGCGCTGAACTCGTTCTCGTGACTGGCGTCGTAGCCTTCCGGGTAATCGTTCTTGTATTTTTCGATCGGCGGCAGGCCTACCGATTGCGGGGTGTCGCGCATGGTCGCGAAGGCAAACAGCGCCACCAGTAGCGCCACGGCCGCCGGTACATAAAACGCCGCATGCCAGTCATTGAACCAGCCCATTCCCAGCAGGAACAACGGCCCAATCAAGCCACCGCCGACGTTATGCGCCACGTTCCAGACGGACACCACACCGCCGCGTTCTTTCTGCGACCACCAGTGCACCATGGTCCGGCCGCTGGGTGGCCAACCCATGCCCTGAGCCCAGCCATTGATGAACAGCAGGATGAACATCATGGTTACGCTGGATGTTGCCCAAGGCGCGAAACCGAAAATGAACATCACCCCCGCCGAGACCAGCAAACCGAATGGCAGGAAATAGCGCGGGTTGGAACGGTCGGACACCAGGCCCATCAGGAACTTCGAAAGCCCGTAGGCGATGGCAATGGCCGACATGGCCAGACCCAACTGACCCCGGGTGTAGCCCTCGTCGATCAGGTACGGCATGGCCAGGGAGAAGTTTTTGCGCAGCAGGTAATAACCGGCGTAGCCGATGAAGATGCCGGCGAAAATCTGCCAGCGAAGGCGTCGGTAGGTGCTGTCTATTTTTTCTTCAGGCAGGGGCGCCTGATGTACGGCAGGACGAAAGAAAGCAAACATTCAAGGGCTCCAGATTCTTGTTATGACTGCGGATGCGAATGTTACAGTTTCGTTACCGAAAATAGCATCGCTTCTCATCACTTAAACAATGGGAATTTCCCTGAATGAATGTTCTTAAATGAACATGTCGCTCAGACATACGCCGATGGCGTTGTAGGAATTGCCTTGTAAGGTCTCTTTACTCCTGCACTCCATCGTTGCGGGACAAGAAAGTAGGAAACGTCCTTCAACCAACACAGAAATCTCGCCATTCAACTAATGAGCCTCGCTCTTTACACTTCACGTTTCTGCCGGAGCTGGCATTCAGGTGAGGAACGGTATGAGGGGGTGTGCTGTGATGCTGCTGTGCTTGGGCAGTGCGAGTTGGGCCGCTCAGGTTTTATGGGTGCCCGAGAACAATCCCGAGCCAGCCTCCCCGGCAGCGCAGACGCAAGCCGTGGAATCGTTGGAATTCCATCCGGAGGGCGAGCCGATCGATGCAGACAAATTGGCCGAGGCCTGGAAGTGCTCGGACATCAACGTGCATGGCGCCAACCATGGGTGCAGAAGTTGCGCTCGTTCCATTACACGCCCCGCTACGTGTCCGATGTGTTTTTCGGCAAGTAGATGCCGGGCGCCGGGCGTTTTGCCTTGATCGCCAGATTCAATCGTCACGCGGTCCGCCGCTTTTGGCACGCGGACCGCTTGATTGACTATCAACGCACCTGCACCACCACCTTCCCCACGGCTTTGCGCTGGCCCAGGTCATTGATCGCCTGGGCGGCGTTGCTCAATGGATACACCTGCGAGACCAGTGGCTTGAGCTTGCCTTCGGTGAACCAGCTAAACAATTGCTGGAAGTTGGCGGCGTTGTCCTGGGGTTGGCGTTGGGCGAAGGAGCCCCAGAACACGCCGACCACGGCGGCGCCCTTGAGCAGGGCCAGGTTTACCGGAAGCTCGGGGATGCGTCCGCTGGCAAAGCCGACCACCAATAGCCGGCCGTTCCAGGCGATGGCGCGAATGGCCTGGTCAAACAGATCGCCGCCCACCGGGTCGTAAATCACATCGGCGCCTTGGCCGTCGGTGAGGCGTTTGATTTCATCCTTGAGGCTGGTTTCGCTGTAGTTGATCAGTTCGTCGGCACCGGCAGCCTTGGCCACGGCCAGCTTCTCTGCACTGCTGGCGGCGGCAATCACCCGGGCGCCCATGGCCTTGCCGATCTCCACGGCCGCCAGGCCGACGCCGCCCGATGCACCGAGCACCAGCAGGGTTTCGCCGGGTTGCAGGTTGGCCCGTTGCTTGAGGGCATGCATCGACGTGCCGTAGGTCATGCTGAAGGCGGCGGCGGTGTTGAAGTCCATGGACGAGGGGATGGGCAACACGTTGTAGCCTGGCACGGCCACCTGTTCGGCAAAGCTGCCCCAGCCGGTCAACGCCATGACCCGGTCACCGACCTTCAGGTGGCTGACCTTTTCGCCCACGGCGCTGATGACGCCCGCTGCTTCGCCGCCGGGGGAAAACGGGAAGGGTGGTTTGAATTGGTATTTGCCCTCGATGATCAGCGTGTCAGGGAAGTTCACGCCGGCGGCATGCACATCCAGCAGCACTTCGTTCTTCTTCGCGACGGGGCTGGCGACGTCTTCCAGCACCAGCGATTCGGCAGGACCGAATTCTTTGCACAGCACGGCTTTCATCAGGGCTATTCCTTTGGGAGTGATGGCCGATAAGTGTAGGTGTGAGAGTCAATGGGTCAACGAGCATGCCCTGCCCTGATAGCCGGCCATAAGCTTGTGCTTGAACGGCGGGTCGGTATGCTGGGCCGCAAACCGTATGAGGAGTCGAATGTGAAAGCGTGGATCATGTTGATGCTGGCCCTGTCGTTGCCTGTGACGGCAACGGCCGAGGAAGCCAAAGAAGGCGAGGCGCCGAAGGTCAGTTACATCACCCTCAGCCCGCCGTTCGTGGGCAACTATGGCTTGGACGGCTCGGCAAAGCTGAGGGTGTACAAGGCCGATGTGGCCCTGCGTGTCACGGGGGATGCCGCCGCTGCAGCGGTGAAGGCCAACGAGCCGCTGATCCGTAATCAGCTGGTTGCGCTGTTCGCCCAACAGACCACCGAGGCCATGAACAATATCGAAGCCAAGGAAAAACTGCGTCAGGAAGCCTTGAAGCAGACCCAGCAGATCATGAACGACGAAACCGGCAAGCCGATGGTGGATGACCTGTTGTTCAATAACCTGATCATTCAATAAACCCGCTAGATCGCAGCCTTTGGCAGTGCCCGGATCCCCAGGCGCTACCCAAGGCTGCTTTTTTTCGTCAAGACGCCAGGCTTTTGCGAAACCGGCCCAGGGCGATTGCGAAGAACAACAGCCCGATCGCCGCCAGTGCCAGCAGGTCTGGCCATACCACGCTCACGCCTGCATCACGGAACAGGATCGCCGCGCTGAGGCTGACGAAATGGGTCGAAGGCGAACCTTGCATCACCCATTGCAACCATTGCGGCATGCTGTCCAGCGGCGTGCTGCCGCCCGACAACAGCAGCATCGGAATGATGACCGGGATCGACAGTAAGCCGAACTGGGGCGTCGAACGGGCAAGGGTGGCGAGAAAAATACCCAGGGCGGTGCTGGCGAACAGGTAGAGCGCAGTCACCAGCAGGAAGAGCAGCATGGAGCCGGCGAGCGGAACGCCCAGTGCGAACTTGACGATGATTTCCAGCGACGCCCAGGTACATAGCACCACCACCAGCATGTTGCTCCAGATTTTCGCCAGCATGATTTCCAAGGCCGTGAGCGGCAGCACCAGCAAGTGATCGAGGGTGCCGTGCTCGCGCTCGCGCAACAGCGCCGTGCCCGTCAGGATGATGGCCAGGATCGTGATGTTGTTGACGATCTGGATCACTGCGAGGAACCAGCCACCTTCCAGATTGGTATTGAACAGCGAACGAGTGGTCAATCTCACGGGCGTTTGTTCGCTCGCTTGTGCCTGGCCGGCATAGGTCGTCAGTTCCTGTTGGAAAATCCGTCCGATGTAGCCGGCTCCCATGAACGCCTGGCTCATGGCCGTGGCATCGACGTTGAGTTGCAGCGTCGGTTCGCGTCCTGCGAGCAGGTCGGCCTGGAAATTGGCGGGCACGTTAATGACGAAGGTGTAGCGGCCATTGTCCATGACCTTGTCCAGTTCGGCGTAGGGCAGTGCCACCGGGCTCTGGAACTCCGGCGGTTGCAGGACCAGGGCCAATTGGCGCGAGAGATGGCTCTGGTCTTCGTCCACTATTGCGACACTGGCGTTGTGCACGCCGATCACCGAACCGGCGGCCGGCATGTAGATCGCCACGGTGAAGGCGTAGCCCAGGAACAGCAGCAGAACGGAGTCGTAGCGCAGGCTGGTCAGTTCCTTGAGCCCAAGACGCCAGATATGTGAAAGCGTATGCATCAGGCCTCCTGCTTCTTCAGCATGATCAGGCTGAGCCCGGTGAAGCCCAGGAAAAACCCGAACAACGCCAGGCATTGTGGCCATAGCTGGCGCAGATCAAGGGCCTTGGTGAAGGTGCCGACGGCGATGTCGAGGAAGTGCCCGGCGGGAAACAGCTGGCCCATCACCGAGGCTGCACCGTCCAGGGATGAGCGCGGCACGATCAGCCCTGAGAACTGGATGGTCGGGAGGCTGGTGATGATCATGGTGCCGAGGATCGCGGCGATCTGGGTGCGGGTGAATGCCGAGATCAACAGCCCCATGCTGGTGGTCGCCAGCACATAGAGCAGGCCGCCCAACGCCAGCGTCAGGGCGCTGCCCTTGAATGGCACGCCAAACAGCCAGCGGTTCATCGCGGTCAGCAGGGCCAGGTTGATCAGGCTTACCGCCAGGTAGGGCACTTGCTTGCCCAGCAGGAACTCCAGGCGGGTCAGCGGCGTAGCGTAGAAGTTGGTGATCGAGCCCAGTTCCTTTTCCCGCACGATGCCCAGCGCCGTCAACATGGCCGGAATGAATGCGAGGATCAGCGCCATGACCCCTGGGCCGATGGCGTTGACGCTGACCACGTCCTGGTTATAACGAAAGCGTGTCTCCAGCTTCGCGCTGGGTTGCCGGGTGGGCGCGCGACTGCTGGATTCAGCCAGTTGCTCAAGGTTGCCCTGGTGCACCGCCTGGACGTAGTTGCGACTGGTCTCGGCCCGAAACGGTATGCCGCCATCCAACCAGGCGCCCACTGTCGGTTGGCGGCCGGCGTAGAGGTCTCGACCGAAACCGGGGGGGATTTCCAGGGCCAGCTTGATCTCCGAGCGCTGCAAGCGTCGGTGTAGCTCCTTTGCATCGCGGATGATCGGTCGTTCTTCGAAGTAGCGTGAGCTGCGGAACGCCTCCAGGTAGGCACGGCTTTGCGGGCTCTGATCCTGGTCATACACGGCGAAGGCCAGTTTTTCCACGTCGAGGGAAATACCGAAGCCGAAGACCACCATCATGAACAATGCCCCCAGCAGGGCGAATGCCATCCGCACTTTGTCGCGCAGCAACTCCTTGCCCTCCCGGCTGGCGACGGCCCACAGGCGACCGAGGCTCAGGCCGCGCCGGTCCCGGGGCGCGCCGGCGTTCTCGAGGGTCACGGGGGCTGCGTCTTGCTGCGTTTCGCCTTGGGCGTTTTCCAGGCAGGTGACGAACGCGGCTTCCAGCGTCTGACCGCTGAACTGCGCTTGCAAGGCCGCTGGCGTGTCGCAGGCCAGGACCTTGCCGGCATGCATCAGCGAAATGCGATCGCAGCGCTGGGCCTCGTTCATGAAGTGCGTGGAAAGGAAAATCGTCACACCTTGCTCGCGAGACAACTCGATCAACAGTCGCCAGAAATCATCCCGCGCGGCCGGATCGACGCCTGAGGTCGGCTCGTCGAGGATCAGTACTTCCGGGCGATGCAAAACCGCCACCGCCAGGGACAGGCGCTGCCGCAGGCCCAGTGGTAGCGCCCCGGACGTTTGGTCTGCCAGTTCCTGGAGATTGAAGCGCTGGATAAGTTCATCGATGCGCTGGCGGCTGTCTGTAGTGGGCAGATCGAACAGCTTGGCGTGCAGCTCCAGGTTTTGGCGCACGCTCAATTCGCCGTAGAGCGAAAAGCTCTGGGACATGAAACCCACCCGCTTGCGGGTGGCGAGGTCCTTGGCGTTGACCGGGTTACCCAGCAGCCGGGCACTGCCTTCGCTGGCGGGGATCAGTCCGGTCAGCACCTTCATGGTGGTGGTCTTGCCGCAACCGTTGGAACCCAGGAAGCCAAAGATTTCACCGCGACCAATCGCGAAGCTGACGTTATCGACGGCGGTGAAATCGCCGAAGCGCAAGGTGAGATCGTGGGCTTGGATGGCAATGTCGGTAGTGTTGGCGGTCCTGGGGGGGATCACCAGCGGTTCGGCGTCATGGCCGCTGCCGCCCTGGAAGTGGGTGAAGGCCGAATCGAGCTTGCCGTCCTGGGTGACCTTGGCCAGCTCCGCACTCAAGCCCTTGGCGATCAAGCGACCGTTGTCGAGCATCAGGCAGTGCTCGAATTGCTCGGCCTCTTCCATGTATGCCGTGGCGACCAGCAGGGTCAGTTGCGGTCTTTGCCGACGCACGCTTTCTATCAGTTCCCAGAAGCGTCGCCGGGACAGCGGGTCCACGCCCGTGGTGGGTTCGTCGAGAATCAGCAGGTCCGGTTCATGGATCAGCGCACAACACAGGCCGAGCTTTTGTTTCATACCGCCGGACAGTTTGCCTGCCGGACGGTCGGCAAAACGCTGCAGATCGGTGGCCAGCAGCAAGGTCCCCATGCGTTGTTCGCATTCTGCTCGCGATAGCCCGAACAATGTGCCGAAGAACCGAATGTTCTCGCCTATCGACAGGTCCGGGTAAAGGTTGCCCCCCAACCCTTGGGGCATGAAGGCAATGCGTCGGTAGAGAGTCTTGCGATGGCGTCGATCGTCAATCGAGGCGCCGAGCACATCCAGTTGGCCATGCTGGAGCTTCTTCACCCCGGCAATCAGCCCCAGCAGGCTCGATTTGCCGGCACCGTCGGGGCCGATCAGGCCGCAGCGAGTGCCGGCGGGCAGGCTGAAGGCGATATCGCTCAGCGCCACATGCTGGCCGTAGCGATGTTCGAGACCCGAGGCGTGCAATGCCTCGCCGGCGGTGGCGCTCATTGCAAGTTGGCCGGCCAGTCAATGGGCGCCGTGCGCACGTAACCGGCCCCGGGCATACCCGGTTTTGCCTGGGGCACTTCGCCGGGGCGGGTCAGGTGCACTTTGACGCGGAACACCAGTTTCTGGCGCTCATCACGGGTTTCGACTTCCTTGGGGGTGAACTGGGATTTGGCCGCGACGAAGCTGACTTTGGCCGGGAGCGGCCGCTCGGGCAGGGCGTCGAGCAACAGTCGCGCTTCATCGCCCACCGCCAGTTTCCCGGCCACCGACGCCGGCAGGTAGAGGTTCATGTACTGGTCGCTCGGATCGATCATCAGCAATACTCGACCGCCGGCGCCGAGCACTTCACCTGGCTCGGCCAGGCGCAACTGGATCACGCCGTCGAGGGGGGCCCGCAAGGTGCTGTCATCTATTTCGCTGGTGAGCTGGGCCACCTGGGCCAGGGTCGCGCCGATGGCCGCATTCGCCGCCGATACCTGGGCCCGGGCGGCGTTGACCGCTGCGTTGGCGGTGTCGACGCGAGCTTGTTGCTGGTCGAGGATCTGGCCGCTGGCGTAACCGCGCTTGAACAGTTCCTGGGTCCGCTTGAGTTCTTGATGGGCGAGCAATTGTTCGCTCTGGCGCAGTTGCACGTTGGCTTCGGTGGCGGCGAGGTTCTGCCGGGCCCGGGTGACTTCGGCTTCGGCCTGGTTGCGCTGGGCCTCCAGGGTGCGGGTGTCCATGCGCGCCAGCACTTGGCCCTTGATGACGTTGTCGCCTTCGTCGACCTGAACGTCGGCCAGGCGCCCGGGTGTCTTGCTGGCGATCTGGACTTCGGTGGCCTCAAGGCGGCCATTGCCCATGCTCAAGCCTTCCGGCAGGCGATCCTGGCGTGACTTCCAATAGCCAAATCCACCGGCGGCCAGCAACAGAGCCATCAAGGCGAAGGCAAAAAAGCGAGAGGTACGATGGTTCGTCGACATGTCCGGCATCCTGCGGCTGTAGCATCGAAGTCTGCAGGATCAGCGACCGACCCCGCTTGATGTCCATCAACTCATCGGCGATCAGCGCAGCGCAATCACCGCTGCCCATTGTTCGGCCGTGACGGGCATCACCGACAGCCGTGAGCCTTTCTGCACCAGCGGCATTTCAGCCAGGGCGGTCTGTTGCTTGAGGTAGTCGAGCTTCAGCACGCGGGGGAATGTTTCGACGTGGGTCACGTCGATCGCGGTCCAGGGGTTTTTATCCGGCCCGGCCTTGGGGTCGAAGTAATGGCTGTCGGGTTCCAGCGCCGTTGGGTCAGGGTAGGCCGCGCGGACGATTCGGCCGATCCCGGCAATGCCTGGCTCGGGGCAACTGGAGTGGTAGAAAAAGAACGCATCGCCCACCGCCATGGCCCGCAGGAAGTTGCGCGCCTGGTAGTTGCGCACCCCGTCCCATCGCGCCTGGCCGAGCTTTTCCAGACCCTGGATGGACAATTCGTCGGGCTCGGATTTCATCAGCCAATAGGCCATGATTTCTACTCCTGGGCGGTAATGATAAAAAAAGTTCAGCGATCTTATGACAAACCGACAGTCGGTTGACGCCAGAGTTTGCGTGTTGCAGCAGGTTGCCGCAAAATGCCGGCCTTCCAAGCTTTACGCTGCTGCACGGCCAATAAGAAAACCGCTGCTGTCATCGTGTGTGATATGCCTTGAGGGGGGCAATCGATGAAACGCAAACCGGATTTGTTGTGGATCTTGGTCATTCTGTTCGGCCTGGGGGTCGTTACCACGGGATACGCCCAGAGTCTGTGGGCCAGCAAGACCGATACACCGATGGAAATCACCCAGCCCGCGCCTTCGCTCAAACGCTGAGCCGGTCTAGCGGACGCCGCTGTTTCCCTGCGGCGTCTACCCCGCGATATACCAATGCCGGTCGCTGACCGTTCCCTGCAGCGGCACGTCCCAGCTCGCCTGCGCCAACCGTTCGACTTTCTGACATTCATGGGCCAGTCCCAGCAGTGTCGGCTTGCGCCATTGCTTGCGTCGCGCCAGATACGCCAGGCTGCGGTCATAAAAGCCACCGCCCATGCCCAGCCGACCTCCCGCATCGTCAAACCCCACCAGCGGCAATAGCACCAGGTCCAGAGTCCAGACCTTGCGTTGCCGGGCGATGTTCATCCGCGGCTCCAGAATACGAAAACGATTGGGCCGCAGCTTTTCGCCGGGGCGGATGCGCTGGAACACCATCTTGGTCTGCGGCCATGGGCTCAGTACCGGCAGATAAGTGGCCTTGCCCCGGCGCTGAGCGGCGCGCAGCAACAGGCGCGGGTCGATCTCGCCATCGTTGGGCAGGTACAGGGCGATGTGTCTTGCCCGGCGAAACAGCGGGTGCTGGGCCAGTTGCCTATAGAGCCCGCGAGCGGCTTCACGCTGCTGGGCAGGTGTCAGGGCGCGACGAGCCTGGCGTAGCAGGCGGCGGAGTTGCGGGCGCGGCAGCAGCGCGGGTTCGGTCATATCGATATTTCACGCAATCGGAGGCGACAGCACAGCGTAACCGCAAAACAGCGCGCTCAGAAATGCCTGCGCCAGACACAACAATGCCAGTCTTGATGACTGGCATTGTGAGAATCAGGCTCCCCGGATGAACCGCTGTCGGCTTAGCCCTTGAACCCGAAAGTTCAAGGTGGAAGTTGCAGGGGGCGTTAAGGCTTTCCGTCAAGCGGACATGCACACCGGCCCCAACGTGCAACTCCCGTGGTTGTGCGTATCGGCTCAGGGACATCACCAACTGGCAAGCACCCCAGGGAGTGACGCAAGTATACCCCAGGCAGCCTCGCGAATCAGCCCTTGCTGACGTCCGGGTCGGTGGCCAGTACCAGATCCACCCGATCGAGCAGGTCGCGCACCTGTTCACGGGTCGAGCCGCTGACTTGCACGTCCGGCGTATCCTGGCGGTGCAACAGCTCGTGGGTGATGTTCAAGGCAGCCATTACAGCAATGCGGTCGGCGCCGATGACTTTGCCGCTGCTGCGGATCTCGCGCATCTTGCCGTCCAGGTAACGGGCGGCGCTTACCAGGTTGCTGCGCTCTTCCTGGGGACAGATGATCGAATATTCTTTATCGAGGATCTGCACGGTTACGCTATTGCTTGAACTCATGAGTCTTGCTCCAGGGCCTTGAGGCGCGAAATCATCGATTCGACCTTACGCCGGGCGATTTCGTTTTTTTCAATGAGGTGCGCGCGTTCCTCGCGCCAGGTCTTTTCCTGAGCTAATAGGAGTCCGTTTTGGCTCTTAAGTTGCTCGACCCGCTCAATTAGCAATTCGAGTCTGGCCATCAGCGCTTGCAGGTCGGTGTCTTCCATTGTGTCCACTGAAGATTGTGTCTGATGGGGATAGGGTCGCACAGCCTCTGATAGTCTTGGCGAGTCTGTCGATGTAGGATACAAGGCCTCCATTCTAGACATAGCGCCGTCTGGCGCCTAGCTGCCCATGCCCATTCAGAATTCCCCGTATCAAGCGTTTGCCACCCTGCTGAGCACCAGCGGTCATCCTGTCTCGCCTGCTGAACTGCATGGCCTGTTGCTTGGGCGCAGTTGCGCCGGCGCCGGCTTCGATGCCGACGGCTGGCTGGCTGACGCCGCCGAGTTGCTGGAAGGCGAGCCGGCGGACAACGTGCGCAATGCGCTCATCGGCCTGCAGGAAATGGTCAAGGGTGAGTTGACCAGCGATGACATGACCGTCGTCCTGCTGCTGCCTACCGATGACGCTCCGCTGGCCGAACGCGCCGCAGCGCTGGGCCAGTGGTGCCAGGGCTTCCTCGCCGGCTTCGGCCTGACCCGCCGCGAATATGCGTTGAGTGACGAGGCCAAGGAAGTATTGCAAGACCTGGCGGCGATCTCTCAGGTCCAGGACGCCCTGGAAGAATCCGATGACGGTGAAAGCGACTACATGGAAGTGATGGAGTACCTGCGGGTCGCGCCATTGCTGCTGTTCACCGAAACCAAGAAAACCGCTGAACCGGCCGCCAAGCCGTCCTTGCACTGATTGCTTGAAAGGGAACACCGTCTGCCCATGATTCATATCCCGAAATCGGAATACAGCCGTCGCCGCAAGGCCCTGATGGCGCAGATGGAACCCAACAGCATCGCAATCCTGCCCGCCGCCGCCGTTGCCATCCGCAACCGCGACGTCGAGCACGTTTACCGCCAGGACAGCGACTTTCAATACCTCAGCGGCTTCCCCGAGCCGCAAGCGGTGATCGTGCTGATGCCCGGCCGGGCCCATGGCGAATACATCCTGTTCTGCCGCGAACGCAACGCCGAGCGGGAGTTGTGGGATGGCCTGCGAGCCGGCCAGGAAGGGGCGATGCGTGACTATGGCGCCGACGATGCATTTCCCATCACCGACATCGACGACATCCTGCCGGGCCTGATCGAGGGCCGTGACCGGGTGTATTCGGCCATGGGCAGCAACCCGGAATTCGATCGGCACCTGATGGAGTGGATCAACGTGATTCGCTCCAAGGCCCATCTCGGTGCCCAGCCGCCGAACGAATTCGTTGCCCTGGATCATCTGCTGCACGACATGCGCCTGTATAAATCGGCGGCAGAGGTGAAGGTGATGCGCGAAGCGGCGCGGATTTCCGCCCAGGCGCACATCCGGGCCATGCAGGCCGCGCGCACGGGGTTGTACGAATACAGCCTGGAGGCCGAGCTGGATTATGAGTTCCGCAAGGGCGGGGCGAAAATGCCGGCCTACGGGTCGATCGTCGCGGCGGGTCGCAACAGCTGCATCCTGCATTACCAGCAGAACGACGCACTGCTCAAGGACGGCGACCTGGTATTGATCGACGCCGGTTGTGAAATCGACTGCTACGCCAGTGATATCACCCGTACCTGGCCAGTCAGCGGCAAGTTTTCGCCCGAGCAGAAGGCGATCTACGAAGTGGTGCTGGCCGCCCAGGAAGCGGCGTTCGCCGAAATTGCGCCGGACAAACACTGGAACCAGGCCCACGAAGCAACAGTGCGAGTCATTACCGAAGGGCTGGTGCGCCTGGGCCTGCTGGAGGGCGAAGTGGACGAGTTGATCGCCAGCGAAGCCCACAGGGCCTTCTACATGCACCGCGCCGGCCACTGGCTGGGCATGGACGTGCACGACGTTGGCGAGTACCGGGTCGGCGGCGAATGGCGGGTACTGGAAGTCGGTATGACGTTGACCGTGGAGCCGGGCATCTACATCGCCCCGAACAACCGCAACGTAGCGAAAAAATGGCGCGGCATTGGCGTGCGCATCGAGGATGACGTGGTAGTGACCAAAACCGGTTGTGAAATCCTGAGTCACGGCGTACCCAAGACGGTCGCCGAAATCGAGGCCCTGATGGCCGCCGCCCGGGCTGATGCGGCATGAGCCGGGTCAATCTGGCGATCGTCGGCGGTGGCCTGGTAGGCGCGAGCCTGGCCCTGGCCCTGCAAGCCGGCGCCAAGGCCCGGGGTTGGAAGATCATGCTGATCGAACCCTTCGCCCCCGGCGATGCCTGGCAGCCGAGCTACGATGCCCGTTCCTCGGCCTTGTCGTTCGGGTCCCGGCAGATTTATCAACGCCTGGGTATCTGGCAGGAAGTGTCTCGTCGCGCCGAGCCGATCAAGCAGATCCACGTGTCTGATCGCGGGCGATTTTCCACGGCGCGGTTGTCGGCCATGGAAGAAGGGGTGCCGGCCCTGGGGTATGTGGTGGAAAACGCCTGGCTCGGCCAGTGCCTGTGGCAAGGGTTGGACACCGAGGTGGTCAGTTGGCACTGTCCGGCACAAGTCACCCGGATGGAGCCCATGGTCGGCGGCTATCGCCTGACGCTCGATGACGAAACCACCTTGGAATGCGACCTTGCCGTGCTGGCTGACGGTGGTCGTTCCAGCCTGCGCGAACAGCTGGGTATTGGCGTGCGCAATCGACCTTATGGCCAGAGCGCGCTGATTGCCAACATCACACCCGGCGAAGCCCACAACGGCATGGCCTTCGAGCGCTTCACCGACGACGGCCCGATGGCCTTGCTGCCGCTGCCGGAAAACCGTTGCGCGTTGGTCTGGACCCGCCAGGGCATGGATGCGCAACGTCTGGCGGCCCTGGATGAGCGCAGCTTTCTCAGCGAATTGCAGGGCGTGTTCGGTTATCGCCTGGGCACCCTGAAACAGGTTGGCGCTCGACATCTTTATCCGTTGGCGCTGGTGGAAGCCGAAGAGCAGGTCCGCCCGCATCTGACGATCCTGGGCAACGCGGCCCACAGTCTGCATCCGATTGCCGGCCAGGGGTTCAATCTGTCCCTGCGCGATGCCCAGGCCCTGGCCGACGCCTTGCTCGACAGCGACAGCGCGCCGGGGGATTTCGCCGTGCTGCAAGCCTATCGCGAGCGTCAGCGGATGGATCAGACGCTGACCGTCGGGTTTTCCGACCAGGTTACGCGGCTGTTCAGCAGCAACCTGCCGCTGGTGTCCCTGGGCCGCAACCTTGGCCTGCTGGGGCTCGACCTGCTGCCTCCGGCCAAGCGCTGGTTCGCCCGCCAGGCCATGGGGTTGGGGACGCGTCCCGATGCGTGAGGCTTGGTTCGATCATTTTTCTCATGGGCGACTCATGTCGCCAGCACAACAGGCTTAAAGCATGGAATTGCGTGCAGATCTGCTGATTGTCGGCGCCGGAATGGTCGGCAGCGCCCTGGCGCTGGCGTTGCAGGGTAGTGGCCTGCAAGTGCTGTTGCTCGACGGTAGCCCGATGAGCGTCAAACCCTTCGATCCCCAGGCTGCCTTCGAACCTCGGGTCAGTGCATTGTCGGCGGCGAGCCAGCGGATCCTTGATCGTCTTGGGGTCTGGGACGGCATTATCGCCCGGCGCGCCAGTCCTTATACCAACATGCACGTCTGGGATGGCAGCGGCACCGGGCAGATCCATTTCTCGGCGGCCAGCCTGCATGCCGAGGTCCTGGGGCACATCGTCGAAAACCGCGTCGTGCAGGATGCCCTGCTGGACCGCCTGCATGACTGTGATCTGGGCCTGCTGGCCAACGCGCGGCTTGAGCAGATGCGCCGCTCCGGCGATGACTGGTTGCTGACCCTGGCCGATGGCCGCACCCTGCGGGCACCGCTGGTGATCGCCGCCGACGGTGCGAACTCCGCCGTGCGTCGCTTGACGGGGGTTGCCACCCGGGAATGGGATTACCTGCACCACGCCATCGTAACCAGTGTGCGCAGCGCCCGGCCTCATCGGATGACCGCATGGCAGCGCTTCACCGATAACGGTCCCTTGGCATTCCTGCCACTGGAGCGCGACGGCCTGCACGACTGGTGCTCGATCGTCTGGTCCACCACCCCTGGCGAAGCTCAGCGGTTGATGGCGCTTGAGGAAGCGGATTTCTGCAACGAGCTGGAGCGGGCCTTCGAGGGGCAACTGGGGACGGTGCTGAGCGCCGATTCGCGCTTGTGCGTACCGCTGCGCCAGCGCCATGCCAAGCGCTACGTGGCCGAAGGGCTGGCGCTGATCGGCGATGCGGCCCACACCATCCATCCGCTGGCCGGACAGGGGGTGAACCTGGGTTTCCTGGATGCCGCCGTCCTGGCCGAAGTGCTGTTGCAGGCGGCCGGGCGCGGTGAACGGCTGGCGGACGTGAAGGTACTGAGCCGCTACGAACGCCGACGCATGCCCCATAACCTGGCGCTGATGGCCGCGATGGAAGGGTTTGAGCGGCTGTTCCAGGCCGATCCGTTGCCGGTGCGTTGGCTGCGTAATACCGGGCTGAAACTGGTGGACGGTCTGCCCGAGGCCAAGGCGTTGTTCGTACGTGAGGCGTTGGGGTTGACCGGGGATTTGCCGGATTTGGCCAAGGTCTGAGAGATGGGTTGGGGCTTATGGCCCTATCGCGGGCAAGCCTTGCTCCCACAAGCTCTTGCTTCCACAGGGGCAATGTGGGACGAGCTGTTGTGGGAGCACGGCTTGCCCGCGATGGCGGACGCAAAAACACAGCTCCTCTCATAGTCGCAACATTTTGAAACGTGTCTGGACACTGTTCGATTGAGAAGGCAAATGTGAGTCCTTATCATTCGCGCACTTATAACAATCGAGAGACCGCTCCCATGTTGGCACCCAAGCGTCTGCTGTCCGTCCTCGCCTTGACCCTGATCGGCGCTACCGCCGCCCAGGCTGCCGATGAGGTAGTGGTCTACTCCTCGCGTATCGATGAGCTGATCAAGCCGGTTTTCGATGCCTACACCAAAAAGACGGGCGTCTCGGTGAAGTTCATCACCGACAAGGAAGCGCCATTGATGCAGCGGATCAAGGCCGAGGGTGAAAACGCCACCGCGGATCTGTTGCTGACCGTCGACGCCGGCAACCTCTGGCAGGCCGAGCAGATGGGGATTCTCCAACCGTTCACTTCCAAGGTGATCGACGCCAACATCCCGGCCCAATACCGCGCGTCTTCCCACGCCTGGACCGGCCTGAGCCTGCGGGCGCGGACCATTGTCTACTCCACCGACCGGGTCAAACCGAGCGAACTGACCACCTATGAAGCCCTGGCGGGTAAAGAGTGGGAAGGCCGCCTGTGCCTGCGCACCTCGAAGAAGGTCTACAACCAGTCCCTGACCGCCACCTTGATCGAAACCCACGGCGCGGAAAAAACCGAAGAAATCATCAAGGGCTGGGTCAAGAACCTGTCCACCGATGTGTTCTCCGATGACACGGCACTGCTTGAAGCCATCAATGCCGGGCAGTGCGACGTCGGTATCGTCAACACTTACTACTTCGGTCGCCTGCACCAGCAGAAGCCGGACCTGAAGGTCAAGCTGTTCTGGCCGAACCAGGCCGACCGTGGCGTGCACATCAATCTCTCGGGCATCGGCCTGACCAAGTACGCACCGCACCCGGAAGCCGCGAAGAAACTGGTGGAGTGGATGACCACGCCCGAAGCCCAGAACATCTTTGCCGACGTGAACCAGGAGTTCCCGGCCAATCCGAACGTGGAGCCTTCCAAGGAAGTCGCCGCCTGGGGCAAGTTCAAGGCTGACACCCTGCCGGTTGAAGTGGCGGGTAAACGCCAGGCCGAAGCCATCCGCTTGATGGATCGCGCTGGCTGGAACTAAAAAAGCACTCAAGATCGCAGCCTGCGACAGCTTCTACAGGGGATCGCGTTCCAATGTAGAAGGTGGCGCAGGCTGCGATCTTTTTTTTGCGGTTTAATAGGCGTTTGCTGACTGCCCCGAGATTCCCCCTTGACCCACCCCGTCCAACGCCGCTGGTACCCTCTGGTTTTTGCTATCGCCGCGCTGGTGCTGTTGCCCTTGAGCGTCCTGCTGCTGTCCTGGCAAAACATCGATCAGCAAATCTGGTCCCACCTGTGGGATACCCAGATGCCACGCTTGTTGGGCAACACCCTGACGCTGATTGTCGGTGTGGGTGTCGGTGTAACGTTGCTGGGCGTCAGCCTTGCCTGGCTCACCAGCCTGTGTGAGTTCCCCGGGCGACGCTGGCTCGACTGGGCGTTGATGTTGCCGTTTGCGATTCCGGCCTACGTGCTGGCGTTTGTCTTCGTGGGCCTGCTGGACTTTGCCGGTCCGGTGCAGACATTGATGCGCGAATGGTTCGGCAGCGACCTGCGCCTGCCCCGGGTACGCTCCACCGGCGGAGTGATCCTGGTGCTGGTCCTGGTCTTTTACCCTTACGTTTATTTGCTGGCGCGAAGTGCGTTCCTGGCCCAAGGCAAGGGATTGATGGAAGCGGCCCGGGTGCTCGGGCAGTCGCCGTGGCAGGCGTTCTGGCGAGTGGCGTTGCCGGTGGCCCGACCGGCCATTGGTGCCGGCGTGGCGCTGGCGTTGATGGAAACCTTGGCGGATTTCGGCGCGGTGTCGGTGTTCAACTTCGACACCTTCACCACGGCCATCTACAAAACCTGGTACGGCTTCTTCAGCCTCTCCAGCGCCGCGCAACTGGCCAGCCTGTTGCTGCTGGCGGTGATGCTGGTGCTTTACGGCGAACGCCGCGCCCGAGGCGCCCAGCGGGCGAGCAACGAGCGACCCCGGGTCAAGGCGCTTTATCACTTGCGCGGTCTCAAGGCGGTGGCGGCCAGCGGCTGGTGCGCCCTGGTGTTTGCCTGCGCATTTGTTATTCCGATGCTGCAACTGCTGGTGTGGTTCTGGCAGCGCGGCCGGTTCGATCTGGATGAGCGTTATGCCGGGCTGATCGTCCATACCCTCTATCTGGGTGGGCTCGCGGCACTGGTCACCGTTTGCGTCGCCTTGCTGTTGGCCTTCGCTCGACGCCTGGCGCCGACCCGTCCCATTCGCGCCGGTGTCGGCCTGGCGAACCTGGGCTACGCCTTGCCCGGTTCGGTGCTGGCGGTATCGATCATGCTTGCCTTCAGTTATTTGGACCGCGAACTGGTCATCCCCCTGTCAACGCTACTTGGCGGTGCCGGCAAACCGTTGCTGTTGGGCAGCCTGTCGGCCCTGCTGCTGGCCTATCTGGTGCGCTTTTTGGCCGTGGCCTACGGTCCACTGGAAAGCAGCCTCGCGCGAATCCGTCCTTCTTTGCCTGAAGCAGCACGCAGCCTTGGGGTCAGTGGGCCGCGACTGTTTTTCAAAGTGTATCTGCCGTTGCTGTTGCCGGGCACCTTGAGTGCGGCGTTGCTGGTGTTCGTCGATGTGCTCAAGGAAATGCCCGCGACCCTGCTGATGCGCCCGTTCGGCTGGGACACGCTGGCGGTACGGATCTTTGAAATGACCAGTGAAGGGGAGTGGGCCCGGGCCGCGTTACCGGCGCTGACCCTGGTGCTGGTGGGGTTGTTGCCGGTCATCGGATTGATACGACGCTCGGCCCATCGAAACAGCTAGGTGTCAGTCCTACATCATGCGGCTACAATGCGCGGCATTCGGTGCGGTCCGTCTGTCGGACCGGGCAACTGATAGCGTCTGAAAACGTTTTTGGCGTTCACGCTGTGCAGTGCTCGTCCGCACCTTCGCCAAGCCCGGAAGGAGACACCCATGGGACAGCGTACGCCTCTGTATGACCTTCATCTCGCCCTCGGCGCGAAGATGGTCGATTTTGGCGGTTGGGATATGCCTTTGCATTACGGCTCGCAGGTTGAGGAGCACCATCAGGTGCGTCGCGACTGCGGTGTGTTCGATGTATCCCACATGACCGTTATCGATGTCGCCGGTCCCCAGGCCAAGGTCTGGTTGCAGCGCTTGCTGGCCAACGATGTCGATCGCTTGCAGGACACGGGACGTGCCTTGTACAGCACCATGCTTAACGAGCGCGGCGGCATCGTCGACGACATGATCATTTATCGGGTCGAGCACGGCTATCGGCTGGTCTTCAACGCCTCGACCCGCGATCAGGACCTGGCCTGGATGCAGGCACAACTCGGTGAATACGATGTGCACCTGCTTGAACGCCCCGAACTGGCAATGCTGGCGATCCAGGGCCCCCAGGCCCGGCACAAGATTGCCGAACTGGTTTCGCAATCGCGCGGCCAACTGATCCAGCAACTCAAGCCTTTCGAAGGCCGTGCCGACGGTGACTGGTTCATCGCTCGTACCGGCTACACTGGCGAAGATGGCCTGGAAATCGTCCTGCCTGCCCACGAAGCCCCGAGTTTTTTCAATGATCTGGTGGGCGCCGGCATTTCTCCCATCGGCCTTGGCGCTCGCGATACCTTGCGTCTGGAAGCTGGCATGAACCTGTATGGCCAGGACATCCACCAGGACGTTTCTCCGCTGGCCTCGAACATGGCCTGGAGCATCGCCTGGGAACCGGCGAGCCGTCAGTTCATCGGGCGCAGTGCTCTGGAAGCCGAGCTGGCCGGCGGTGTACAGCAAAAGCTGGTGGGCCTGGTGCTGGAAGAACGCGGCGTTCTGCGCGCTCATCAGGTGGTCCGCATCGCCGATGTTGGCGAAGGGGAGATCACCAGTGGTAGTTTTTCTCCTACGCTTAGCAAGTCAATTGCCTTGGCACGCGTTCCGATGGCCACCGCCGATCGTGCCGAGGTGGAAATTCGTGGTAAGTGGTACCCGGTACGAGTGGTCAAGCCGACCTTCGTCCGCCATGGCAAAACCCTGATTTAACCTTTTGCGGCGGGCCGCTGACCGCTGACACTTCTCTTGAGGACACAGAATATGAGTGATATCCCTGCCGAACTGCGTTTTGCCGAAAGCCATGAGTGGGCGCGTCTGGAAGCTGACGGTACGGTCACCGTGGGCATCAGCGATCATGCGCAGGAAGCTCTGGGTGATGTGGTGTTTGTCGAGCTGACCGAGGTCGGTAAGGTTTATTCCGCGGGTGACCAGGCCGGTGTGGTGGAGTCGGTAAAAGCCGCTTCCGACATCTACTCGCCGATCAGTGGCGAAGTGATCGCAATCAACGAAGACCTGGGCGGTTCACCGGAACTGCTGAACTCCGATCCATACGGGGCCTGGATCTTCAAGCTCAAGCCAAGCGACAAGGCTGAGCTGGACAAGCTGCTTGATGCAGCAGGCTACAAGGCTGCTATTGGCGAATAAGCAACAAACCTGTGGGAGCGAGCCTGCTCGCGATGGCTGTGGGTCAGTCAATATGGTTGCCACTGATCCACCGCCATCGCGGGCAGGCTCGCTCCCACAGGTTTTAAGTGCCTTGGAGAGAATTGCCAGGCAAAAAAATGCCGCTCAATCGAGCGGCATTTTTCATCGGTCTGGAATCAGTCCTGGGCGACGGCGTTTTTCGCCAGGATCGCGTTGGCCAGCTCCATGTCGGTGGCCTGCAGGCCCGGGTTGTCGGCACGGACTTTCTGCATTGCAGCTTCCAGGTATGGACCACGGATACCGCCGTCGCTGGCAACGAAGCTGCCGGCGTCGTCCTGAGCGGCGACGATCAGCTTGTTATCCTTGAAAGTCAGGTAGGTGGAACCGGTGGTTGCACCGGACGAGATGACGTTACGCCAAAACGTGTCGGCCATTGCCGAGCCGACAGGAAGAGCGAGCAAGGCCAAGGTCGCGACAGCAAGTTTGAGACGCATGATAGGTGACTCCACTGGGTTAACTATGACTTTGGATAACCAACCCCTCGATTGAGTTCCATGACGTCTCAGTCAGCCCGTTCTACCAGCAGCACCGCGCCTTCCTGTGCCACCACCCTGACCCGCGTGCCCACGGGCGACTCGGGCCCCTTGGCCAGCCAGACACTGTCCGCCACCTTGATCTTGCCGCGTCCATCGATAATCGCTTCATGAATCTGAAAGACCTTGCCGATCAGTTCCTGCCCGCGCAGGTTCAGGAGCGGTTGATCGCTTTGGCGCACTGCGCTGCGCTGGCGTCGCCACCAGTACAGTGCTGTCGCGATGGCGAAAAGGCCGAATAACAGGAACTGCATTTCCCACGGCATCTGGGGCAGGATGAACGTGAGCACGCCGACCGCGGCGGCGGCGATGCCGATCCACAGCAGGTAGCCGCCGGCGCCAAACACTTCGAGGATCAGCAGGATGACGCCCAGCGCCAGCCAGTCCCAGTACGATAGTTGTTGCAGGAACACCCACATATTGGCGCCTCAGGCTTTCTTGCTGTCGAAGGTGGCCTTGACGATCTCACCGATGCCGCCAACCGCTCCGATGACCTGACTGGCTTCCAGCGGCATCAGGATCACTTTGCTGTTGTTGGCCGACGCCAGGCGGCCCAGCGCATCAATGTATTTTTGCGCGACGAAGTAGTTCACGGCCTGGACGTTGCCGTCTGCGATTGCCTGGGATACCACCTGGGTGGCCAGCGCTTCGGCTTGCGCTTGACGCTCGCGGGCCTCGGACTCCAGGAACGCGGCCTGGCGGCTGCCCTCTGCCTCGAGGATCTGCGCCTGCTTCTTGCCCTCGGCGGTGAGAATCGCCGACGCTCGCAAGCCCTCGGCTTCCAGGATTTGGGCACGCTTGATGCGTTCGGCTTTCATCTGCCCTGACATGGCGGCCATCAGGTCGGCCGGTGGGCTGATGTCCTTGATCTCGATCCGGGTGATCTTGATGCCCCACGGTGCTGTAGCTTCATCGACAGTGCGCAGCAGTTTTTCATTGATGCCATCACGCTGGCTCAGCATCGCGTCCAGCTCCATGGACCCCAACACGGTGCGGATATTGGTTTGCAGCAGATTGCGGATCGCGTGCTCGAGGTTGTTGACCTCGTAGGCTGCCTGGGCCGTGTTGACCACCTGGAAGAAGCACACTGCGTCGATCTGTACCGTGGCGTTGTCGGCGGTAATGACTTCCTGAGGTGGGATGTCCAGTACGCTTTCCATGACATTGATCTTGCGGCCGATGCGATCCATCACTGGGATGATGATGTTCAAGCCGGGCTTGAGGGTGTTGGTGTAGCGGCCGAACCGTTCGACAGTCCATTGGTAGCCCTGGGGCACGACCTTGAAGCCCATGAATAGAATGGCGACCACGAGGCCGATAAAAAGTAAAAGTACGCTACCGATCTGCATGACTGTTCCCTGTTCTGATTGAAAATGACTTGCGCGCCCTGAGTGTAGGGCAAACGGCCATTGTCATCACTCAGAGGGAGCAAAGCTTGCTCGCGATGCAGGCGCCTTGCTTCCTTGGGAGACCGCGTCATTTTCATCGCGGGCAAGCCTTGCTCCCACAGCCTCTCCCCACAGCTACTTCTGCTCGCTCTGCGGGGTCACGCGCAGGACTTCCTCAACGGTCGTCAGCCCGGCGGCGACTTTTTGTGCGCCCGATAACCGCAAGCTGCGCATCCCTTCCTTGAATGCCTGGCGACGCACCGCCAGCAGGTCGGTGTCGGGGTGAATCAAGCCTTTGACGCTGTCGGTCAATTGCATGATTTCGTAGACCCCGGCGCGGCCGCGATAGCCGGTGTCACGGCATTCCAGGCAGCCGACGGCCTGTTGGGCATTGGCCGGCAACGGGGCCTGCCAGGGGCGTGTCAGGGTCTGCCAATCGTCTTCATCCAGGGTCAGAGGGGCCTTGCAGTGCGGGCACAGCGTGCGTACCAGGCGCTGGGCCATGACGCCGAGCACCGTGGCTTTGATCAGGTAATGGGGCACGCCTAGCTCCAGCAAGCGACTGATGGCGCTCGGTGCATCGTTGGTGTGCAGGGTCGAGAGGACGAGGTGTCCGGTGAGCGCCGCCTGGATCGCCATTTCAGCGGTTTCCAGATCGCGGATCTCGCCGATCATGATGATGTCCGGGTCTTGCCGCATCAACGCACGCACGCCGGCGGCGAAGGTCAGGTCGATGTTGTGCTGCACCTGCATCTGGTTGAAGGACGCCTCGACCATTTCAATCGGGTCCTCGATGGTGCAAAGGTTTACCTCTGGCGTGGCCAGCTTCTTGAGGGTGGTGTAGAGGGTGGTGGTCTTGCCCGAACCGGTCGGGCCGGTCACCAGGATGATGCCGTTGGGCTGACGGGTCATGTCTTGCCAGCGGCGCAGGTCATCGGCGGAGAAGCCGAGCTGGTCGAAGTCCTTGAGCAGTACTTCGGGATCGAAGATCCGCATGACCATTTTTTCGCCAAACGCCGTGGGCAGCGTCGACAGGCGCAATTCCACTTCGCCACCGTCCGGAGTCTTGGTCTTGACCCGGCCGTCCTGGGGCTTGCGCTTTTCCGCGACGTTCATCCGCCCCAGGCTCTTGAGGCGACTGATGATCGCCATCGTCACCTGCGGCGGGAACTGATAGACGGTGTGCAGCACCCCGTCGATGCGAAAGCGCACCGTGCCCTGCTCGCGACGCGGTTCGATGTGGATATCGCTGGCCCGTTGCTGGAAGGCGTATTGGAACAGCCAGTCGACAATGTTGACGATATGGGCGTCGTTGGCGTCCGGCTCCTGATCGCTGGCGCCCAGGTTGAGCAGTTGTTCGAAGTTGCTCAGGTTGCTCGGTTGCTGGTCGACCGTAGTGGCGCCGCTGACCGATTTGGCCAGGCGATAGAACTCCACGCTCAGGCGCTGGATATCCACCGGGTTGGCAACGACCCTCTGGATCGGCAGCTTGAGTACATGGGTCAGGTCCGCTTCCCAACTGCTGACGTAAGGCTGGGCGCTGGCCACCGTGACCGCGTCGCGGTCCACAGCCACCGCGAGAATCTTGTGGCGCTGGGCAAAGGCGTAGGACATCAGTGGTGTGACGGCCGCCACGTTGATTTTCAGCGGGTCGATGCGCAGGTAGGGCTGGCCGGCCTGTTGCGACAGCCAGAGGGTCAGGCTTTCCAGGTCCAGGCGCTTGCCGGGGCGGCTGAGATCGTCCAGATGCTGGTTGGCGATGAACTCCAGTGGGTGCAACTGGGCGCTGGCGCTATGGCGCCGGCGCGCATTGAGTGCGGTTTCGGCGCAGTCCTGGCTGATGAAGCCCTGGGCGACCAATTGGCGCAGCAGATCATTGAGGTCCAGCCAGCGGTCCTGAGTGGCGTGTTTGGTGGACATGCGGGTTCCTATTGGACAATTGCAGCAAAGCCGCGATACAGACGCTTCGGCGTCCTCGCTCGGTCTGCAAAAGAATAGTCCCGACACTATGGACCGTTGGGCCACTACCCGACCAATGCGTTTCGAATTCTTGCCGGCAGCCGTTCAGCCTGCCGCCTGGGCCGGCTCAAGGCGCGCACTGTCAGCGTCTTGCAGGTCCACGGAACACACGCTGATCAGGTTACGTAATTTTTCAGCAAGCACTTGGGCACGGTGCCAGCTCAACCCGTCCATGAGGATCTCCATCGACAGCAGATCGGCGTCGCGTTCGACGTGGACCTGCCGGGGTGTCAGGCCTTGCAAGGCAAACAGATTCAGCGCCCGGCACAGCAGATCCGGTTCGGCTTCGGCCCGCAGATAGTAGTGGGCGCGACAATGGCCGTTCTGGGCGTGCCAGACATCGGGTCGGTTGGGGGTGACGGCTTCGAGAGAGGGCATGGACAGTCTCCGTGGATGTGGAGAAATATTTACATGCGCGACGGGGTATTTCTTATCTAATATGAATGATTATTCAGATCTGGTGAATCGTATGATTCAGGATTAAGTCTAGAAGAGGTTTATTTATGCACGGAGAGTTGGACGGCTACGACCGCAGGATCCTGGCGCTGTTGCAAGAGGATGCTTCGCTGTCCAGCGCGCAGATCGCCGAACAGGTGGGCTTGTCCCAATCACCCTGCTGGCGGCGGATTCAACGGATGAAGGAGGAGGGGATTATTCGCGGTCAGGTAACCTTGCTTGATCGCAAGAAAATCGGCCTGAACACGCAGATATTCGCCGAAATCAAACTCAACGCGCACGGACGTTCGAACTTCACCGAGTTCACCGAAGCCATTCGCGGCTTCCCCGAGGTGCTGGAATGCTACGTGCTGATGGGATCGGTGGATTTCCTGCTGCGCATCGTCACGGCGGACATCGAGGCGTATGAGCGTTTCTTTTTCGAAAAGCTGTCGATGGTGCCGGGGATCCAGGAAGTGAACTCGATTGTGGCGCTGTCGGAGATCAAATCGACGACGAGTTTGCCGGTGGTGCGCTGAGCTTGTTTTTGCGGTGTTTGTGCTGCCCCCATCGCGAGCAGGCTCGCTCCCACATGGGATCTCTGTTCGCCGAAGATCCACTGTGGGAGCGAGCCCGCTCGCGATGGCGATGTTACAGGCGCAACAAAGTCTTCCAGGCCCGATTCTGATAAACCGCGATCGCCTGTTGCTTGCGCGCGTCCAGGGCTTCTTCGGTAATCGGTTCGTTGGCCAGTTGCGCCAGTTTGTTCAGCTCACCGTAGAGGCGGTCCATTTCCGGGATTTCCAGCACATGGCGGGCGTGGTGCAGCCAGGCCTGGATGCGTTCGATGCGCGGCAGTTGTTCGGCCAGGTCTTCCGGCTGTTGCTGATAGCGTTGCAGTTGCAGCGACGAGGACTCTTCGCCCAGCAGGCGCGGCAGCCAGCTAGCCAGTTGGGCGGCACCCTGGCGATTGCCGCGGGTGTTGCGCTCGGCGGCCCAGCTGCGGGCCAGCAGCCAGCGTGAAGTGTTGAGGGAGAATTGGCCCCAGCGCGGGTCTTGCAGCTCTTCAAGGAACTGTTCCGGCGCGGCCTTGCGCACGTCTTCGTCATCCAGGCCGGCCTGGACCAACGGGCGCCAGTCTTCCAGCAGTGCGTCCAGGGCGACGCGCAAGTCATGCGTTGATTGGCGTGGTGCGGCCTGGCCGAGGCTGCTGAGCAGGGCGCGCAATTCGGCCAGGTTTTCCACCCAGTCCTGCAGCAGGCGCCAGTGGCCGTTAAAACGATACTGTTCGGCCAGACGCTGGCTGCTGCTCAGCAAATGCCAACTCAGCGCGGCAAAGGCATCATCGAGTGGCATCTCGGCGGTCAATTGCGGGGCCGGCAGACTCAGGGCATAGCTGTTCGCATCATGCAGGCGATAACCACGCTCGGCCTTGCTGATATCACACGGCATCAAGGGCAGGGTCGCGGCCAGCTCGGCGGCCAGTTCCAGCAGGGCAGCGGGTTCACCTTCGCGCAATTCCAGCTCCAGCTCGCAGATTTCTTCCTTCTGCTTGCCGACCACGACGTGGCCCAGGTCCAGCGCGGCCTCGATGACCACTTTGCTTTTGCCGCGGCCCCAGGCGATTTCCGCGCGTTCACGAACGAAATCGGTGGTGAAGATGGCCTTGAGGGTTTTCTTGTCCAGTTCGGCCAACGCCTCTGGCCAGCATTCGCCATCGAGTTTCTTCAGGTCGAGCTTGGCTTTAGGCAGGTGCCAGTCGTACTCGTTGCGCTCGGACAGGCCGGCGATGCTCTGGCCGCGAGTCTTGAGGGTCTGGATCACCTCTTCGCCGTCGCGACGCAGGCGCAGGGCGACCTTGGCCCCGGCCAGGTCACGCTCTGGCGTGTCGAAATACTGGTTCATCAGTTCGTGGCGTTCCCAGCCGCTTTTGTTGCGTTTCTTGAGCAATGGGTGCTCGCGCAAGGCTGCCAGGGTCTCGCGGCTGACGCGGAGTTTGATTTCGGTTTCTTTCTGCATGGCCGGAAAATCCAGGGATCGGGTGCGCAGCCGGGGGAAGGTGTGGCTGCCAAGGCCGTGCAGTGTACAGGACTCATCCGTTCTACGCGCCGCGGCGGTTTATGGGAGTGTCCTGTCTCACCAATACTGTTCCTTTTTGGTGAGACAGGACACTCGCGCAAGATGGTTCTATGATGGACATCAATTTGTAAGTCCGGAGCCAGCGATGCCTTTGCCCACCCTGAAAGATCAGTTCGCTGCCCTGATCGCCGCGCCTTCGGTCAGTTGTACCCAACCTGGGCTGGACCAGTCCAACAGCGCCGTGATCGAGCTGTTGGCGGGCTGGCTCGCCGATCTGGGGTTCTCCTGCGATATCCAGCAGGTCAGCCCCGGCAAGTTCAATTTGCTGGCCAGTTTCGGCAGCGGTCCCGGAGGCCTGGTACTGGCCGGGCACAGCGACACGGTGCCGTTCGACGGCCAGTTGTGGCAGACCGATCCGCTGAAGCTCACCGAGGTCGATGGCCGTTGGGTTGGCCTGGGCAGTTGCGACATGAAGGGTTTTTTCGCCCTCGCCATCGAAGCGGTCAAGCCCTTGCTGGAGCAACCGTTCAAGCAGCCCTTGCTGATCCTGGCCACTTGCGACGAAGAAAGCTCCATGGCCGGCGCCCGTGCCCTGGCCGATGCCGGAAGGCCGTTGGGGCGTGCGGCGGTGATCGGCGAGCCGACCGGCCTCAAGCCGATTCGGATGCACAAAGGCATCATGATGGAGCGCATCGACATTCTCGGGCGCAGCGGTCATTCCTCCGACCCGAGCCTGGGTCACAGCGCCCTTGAAGCGATGCACGACGCCATGGGCGAGTTGCGTGGCCTGCGCCTGCAATGGCAGCGCGAATTTCGTAACCCGCAATTCACCGTGCCACAGCCAACCCTGAATTTCGGCTGCATCCACGGTGGCGATAACCCCAACCGGATTTGCGGCCAGTGCTCCATGGAGTTCGACCTGCGGCCATTGCCCGGCATGGACCCGAATGTCTTGCGGGCGGCGATCCAGCAGAAACTCAATCCCATCGCCGAGCGCCATAAAGTCAAGATCGACTACGCACCGCTGTTCCCCGAAGTGCCCCCCTTCGAGCAGGCCGAAGACTGCGAACTGGTGCGAGTGGCCGAGCGACTCACCGGCCATCGTGCCGAAGCAGTGGCGTTTGGCACCGAAGCGCCTTATCTTCAGCGTCTTGGCTGCGAAACCCTGGTACTTGGCCCCGGCGATATCGCCTGTGCCCACCAACCGGGCGAGTACCTTGAAATGTCACGTTTGCAACCTACCGTGCAGCTATTGCGGCAACTGATCGAACATTACTGCCTGACACCGGCCACGGCCGGCTAAATTGCCCACATCCGGGCCCGTATTCATGAGGAGAGCGCGCGTGTCGCCAAGCCTGTTCCGACGATAACCATCAGCCCGCTGTGCGTTCCGTTTCGTCTTTTTTCGGCTGCTATTTATTTACAGGCCCAGGTTCATGCCCGAATACGTCAATTGGCTTCGTCACGCTTCGCCCTACATCAACGCCCACCGCGATTGCACCTTCATCGTCATGCTGCCCGGCGATGGTGTGGAACATCCGAACTTCGGCAACATCGTCCATGACCTGGTGCTGCTGCACAGCCTTGGCGTGCGTCTGGTGCTGGTTCATGGTTCGCGTCCACAGATCGAAACCCGCCTCGCCGCGCGGGGCCTGACGCCCCATTACCACCACGGTATGCGCATCACCGACGCTGCAACCCTGGAATGCGTGATCGACGCTGTCGGCCAGCTGCGCATCGCCATTGAAGCGCGCCTGTCGATGGACATGGCGTCCTCGCCGATGCAGGGTTCGCGCCTGCGGGTCGCCAGCGGCAACCTGGTGACGGCACGGCCCATCGGCGTACTGGAAGGTGTGGATTATCACCACACCGGCGAAGTCCGTCGGGTCGATCGCAAGGGCATCAATCGCCTGCTGGACGAACGCTCCATCGTCCTGCTGTCACCATTGGGCTATTCGCCGACCGGGGAGATTTTCAACCTCGCCTGCGAAGACGTGGCGACCCGGGCGGCCATCGACCTGGCAGCCGACAAACTGCTGCTGTTCGGTGCCGAGCAGGGGCTGATCGGCGAAGACGGTCGTTTAGTGCGCGAGTTGCGCCCGCAACAGGTCCCGGCTCACATGCAACGGCTGGGCAGCGACTATCAGGCCGAGCTGCTGGATGCGGCGGCCCAGGCCTGTCGCGGCGGTGTGGCGCGCAGTCATATCGTCAGCTATGTCGAAGACGGTGCGTTGCTGGCCGAACTGTTTACCCGCGATGGCAGCGGTACGCTGGTGGCCCAGGAACAATTCGAGGTGGTGCGCGAAGCGGCCATCGAGGATGTCGGCGGTTTGCTGGACCTGATCAGCCCGCTGGAAGAACAGGGGATTCTGGTGCGTCGTTCCCGCGAAGTGCTGGAGCGTGAGATTGAGCAGTTCAGCGTGGTCGAACGCGAAGGCATGATCATCGCCTGCGCGGCGCTTTACCAGATCGCCGATTCGGATGCCGGGGAGCTGGCGTGCCTGGCGGTGAATCCGGAATACCGCCACGGCGGTCGTGGCGATGAGCTGCTGGAGCGGATCGAAACCCGGGCTCGGGCCAAAGGGCTCAAGACTCTCTTCGTACTCACCACCCGTACGGCCCATTGGTTCCGCGAGCGGGGCTTTGAGCCCAGCAGTGTCGAGCGCCTGCCAGCGGCGCGGGCATCGCTGTACAACTATCAGCGCAACTCGAAAATCTTCGAAAAAGCCCTCTAGGCGTCCTGCCTGGGGGAGCCGCACATCGGAGTGAACCGCGTAGCTGCGACCTTCTTGATTCCAGACAATGATCCGTCAGGCTGGAATCCATCAAGATCGCAGCTACGCTGTTTTGTCCATGAGTGCTGCACTTGGAATGCATGGAAGCCGGCTGCGTTTCCCACGATCGCCACAGTGCAGAATCGCTATCAATAAAAATATTCAGTAATTCACAGACTGGCCGATATGCCATGTCACGGTTGGATGACGCTTTGATGGCGGTGATATTTCCAAATGAGCTGAAAACTTATGAAACAATTCTTTTTAGATTTATAAACAAACCATTATTCTGCGGGCCGGTGTCGCGGGGTTAGACGATGGTCGTAATCACAAATGCTTACGATTGACTTGCCAGTCACGGTCTGGCGCTAATCACGCATCCGCGGATTCCGGGCGTTCGACCCGGAACCAAAGACACACAAGAATTAGAAAACGAGAGGAGCGAAGCATGAACAAGTCCACCTTGGCCCTGGCTGTGGCCGTTGGGGTTCTGGCGCAGCAGGCAGGCGCCGCGGGTTTTATCGAGGACAGCAAGGCGTCTGTCAGTTCTCGTACAATGTACTTCGATAACGATCACCGCGAAGGCGGTGCCGACCAACGTGAGACGGCCACTGGCCTGAAGTTTGACTACAAGTCTGGCTTCACCCAAGGGGTCGTGGGTTTTGGTATTGATGCCCAGGCGCTGGTAGGTATACATCTGGATGGCGGCAAAGGTCACCACCCCAATAACAATTCTTTTGTTCCAAGCGACACCGATGGTTCGGCCGTGCATAACTGGAGCCGTCTGTCAGCTAATGTGAAAGCGCTCTTCTCGAAGACCGAGGCTCATGTAGGTGGTGCATTGGCGCCTAACCTGCCGATCCTGATCGCGAACGATGCTCGTCTCCTGCCACAGACCTTTGAAGGTGGCACCATCACCTCCAAGGAGATCGACGGTGTAACTTTCAACGCCGGTCAGCTGGAGCATGCCACGGGCCGTGCATCAAGCAACAGCACTGGTCTGGCAGTGGACGGGGGTACCCAGGAGAGCAACCAGTTCCGTTACGGCGGTGCCGACTGGAAGGTCACCAAGGACCTGACCCTGCAGTACTACTACGCCAACCTGCAGGACTATTACAAGCAGCACTTCCTGGGCGCGGTACACGTTTTTCCGATCAGCGAAAACCAATCGTTCAAGACTGACCTGCGTTACTTCGACAGCAGCTCGGATGGTCGTAACGGTGAGGCGGGTTACGAGTTCAGCAACAACGGTGGTTATGCCAAGAACCCCGGTGAGGTCGATAACAAAACCTGGAGCGCCATGTTCACCTATACCCTGGGTGGCAGTGCCTTCCTGTTGGGCCATCAGCAAGTCGGTGATGACGGTGGTTTTGTCTACATGAACCAAGGCAGTCTGGCTAACGAAGGGGCCGGTGGTGCGAGCTTCTACCTGTTCACCGACAGCATGATCCACCAGTTTGTCCGCGCAGGCGAGAACACGACCTTCGGTCAGTACTCCTATGACTTCGCTTCGCTGGGTGCCCCGGGCCTGAAAGCCTCGATCTCTTACCTCCATGGTGACGACATCAAATCCGCCTCGGGCGGCAGCGACTCCTCGGAATGGGAGCGTGACTTGCGCCTGGACTACGTTGTCCAGCAAGGTCCTCTGAAAGGTTTCGGTACCACTGTGCGTCACGGTTCCTACCGTGGCAGCGGTACCGGTCTCGCCGACCGGGATCAAACTCGCCTGATCTTCAACTACACTTACAACTTCATGTAAGACGTAGCGAAGTAAAAAAGCCCCGCCCGGCAGCACGCCGGGCGGGGCTTTTGCGTTTCTGGGGAGGCGGGAGGATTTTTAAGCGGTCCCTTCGCTATCGTGCAGACTCCGTCGCATCTTTACGCAGGATGAACGCACTGAATGCCAGAAAATCGTCCAGATGTCCGGTAATGATCGCAACCATGATCGGCAATTGCAGGGCTTGGTAGTCATGCACGGCGATATTCCTGAAACCCACCATGTTCTTCAGGTTTTTCACCAGACCTTCTTCCACCCAGCCTCCTTGAAAAAGCAACTCGAATGTATCGCGGGCACTTTGCGGGACACCCAATCGCTCACGTCGAATCAAATGCTGTCCCATATCCAGTGCCGCTTCGCACGCACGCTGGATGTTCAGGACTGCCGAATCCTGGCGAGTGAAATCGGTGGCAAACGTAGCGGGATCTTTCTCGTACTCCTCCCGTACCCTGGCGACGCAACGCTCGATACTCGCTGCTTTATTGATCAGTACGTCATCGGCCATACACGCTGCCTTCTTCCTGAATATCCTTGAGCAATCCCGCCCGAGCCTCATCGAGAGCGGTTTTTTCGCTGAGGATAAAACACTCGAACAAACCCGCCCGTACGTCTCTGGCCCAGAGTCTCTGGCCTCGGGTCACGATCTGGTATTGCATGACGGTTGTTGCCCCGCGTAAATCAATCAGATCCACCGGACTGCCCGCGATATCCGCCAAGTCACCTGAAAGCTGCCACAACGACACAGGATCGACTTCGCCGGACAAAAGCACAGCAATATCGACATCACTGTCAGGCCCGGCGGTGCCCTGTGCATGGCTACCGAACAGGTAAACCGCCAGCAGTCCAGGAAGATGGTTTTGCAGATGAGTCAGCAAGGCTTGAATGTTCATGCTGCCTATCCTAGCCGCTCGTCCTGAAATCGCGTCAATAATTTCCGCAGTGTGGGTACAAAACAAAAAAAGCCCCGCCCGGCTATACGCCGGGCGGGGCTTTTGCGTTTCGGGTCTGGCCCACCCCTGTAGCCTTCCCCGAATCTTCTCCTCTTTCAATAACTCGAGGCCTTCTCGAAACCTCGGAAATGATCTTGGGCCGCTATGCGTCATGGTGCCAGTGAACAGTTTTTTATATTTTCTAATGATCTAAACAAATGGGCATTCATTCTTTTTAAAGCAATGAAAACCGGTGCACAGTTGACCCCCACAACAACCAACCAGGAGCCGCACCATGAGCCTCAGACTCGGCGACATCGCCCCCGACTTCGAACAGGATTCCAGCGCCGGCAAGATTCGCTTCCACGAATGGCTCGGTGATAGCTGGGGTGTGTTGTTTTCCCACCCGGCGGACTTCACCCCGGTATGCACCACTGAGCTGGGCTTGACCGCCAACCTCAAGGGGGAATTCGACAAGCGCGGCGTCAAGGCCATCGCGCTATCGGTAGACCCGGTGGACTCGCACCACAAGTGGATCGAGGACATCAACGAAACCCAGAATGCGGTGGTCAATTTCCCGATCCTGGCCGACGCCGACCGCAAGGTGTCTGACCTGTATGACCTGATCCACCCCAACGCCAGTGACACGCTGACCGTGCGCTCCCTGTTCGTGATCGATCCGAACAAGAAAATCCGCCTGACTATCACGTATCCGGCCAGCACCGGGCGCAATTTCAACGAGATCCTGCGGGTGATCGACTCATTGCAACTGACCGACAACTACAAGGTGGCCACACCGGCCAATTGGCAGGATGGCGATGAAGTGGTAATCGTGCCATCGCTCAAGGATGAGGACGAAATCAAACAGCGTTTCCCGAAAGGTTATCGCGCCGTGAAGCCTTACCTGCGCCTCACCCCGCAGCCCAATCGCTAAGGCAAACGCAAAACCTGTGGGAGCGAGCCTGCTCGCGATAGCGGTCTATCAGTCGACATCGCCACTGGCAGATCCGACGCCATCGCGAGCAGGAGGGCTCTCCCACAGGAGGGCTCTGTGCGTCAAGGAATCGGGCGTTTAGAAGGCTTTTCTAAGGTGGGCGAGCGGGTTTTGCGCGCCCCTCATCAAAAGGATCTGCGCCCTGTCGCCGCCGCTACGGGCGCCCACCGCTTGAAGCGTTGAGGTCGCGTCAGACGCTCTCACGCTTGGGCAAATACGGCGGCAGATACAACCCCAGGTAAGCATCGAACACCCGCATGCCTTCTTCGGCCATGCGCGGGGTGATCTGGCCGTGTTGCTGCACCGAGCGCGCGTAGACGCGGTCGCCCAGTTCCATGGCCAGGGCGAACACATCAACGTCATGGGGCAGTGCCGGCAGTTCGAAATGGCGAGCGAAGAGCTTGTGCAACAATTCGCCGAGTTCGAGATCGTGCTGACGGTCGGCCTGGATGACTTCAGTCAGGCCATGTTGGGCCAGGATCAGTTGGCGGGCGGCGGCGTCCTGGCTGTAGATGGTCAGCATGCGTTGCTCCACCTGCCGCGACAGGTCGTGCCAGTGGTTCAGTCGCGCATGATCGATCGGCACTTGCAGGCAGGCGCGAAAGGCCGCGTGGACGTCGGCGGTCAGCCCTTGCAGCAGGGCCGGGACGCTGGCGAAGAAGTGATACACCGAGGAGGGCGGGATCCCGGCACGTTCGGCGACGCTGTAGATCGACAGGCTGGCCACGCCTTCGGCAGCAAGCAGCGTGCGGGCGGCATCGAGAATCGAGTCGATCCGGGCCTGGCTGCGGGCGCGAGGCTTGCGAGGGGTGGCGGTGCGCGTCATCGGTGTCTCCTGCGGGGCTGCCGGGCATTGTACGAGCCGGGTTCAGTGTTGTCTTCAAGGCCGTCATCGCGAGCAAGCTCGCTCCCACATTGGATCTTTGGTGGTCAGTTAATCATGCTCACCACAGTTCCCTGTGGGAGCGAGCCTGCTCGCGATCCGCCGAAGGCGGCCATCCACCCCAAGGCATAAAAAAACGCCGCAGCCTCGAAGGCCTGCGGCGTTTTTTTACTGCAACCCGCTTACACGGTATGCAGGTACCAGTTGTACTCAAGGTCGGAGATGGAGTGTTCGAACTCCTCCAGCTCGCTTTCCTTGCAGGCCACGAAGATATCGATGTATTTCGGATCGATGTACTTGGCCATGACTTCGCTGTCGTCCAGCTCGCGCAGGGCATCGCGCAGGTTGTTCGGCAGGCTTTGCTCGTTCTGCTCGTAGCTGTTGCCTTCCACCGGCGCACCGGGCTCGATCTTGTTGACCAGGCCATGGTGCACGCCAGCCAGTACGGCGGCCATCAGCAGATACGGGTTGGCGTCGGCGCCGGCCACGCGGTGTTCCAGACGCACCGCATCGGCGGAGCCGGTAGGTACGCGCAGGGCCACGGTGCGGTTGTCCAGGCCCCAGGTTGGCGAGTTCGGCACGTAGAACTGTGCGCCGAAGCGACGGTAGGAGTTCACGTTCGGGCAGAGGAAAGCCATCTGCGCCGGCAGGGTCTCGAGCACACCGCCGATCGCGTGACGCAGTGCGGCGTTCTGCTCGGGATCCTCGCTGGCAAAAATATTCTTGCCATCTTTATCCAGGATCGAAATGTGGACGTGCAGGCCATTGCCCGCCTGGCCCGGATACGGCTTGGCCATGAAGGTAGTGTCCATTTCATGGTCGTAGGCGATGTTCTTGATCAGGCGCTTGAGCAGTACCGCGTAGTCGCAGGCCTTGATCGGGTCGGCCACGTGGTGCAGGTTCACTTCGAACTGCGCCGGGGCACTTTCCTTGACGATGGCATCGGCGGGAATGCCTTGCTCCTTGGCTCCCTCCAGAATGTCCTGGAGGCAATCGACGTATTCGTCGAGGTCGTCGATCAGGTAGACCTGTGTCGAGTGCGGGCGTTTGCCGGAGATCGGCGAGCGGGGCGGTTGTGGGCGTCCATTCACGTTCTCCTGGTCGATCAGGTAGAACTCCAGTTCGAATGCCGCGCAGATGGTCAGGCCCAGCTCATCGAACTTGGTCACGACCTGGCGCAGGACTTCGCGAGGGTCGGCGAAGAAAGGGTCACCTTCAAGTTCGTGCATGGTCATTAGCAGTTGCGCGGTAGGGCGCTTCTGCCAGGGCTCGTTGCACAGGGTGTCAGGGATTGGATAACAGATCCGGTCAGCGTCGCCGATGTCCAGGCCCAGGCCGGTGCTTTCCACCGTGGAGCCATTGATATCCAGGGCAAATAAAGAGGCCGGCAGGTTGATGCCTTTCTCGTAAACCTTGTGGAGGCTGGTGCGTTCAATGCGCTTGCCGCGCACCACACCATTCATATCCGCAATCAGAAGGTCAACGTACAGAACCTCAGGATGTTCCTTAAGGAACGCGTTCGCTTCGTTAAGCTGAACGGCACGCGGGGGTACCGACATGATGCAACACCTTTGTTGTTAAAAATATCAATCATTGATCTCTTCTAAACCCAGTCAACCCGAACGGCATGCCGAAGTCAAGCTGGGCCTTTTTTGCTCTAAAAAAGCACCTGCGGGGCTTTTTTGAGGCAATTTGGGGCGTTTTTTTCCCTTTGAGGGCGGTGGCGCCCGCAGGCTTGAGCGGGCCGTGTTGTATTTTTTACGGGGGTGTTGTGTAAAAAAATGAACAAGGCTAAGCTCGATTCAAACCCATAACAGCAATAATACCGGGGTGCTTCATGTCTCGCCTGCCGTTAATCGGCGTCACCACCTGCTCCAGGCAGATGGGTCTGCATGCGTATCACGTCAGTGGCGATAAATATTCCCGGGCTGTCGCGACAGCCGCCAAGGGCTTGCCAGTACTGATTCCGTCCCTGGCGGATCTGTTCCCGCCGTCCGATATTCTGGACGCCCTGGACGGCATTCTTTTTACCGGCTCTCCTTCTAATGTAGAACCTTTTCACTATCAGGGCTCCGCCAGCGCGCCGGGCACTGCTCATGATCCTGCACGGGATGCCACCACCCTGCCGTTGATCCGCGCCGCTGTAGCGGCCGGCATCCCGGTGCTGGGTATCTGCCGTGGGTTCCAGGAGATGAACGTAGCCTTTGGCGGCAGCCTGCATCAGAAAGTTCATGAAGTCGGAACGTTCATCGATCATCGTGAAGACGACACTCAAGCGGTGGATGTCCAATACGGTCCTGCCCACGCCGTGCATATCCAGCCTGGCGGTATTCTGGCAGGGCTGGGGCTGCCGCTGGCGATTCAGGTCAATTCGATCCATAGCCAGGGTATCGAGCGTCTGGCACCTGGGTTGCAGGCCGAAGCGGTGGCGCCGGATGGCCTGATCGAGGCTGTTTCGGTGCCAGGAGGCAAGGCTTTTGCTTTAGGTGTGCAATGGCACCCTGAATGGGAGGTAAGCTCCAACCCGTACTACCTTGCGATTTTCCAGGCATTTGGCGATGCCTGCCGGGCAAGGGCAACACAACGCGACGCCGATGCGTCAAACAACGCCTGACTACTAAATAGCAGCCAGGAAACTCACGCCTAGAGGCATTTATGAGTAACAACCTCGACCAGCTCACCGATTGGTTGAAAGACCATAAGATCACAGAAGTCGAATGCATGATTGGCGACCTGACCGGCATCACCCGGGGCAAGATTTCGCCGACCAACAAGTTCATTGCCGAAAAAGGCATGCGCCTGCCCGAGAGCGTTCTGCTCCAGACCGTTACGGGCGACTATGTCGAAGACGACATCTATTACGAACTGCTCGACCCTGCCGACATCGACATGATGTGCCGCCCGGACGAAAACGCAGTGTTCCTTGTGCCCTGGGCCATCGAGCCCACCGCCCAGGTTATCCACGACTCCTACGACAAGCATGGCAATCCCATCGAACTGTCGCCGCGCAACGTGCTCAAGAAAGTGCTCAAGCTCTATGCCGACAAGGGCTGGCAGCCGATCGTCGCGCCGGAAATGGAGTTCTACCTGACCAAGCGCAGCGACGACCCGGACTTCCCGTTGCAGCCGCCCATTGGCCGCTCCGGTCGCCCGGAAACCGGCCGTCAGTCGTTCTCGATCGAAGCGGCCAACGAATTCGACCCGTTGTTCGAAGATGTCTACGACTGGTGCGAACTGCAGGAGCTGGACCTCGACACGCTGATCCATGAGGACGGCACGGCGCAGATGGAGATCAATTTCCGTCACGGCGACGCCTTGTCCCTGGCCGACCAGATCCTGGTGTTCAAGCGCACCATGCGCGAGGCGGCGCTCAAGCACAACGTTGCCGCCACTTTCATGGCCAAGCCCATGACCGGCGAGCCCGGCAGTGCGATGCACCTGCACCAGAGCATCATCGACAAAGACACCGGCAAGAACGTCTTTTCCAATGAAGACGGGACCATGAGCACGCTGTTCCTGAATCACATTGGAGGTCTGCAGAAGTTCATCCCCGAGCTGCTGCCGCTGTTTGCCCCCAACGTGAACTCGTTCCGCCGCTTCCTGCCGGATACGTCGGCGCCGGTGAACGTGGAATGGGGTGAAGAGAACCGCACCGTGGGCCTGCGCGTGCCGGAAGCCGGGCCGCAGAACCGTCGGGTGGAAAACCGTTTGCCGGGCGCCGACGCCAACCCGTACTTGGCGATCGCCGCCAGCCTGTTGTGCGGCTACATCGGCATGGTCGAAGGCATCAACCCGAGCGCGCCGGTGGTGGGGCGAGGGTATGAACGTCGCAACCTGCGCCTGCCACTGACCATCGAAGATGCCCTCGAGCGCATGGAAAACAGCGCCACCATCGAGAAATACCTGGGCAAGAAATTCATCACAGGCTACGTCGCGGTCAAGCGGGCCGAGCATGAAAACTTCAAGCGCGTCATCAGTTCGTGGGAGCGGGAATTCCTGCTCTTTGCCGTCTGAAGCGCCGGGCGGGACTGCTTCAGGCAGTTCCGTCCCCACCGATCTACAAGGAGAATTCGCATGACCGGCAACAATCCGCAAACCCGTAAATGGCAGGCCCTGAGCAACGATCACCACCTGGCGCCATTCAGCGACTTCAAGCAGCTCAAAGAGAAAGGCCCGCGCATCATCACCCACGCCAAGGGCGTTTACCTGTGGGACAGTGAAGGCAACAAGATCCTCGATGGCATGGCCGGCCTCTGGTGCGTGGCCGTCGGCTACGGCCGCGACGAACTGGCCGACGCCGCCAGTCAGCAGATGCGCGAGCTGCCGTACTACAATCTGTTCTTCCAGACCGCTCACCCGCCGGTGCTGGAATTGTCCAAAGCCATCGCCGACATCGCCCCTGAAGGCATGAACCACGTGTTCTTCACCGGCTCCGGCTCCGAAGGCAACGACACCATGCTGCGCATGGTCCGCCACTACTGGGCGATCAAGGGCCAGCCGAACAAAAAAGTCATCATCAGCCGCAAGAACGGTTATCACGGTTCGACCGTGGCCGGCGCGAGCCTGGGCGGCATGACGTACATGCACGAGCAGGGCGACCTGCCGATCCCCGGCATTGTCCACATCGCCCAACCGTACTGGTTCGGCGAGGGCGGCGACATGAGCCCGGAAGAGTTCGGCGTATGGGCGGCCAACCAGCTGGAAGAAAAGATCCTGGAAATCGGCGTGGACAATGTCGGTGCCTTCATCGCCGAGCCGATCCAGGGCGCGGGCGGAGTCATCGTGCCGCCGGACAGCTACTGGCCGCGCATGAAGGAAATCCTCGCCAAGTACGACATCCTGTTCGTGGCCGATGAAGTGATCTGTGGTTTCGGTCGCACCGGTGAGTGGTTCGGTACCGATCATTACGGGTTGAAACCCCACATGATGACCATCGCCAAGGGCCTGACCTCCGGTTACATCCCCATGGGCGGCCTGATCGTGCGCGACGATGTCGTGGCTGTGCTCAACGAAGGCGGCGACTTCAACCACGGGTTTACCTATTCCGGTCACCCGGTAGCCGCTGCGGTGGCCTTGGAAAACATCCGCATTCTGCGCGACGAAAAGATCGTCGAGCGTGTTCATGGCGAAACGGCACCCTATTTGCAACAGCGCCTGCGGGAACTGAACGATCATCCGCTGGTGGGTGAGGTACGCGGTGTCGGCTTGCTGGGGGCGATTGAACTGGTTCAGGACAAGGCCACGCGCAAGCGCTACGAAGGCAGGGGCGTGGGCATGATCTGCCGGCAGTTCTGTTTTGATAACGGGCTGATCATGCGCGCCGTGGGTGACACCATGATCATTGCGCCGCCGCTGGTGATCAGCAAGGCCGAGATCGATGAACTGGTGACCAAGGCGCGGCACTGCCTGGACCTGACGCTCAGTGCGTTGCAAGGCTAAGTGCTAGGCTCTGAGCGAGGCGCCCGTACGGGCCTCGTCCAGCGTAAACAAAAGGCTGGGCTTTTGTTGAAAGGCTGGCCTGTAACTTGCCAGACTACCGGCTGTTCAAGTTGCCCGCGAGCCGGCTACTGAACGACGGCTAAGAAGAATAACTGGAGCATTTTTCATGAAGGCATTAGGCATGAAGACATTAGGTATGAAGATGGCTGGCAAGACCCTCCTCGCCATGTCCCTGACGGGCGTGATGGCGAGTGCTGTTCAGGCGGACGACAAAGTGCTGCACGTCTATAACTGGTCCGATTACATTGCACCGGACACGGTCGCCAAGTTCGAGAAAGAGACGGGGATCAAGGTCGTCTACGACGTGTTCGACAGCAACGAGACCCTGGAAGCCAAGTTGCTGGCGGGCAAGTCCGGTTATGACATCGTGGTGCCGTCGAACAACTTCCTGGCCAAGCAGATCAAGGCCGGTGTTTACCAGGAGCTGGACAAGTCCAAGCTGCCGGACTGGAAGAACCTGGACACCGACCTGCTCAAGGCCGTGGGCGATGCCAGCGACAAGGGCAACAAATATGCCTTCCCCTACATGTGGGGCTCCATCGGTATTGGCTACAACCCGGAGAAGGTCAAGGCCGCACTGGGTATCGACAAGATCGATTCGTGGGACGTGGTGTTCAAACCGGAAAACATGGCCAAGCTCAAGAGCTGCGGCGTGAGCTTCCTCGATGCACCGACCGAAATGATCCCGGCGGCACTGCATTACCTGGGCAAGCCGACCGACAGCAAGGACAAGGCCGACCTGAAGGCCGCTGAAGACCTGTTCCTGAAGATTCGTCCTTCGGTTGCCTATTTCCACTCCTCCAAATACATCTCGGACCTGGCCAACGGCAACATCTGCGTGGCCGTGGGCTACTCCGGCGACCTGGAGCAGTCCAAGGAGCGCGCCAAGGAAGCGGGAGACAAGGTCAAGCTCAGCTACGTCATTCCAAAAGAAGGCGCCGGCACTTTCTACGACATGGTCGCCATTCCCAAGGACGCCGAGAACGTCGAATCCGCCTACAAGTTCATGAACTTCCTGATGCAGCCGCAGATCATGGCTGAAATCACCAACGCCGTACGTTTCCCGAACGGCAACAAGGCGGCCACGCCACTGGTGGACAAGGACATCACCAGCGATCCGAGCATCTACCCGTCTGACGAAGTGAAGAAGCAGCTGTATGCAATCAGTGATCTGGATGCCGGCACGTTGCGTCTGATCACCCGCAGCTGGACCAAGATCAAGTCTGGCAAATAAGCCGGTCTGAGGCATCTTCCTGTTGTCGTCGGCATCGCGGCGGCGGCAACGGGAATAATTAAATGACTAAAAGTTTTGCTGGATCGGTTTATCGAGGGTAAGTTGCGCGCCGGTTTTGTTGCAGGGCACATCGCTGCCAGGTAACGGGGGCAACTTGGGCCCAACTATTTAAGAGGACCTCCACGTGCCTGTTTTTTCTTTGTTACGCAATGCCATGCTGATCGGTGCCGGACTGACGCTTGCCGTCAGCGTCCAGGCTGCCTCCACCGTGCATATTTATAACTGGTCGGATTACATCGGCGAGACCACCCTGGCGGACTTTGAAAAGGCCACGGGGATCAAACCGGTGTACGACGTCTTCGACTCCAACGAAACCCTGGAAGGAAAACTGCTGGCCGGTCGTACCGGCTACGACGTGGTCGTGCCGTCCAACCATTTTCTGGGCAAGCAGATCAAGGCCGGGGCGTTCCAGAAACTCGACAAGTCGCAGTTGAGCAACTACGCCAACCTGGACCCGGTGCTGCTCAAGCGCCTGGAAAAGAATGATCCGGGCAATCAGTACGCCGTGCCTTATCTGTGGGGCACCAACGGCATCGGCTACAACGTCGAGAAGGTCAAGGCTGCGCTGGGCGTCGACAAGATCGACTCGTGGGCCATGCTGTTCGAACCGGAAAACATCAAGAAACTCTCCAGCTGTGGCGTTTCGTTCCTCGATTCGGGCGACGAGATGATCCCGGCGATGCTCAATTACCTGGGCCTGGACCCCAACAGCCAGAACCCTGAAGACTACAAGAAGGCCGAGGCTCAACTTCTCAAGATCCGGCCTTACGTCACCTACTTCAACTCTTCCAAATACATCTCCGATCTGGCCAATGGCGAGATCTGCGTGGCTGCCGGTTTCTCCGGTGACATCTTCCAGGCCCGCGAACGTGCTGAAGAAGCGAAAAAGGGCATCGAGATCGCTTATGTGATTCCCAAGGAAGGCGCCAACCTCTGGTTCGACATGCTGGCGATCCCGCGCGATTCCTCCAACGTCAAAGAAGCCCACGCCTTCATCAACTATTTGCTCAAGCCTGAGGTGATCGCCCAAGTCAGTGACGCCGTCGGCTATGCGAACCCCAATCCCAAGGCCGGCGAGTTGATGGACCAGCAGGTGCGCACCGACGAAGCGGTTTACCCACCGCAAGCGGTCATTGACAAGCTGTACGTCAACTCCGAGCTGCCGCCCAAGATCCAGCGCGTCATGACCCGCAGTTGGACCAGGGTCAAGTCAGGCAAATAGCGTCAAGCGCTTTAACTATTCCAAGGCTCGTCCGCGCAGGGCGAGCTGCAAATTTTGTGGGAGTTTCGTAAATGGCAGTTGCCTCCGGCGCCTATAAGAAAGCCCTCGAGGGCGACCAGACACCCAAGCAGGTGTTGGTCAAAATCGACCGGGTCACGAAAAAGTTCGACGAGACGATTGCCGTGGACGATGTGTCCCTGGAAATCAAGAAAGGCGAAATCTTCGCCCTGCTCGGCGGTTCGGGATCGGGCAAATCCACCTTGCTCCGCATGCTGGCGGGTTTCGAACGGCCCACGGAGGGGCGCATTTTCCTCGACGGTGTAGACATCACCGACATGCCGCCCTATGAGCGGCCGATCAACATGATGTTCCAGTCCTACGCCTTGTTCCCCCACATGACCGTGGCGCAGAACATTGCTTTCGGCCTGCAGCAGGACAAAATCCCGAAAGCCGAGATCGACGCCCGCGTGGCCGAAATGCTCAAGCTGGTGCAGATGAGCCAGTACGCCAAGCGCAAGCCGCATCAGCTCTCCGGCGGCCAGCGTCAACGTGTGGCCCTGGCCCGTTCCTTGGCCAAGCGGCCCAAGCTGTTGCTGCTCGACGAACCGATGGGGGCCTTGGACAAGAAGCTGCGCTCGCAGATGCAGCTTGAGCTGGTCGAGATCATCGAGCGGGTCGGCGTAACCTGCGTCATGGTGACCCACGATCAGGAAGAGGCCATGACCATGGCCGAGCGCATCGCGATCATGCACCTGGGCTGGATCGCCCAGATCGGCAGCCCGATCGACATCTACGAAACCCCCACCAGCCGGCTGGTCTGCGAGTTCATCGGCAACGTCAACATCTTCGAGACCGAAGTGGTGGACGACGCCGAAGGCCACGCGGTGCTGACTTGCAAGGACCTGGACCGCAACATCTACGTGGGCCACGGCATCAGTACCTCGGTGCAGGACAAATCGGTCACCTACGCCATCCGCCCGGAAAAACTGCTGGTCACCGCCGAGCAGCCGGACTGCGAGCACAACTGGTCCAGCGGCAAGGTCCATGACATCGCCTACCTGGGCGGCCATTCGGTGTTCTACGTCGAATTGCCGAGCGGCAAGCTGGTGCAGTCCTTTGTCGCCAACGCCGAGCGCCGGGGTCAGCGTCCGACCTGGGGCGACCAGGTATTTGTGTGGTGGGAAGACGACAGCGGCGTGGTGCTTCGCTCATGAACATGCGCAAATTCAAACGCCGACTCGACCGAATAACGCCCGGTGGCCGTCAACTGGTCATCGGGGTGCCCTTCATTTGGCTGTTCCTGTTCTTCATGCTGCCGTTCTTCATCGTCCTGAAGATCAGTTTTGCCGAAGCCGACGTGGCCATTCCGCCGTACACCGAGATCTACAGCTACATCGACCAGAAGCTGCAGGTGCTGCTCAACTTCAGTAACTATGTGCTGCTCAGCGAAGATGATCTGTACATCGCCGCCTACCTCGGCTCGCTGAAGATGGCCCTGATCAGCACCGTCTTGTGCCTGCTGATCGGCTACCCGATGGCCTATGCCATCGCCAAGGCCCGCCCGGACCTGCAAACGGTGCTCCTGCTGCTGATCATGATGCCGACCTGGACCGCGATCCTGATCCGCGTCTATGCGTGGATGGGCATCCTCAGCAACAACGGTCTGCTCAACGGCTTTTTGATGAGCATGGGCTGGATCAGCGAACCGCTGCAGATCCTCAACACCAACCTGGCGGTCTACATCGGCATCGTCTACTCGTACCTGCCGTTCATGATCCTGCCGCTCTACGCCAACCTGGTGAAGCATGACCCGAGCCTGCTGGAAGCGGCGTCCGACCTGGGGTCGAGCACCTTCAACAGTTTCTGGAAAATCACCGTGCCGCTGTCCAAGAACGGCATCATCGCCGGCTGCATGCTGGTATTCATCCCGGTGGTGGGCGAGTTCGTGATCCCGGAACTGCTGGGTGGCCCGGAAACCCTGATGATCGGCAAAGTGCTGTGGCAGGAATTCTTCAACAACCGTGACTGGCCGGTGGCGTCCGCGCTGGCAGTGGTGATGCTGGCGATCCTGATCGTGCCCATCATCCTGTTCAACCGCAGTCAGGCCAAAGAAATGGAGGGCAAGGAATGAAGCGCTTCAGTTTTTCAAGCCTGATGCTGGTGCTGGGTCTGCTGTTCATCTATGCGCCAATGCTGATCCTGGTGATTTACTCCTTCAACGCTTCGAAACTGGTGACGGTGTGGGGCGGCTGGTCGATCAAGTGGTACGTCGGTCTGCTGGACAACAGCCAGTTGATGGGCTCGGTGGTGCGCTCGCTGGAAATCGCCTGCTATACGGCGATCGCCGCGGTGGCCCTGGGTACACTGGCGGCCTTCGTGTTGACCCGTATTACTCATTTCAAGGGCCGCACGCTGTTCGGCGGCCTGGTCACCGCACCACTGGTGATGCCGGAAGTGATCACCGGTCTGTCGTTGTTGCTGCTGTTCGTGGCGATGGCGCAGATGATCGGCTGGCCCCAGGAGCGTGGCTTGGTCACGATCTGGATCGCCCACACCACGTTCTGCTCGGCCTATGTGGCGGTGGTGGTCTCGGCACGCTTGCGTGAACTGGACCTGTCCATCGAAGAAGCGGCCATGGACCTGGGGGCGCGGCCGTGGAAGGTGTTCTTCCTGATCACCATCCCGATGATCGCGCCATCGCTGGCGGCGGGGGGCATGATGTCGTTCGCCTTGTCGCTGGACGATCTGGTGCTGGCGAGTTTCGTCTCCGGCCCGGGCTCGACAACCTTGCCGATGGAAGTGTTCTCGGCGGTACGCCTGGGGGTCAAACCGGAAATCAATGCCGTGGCGAGCCTGATCCTGCTGGCCGTATCGTTGGTGACTTTCCTGGTCTGGTACTTCAGCCGCCGCGCCGAAGAAAACCGCAAGCGGGCGATCCAGCAAGCTATCGAAGAAAGCGCCGCCGACTCCTGGAAACAGCCAGACCCGCGCCGGGCAGCCGCGCCGGTCTGACCGGACGCTGAGTCACTGTTGGAGCGGGCTTGCTCGCGCAAGCGGTGTGACAGTCGACGAAGAGGTTGAATGTCAGTCCGCTATCGCGAGCAAGCCCGCTCCCACAGGTCTTTTTGTTGCCCACAAATCCGGGGTCAGGCCCAAGTCCAATGTGGGAGCGAGCCTGCTCGCGATAGCGGCGTAGCAGTAAATGAAGATCTCAGTGATCGCCTCTCACTTCTTCAACGCATCATGCGCTTCCAGCGCCCGCAGGGAGTAGATATACGCCGCGCCGGCATTCAGCGAAACCGCAGTGGCCAGGGTGGCGGCGATCTCTTCGCGGGTGGCGCCGGCCTTGATGGCTGCATCGGTATGCACGCCGATGCAGCCGTCACAGCGGGTCGTGATCGCCACGGCGATGGAGATCAGCTCCCGGGTCTTGGCATCCAGCACGTTGTTTTCGGCCGCGGCTTCATCCAGGGCCATGTAGGCCTTGACCATTTTCGGATTGCTTTTGCCCAGGGCGCCGAAGGCACTTTTGATGGTAGGCAGCAGCTCGGACCAGTTGATGAACATGGGGTTGACTCCATAAAGAGGGGGTAGTTGTTAAACCCTTCCAGTCTTGACCATAAATAGCGTCCAAGCCTGTTGATTGATGAACAGCGCTGCCCGCCACTGGGCTCAGGGTTCGGCCCCGACCGGCAGCAGCTTCAAGGTGCTGCGGGTATTGGCCATCACTTCTATTTCGGCCAGATGCGCCTGGTAGTACAGCCCTTCGATGTAAGACTCGGCCTGATCCGCGTAATGCGGGTCGAACGGCACGCCGCTTTGGCCGACGGGGTTGACGGTGACGCTGTGGGCCGGATCGGCGAAATCGATGATGCGCCGGGTGGAAGGGCCATAGGTCACTGGCCAGGGCGCCGGGCCGATTTTGGCCGAGAGGTTATTGGGCACTTCATGGGTGCCGGGTGCAGCAAAGGGGCCGACGTTGAAGATCCGGTCCAGCGGCTTTTGCAGGCCCAGTGGATGACCATGGGTGAGGGTGTGCGCCTTGCCCCATTGCCATTGGCTGGCATCGTCACCGAAGGTGGCCTTGAGGTGCGCCAGGCTCTTGCCCCAAGCGCTCATCACCGTGTCGACACGGGTCTCCTTGCCCGGGGTGGTGCGATCGTCCCACCAGGGCGAATCCTCTGATGCCGCCAGACGTGGCAGCGCGGCGTCGATCACTCGGGTCGACAGCGCGGTTTCGAAGAGCTCGTCGCCCAATTCATCGTGCAGCGCGGCGTCGGCCAGGTTGAAGAGGAACTGGTTGAACAGTGTGGCGCTGATGGAGCCCAGCGGATAGTCGCCCTGCCATTGGGCCAGTTGCTCCACCCATTTGCGTTCCTGGGGGTCGCTGACCTCGTTACGCAGCACCGGTAGCAAAGGCGCGAGCAAGCGCCGGCCGTAGGGGGTGGTGGTGCCCAGTTGCAGTTCACGTGTGGTCTCGATGTCCCACTTGGCCTGCTTGTCGCCCAGTTGGAGGTTGAGTTTCTGGCCGCGGTCGGCAAGGTTGTAATAACCCGGAATTTCCATGCCGCTGGCCGATACCGGCTGGAAATTGGCGGACACGATGTAGCCTCGCGCCGGGTTTTCTTCCTGGGGGTTGCTGCTGAAGGGGTAGAAACCCTCCTTCTGCGCCTCTGCGCTGCCGCCATCGAGCATGAAACCGGGCTTCACGCCGGCCGGCCGCTTGGGCAATTGCGCCGCGGCCCACCAGCCGATATCGCCCTTGGCGTTGGCCCACACCACATTCAGCCCTGGCGCGTGGATCTTGGCTGACGCGCTGCGAGCCTTGGTCAGGGTGTCGGCGCGATTGAGCTGGTAGAAGGCTTCGAGGATCGGGTTGCGGCTTTCCAGGAACCCCCACCACATGGCGATGGGGGTCTTGCCGGCGTGGGCGCCGAGGGCGTCGTTGACGATCGGACCATGGGGCGACTGGCGCAGCTGCAGCGTCACCGGCGCCTGGCCCTTGACTGCGATCTGTTGTTCGCTGCGGGTCATGTCCACCCATTGGTCGCGATACCAGACCTGCTCGGGATTATCCGGGTTGACCCGTTCGACGATCAGGTCCAGGTCGTCGTTCTGGAACATCGTGACGCTCCAGCCGAAATCCTTGTTCATGCCCAGCGTCGCAAAGGGCATCAGCGCCTGGTAATGCCCGTAAAGCTCGAAACCCGGGGCCGACAGGTGCGCCTCGTACCACACCGACGGCGCGGAAAAGCGAATATGCGGGTCGCCCGCCAGCAACGGTTTGCCGCTGTGGGTGCGGCTGCCGGAGACCGCCCAGGCGTTGCTGCCTTCGAACTGCGGCAGGCCGTTTTCGGCCAGGGCCTGTTCACTGAGACGGGCCAGGGCGTTGAGGTCTTTCCAGTCGGCGGCGGCCAGGGGCAGGCCGCTCTTGCGAGTCTCGGCCAGCACGCCATTGGGCTGCCAGTCGAGGTCGAAAATGTTCAGGTAGTCGCTGCCCAGTTGATCGCGCACGTAAGTCAAAAGCGGCTCGGTGCGAAACGCGGCCGCAAAGCTGTAGGCCATGTAGCCGGCAATGCTCACGGTGTCCTCTGCGGTGAAAGGACGCTTGGGGATGCCCAGCACATCGAACTCCACCGGTCTGGCGTGGGTTTCCTGGTAGCGGTTGATGCCATCCAGGTACGCCTGCATCGCGATCCAGGCCGGGGACTGTGGGTCCTGTTCCGTCAGATAGGTCGCGGCGCGTTCGCGAATGCGCAGGCTGCGCATCAGTTTGTCGGTGTCGAGCAGCTTCGGCCCGAGTACCTCGGCCAGTTCGCCACGGGCGAGGCGGCGCATGATCTCCATTTGAAACAGCCGGTCCTGGGCATGGACATAACCCAGGGCGCGGTACAGGTCGGTTTCGTTTTCAGCACGGATATGCGGCACGCCGCGTTCGTCGTAGCGCACGGTCACCGAGCCTTGCAGACCTTGCAGCTGCACCGTGCCCTGGCGGGTGGGCTGCTTGCTGTAGAGGTAGCCGCCCGCGACGATGATGGCGGTGACGACCAATGACAGGAAGGCGATGAGGGTGCGTTTCATGCTAAATCCTTATTGAGTGACAGCGGTCCCATGGTTTCGCTGTTTATTCCCATGTTTAACATGCCGCCGGGTGTCTGCGTATCCTTGCTTGGGGGATTTTCCCTGCGGCCTATTCTTTGGCGGATGTGTCCTGCCCCCACGGGCAATAACACCCTACCGCCAGCGTGTGGGTCGCATTCACCGCCCGGCCGCTGCTCAGGGCCTCGAGAATCGGCTCGATGAAGCTGTTGCTCGAATTGCAGGTCAGGCCTTCGCTGTAGGGGCCGAAGTACGCCAGTTTGCCGCTGCGATCCCAGATCGCTACTGCCGGACTGGCGGGAATCTGGCTTGAGCCGGGGAGCACCGAAAGCGGTTTGAGGCTGCTCAGCGTGGTCGGCAATTGGCCCTGACTGCCGGTTTTTTGGACTGCATAAAACTCGACACCTTGGGGGGCGTATTTCTCCACCAGCTCGGAAAGGTGCTGTTGGTTGCCGACGTTACATGGGCAGGCGGGATCCCAGAAATGCACCAGACGGATCGGGCCAGGGCCGGCCAGGCCGGGGGGGAGGCGCAAAGGGTCGCCGGAAAATACCGCCGTGTGTTCACTGAACGCTCGCAGAAAGCGGCCCTGAAACCAGTCGTAGGCGATCCACAACACGGCGGCGCACCCGAGGGCAAGCAAGCTGGCAAGCAAGGTCGTTCGGTGGGACGGGCGCATGGAGTCGATCCTCTGAGGCCGCGTAGCTTGCCATGCCTGGCGCGACAGATGAATATCGCAGGCCTACAAAGTCTGTTTCGCGCGTTGCGCTTTTATGTGGAAATCCTATGCCCGTCAGTTTCGACCCCGATCACCTGCGTGCCAGCCTGCAACCTTTGGCTCAGTGGCAGCCGCTGTCTGCGCAGGCGCTGGCTTATCAGCGGTTCTACGGCCTGGATTTCCCCCACCGCACGTTGCGCAAGGGCCTGGGGCGTTTCGAGATAGACGGATATGAGTTGGTCGGTCAGGTCTGGTGGCCGGAAAAAGCGCTAGCGACGCTGTTTCTGTTCCACGGCTATTACGACCATATGGGGTTGTACCGGCACTTGATCGAGTGGGCGCTGGAGCAGAAATTCGCCGTGATCGCCTGCGACCTGCCGGGCCACGGCCTGTCCAGTGGCGAACGCGCCAGCATCGGTGATTTCGCCGAGTACCAGGCCACGTTGCAAGGCCTGCTGACCGAGGCCGGGACGCTGGAACTGCCGCAACCCTGGCATCTGTGCGGACAAAGCACCGGAGGGGCCATCGTGGTTGATCACGTGCTCAACCAGGGCCAGCACAGCCCGGCCCAAGGTCAGGTCATACTGCTGTCGCCCTTGGTGCGGCCGCGGGCCTGGGGCTGGTCGCGCCTGAGTTACTACTTGCTCAAACCCTTTGTAACCGGCATCGCCCGACGTTTCAGCGAGAACTCTACCGACCCGGACTTCCTGCCATTCCTGCAAGCCGACCCGTTGCAACCGCTGCGCCTGCCCACCGCGTGGGTCGGAGCGTTGGGGCAATGGATCAAGCGTATCGAAGTCGCCCCGAGCAGCCCGCGCCAGCCCTTGATCGTGCAGGGCCAGGCGGACATGACGGTGGATTGGGCGCATAACCTGCAAGTGTTGCGCAGCAAGTTCGATCGGCCCCAGGTTCTGATGTTGCCCGAAGGTCGGCATCACCTGGCGAATGAGGCGCTGGCGATGCGGCAGGAGATGTTTGGATTTCTGACGAAGCGGATGAGCCGGGTTCGGCGCTGACCGGGCTATTGCTATCGCGAGCAGGCTCGCTCCCACACTGGTTTTTCGACGATCACAAAATCTGAGTTCACTCAAACACCCTGTGGGAGCGAGCCTGCTCGCGATAACGGTGTCAGGGGCGCTGAAGATCTATCTATTGCCCGAGAGTCTGCCCCACCGCCAACCCCGCCCGAATCGCTGCCAAGGCCGCTTGATAATAAGCCTGGCCCTCAGCCGACTCGGCGAAGGTGGCGAACTCCTCCAGCTCGGTGTCCGTCAGGTCGCGGTAGACGTACAGCAGCGTGTTGTTCAAGTCCGCGCCGATCTGCTCCATCAGACGCTGGCGCTGACCGTTCAGCATGCCCTGGGCCTGGCCAGCACCCAGCAGGCCGGGGATCATCGAGCTCAGGCTGTCCGCCGCCACGCCGGCGATCGCCAGGCTGACTTCGGCGCCGGCCTCGCGGGCGGGCAGGGACTGGGCCAGATGGCCGATGATCAATAGGCGGTTGTCACTGACTTGCATCTTCGGCAGGCCCTTGGCGTTCTTCGCCAATTGGTCGCGACGGGTCGCCAGCAGCTCGGCTGCCACGACTTTGCGGCCCAGGGGCGACTGAAAAAAACTCAGGGCCGGGGCTGGGTCGGTGAGGTTCTTGCGCAATTGCGCCTCGGCCCGCTGGTCCATGGCCTGGGGGGCAAAGCGTTGATTGCTGTTGTTGACCAGTGCCTGGAACACTGCCGGTGGCAGGCTGCTCTGGTAACGCTGCTGCGCGGCGCTCAAGGCGTCATTGAAATGCGCCCGTTGTTCCGGCCAGCCGGCGACCTTGTACAACTGGTCGTAGCTGTCTGCCCAGGCGGGCAACGCACAGAACATCAACAATGAGAAAAGCAAACGGCGCATAGGGACTCCTGTCAGCAGCCGACTATTCTCCGTGGGGTGTGGGGACTTGTCGAGAATTCGTATCAAGTTCCTGCGCCTGCGCCATCAGGCGTAACAAACCCGCTGCGCGGCGCTGTCGGTTTTGCAGGCACAGGAATACTATGCGCGCCATGCAAATACCTTCTGATCACCCACTGCTGTTACGTATCGTCGACGACCTGGCCGAGCGCGGCTGGTCGCAGCAGAATATCTTCCTGCCGGACGCGCTGACCCGCGCCCTGGCAGCCGAATGTCGCCAGCGCGCCGCCGAAGGCGAACTGGCCCCGGCGGCGGTCGGGCGCGGGCCGTTTTCGGAGATTCGTGAAGGGATTCGGGGTGATCGTATCCAATGGATCGAGCCCGGTCAGGCGCAAGCGTGCGACCGTTACCTGGGCTTGATGGACAGCTTGCGGGAGGCGATCAATCGCGGGTTGTTCCTGGGGCTGGAGGATTTCGAAAGCCACTTCGCGCTGTACCCTCCTGGCGCCTTCTACCTCAAGCACGTCGACCGCTTTCGCGATGACGATCGACGCATAGTGTCGGCGGTGCTTTACCTCAACGATGCCTGGTTGCCGGAGCATGGCGGCCAGTTACGCATGTACCTGGACGATGGCGTGGAGCACGACGTGGTGCCCACCGGCGGTTGTCTGGTGGTGTTCCTGTCGGGGGACATCCCCCATGAAGTCCTGCCGGCGGCGCGAGATCGCCTGTCCTTGACCGGCTGGTTCCGGCGCCGCGGCACCGAGGTGTTCTGAGCATGGAAAAGATCCTCGTCAGCCGCTGCCTGCTCGGACACCGCGTGCGCTACGACGGCGGTGCCAGTGGCCCGTTCGATCAGCTTCAACGTTGGCTCGACGAAGGTCGGGTCGTGCCGCTGTGCCCGGAAGTCGCCGGCGGCTTGCCCACGCCTCGGGCGGCGGCAGAAATTCCCGGTGGGCAAGGTACGCAGGTGCTCGACGGCCAGGCGACGGTAATCACCACCGAGGGTGAAGACGTCAGTGAACAGTTTCTGTCCGGCGCGTATCAAGCGCTGGAGCGGGTGCGCGAACACGCTATCCGTATCGCCGTGCTCAAGGCCAACAGCCCGTCGTGCGGCAATCTGCTGACCTACGACGGCACGTTCAGCGGCGTGAAAGTGCCTGGCGAAGGCGTGACGGCGGCCTTGCTCAAACGTCATGGGGTGCAAGTGTTCAGTGAGTTGGAATTGGCAGAAGCTGCGGCGGCGCTCAGTGCCTTGACCGACGAATAAGCACCGGTAGCGACACTCTCATCGCGGGCAAGCCTTGCTCCCACAAATCCCCTTGCCACAGGGGTTGTGTCATCTAGAGCTGCTCAGCCAGCTGCTCGATCTGTTCCTGGCGTTCCGATTGGCTCAACCGCGCCTGCGGATTAAGCGACGACCATTGCGGGTACGCCCTGGCCTTGTTCAGCGCTTCGGGCAGTTTGCCCTCGCGCCAGGTTTTATCCTGGGGTGTGGCGATGTGGATGCTGTCCATTGCCGCATGGCCGCGCTGGTTGAGGGCTTGCAACAGTTGCCGTTGGCGCAGGGCCAACAGGCGTAGCACACTGTCGTCCACTGTCAGCTCCCGCTGGCCCTTGAGCTTGCCCATCAACCTGTTCCCGTAACTGCGGGCGGTTTGCAGGGCGCCACCGGCAATGGCGCCGGCCAGGGCGGCGGCGCCGAGGGTCAGACCGCCCACCAGCAAATCCACGCCGGCACCGGCCGCTGCGCCCGCCGCGATCCCGCCACCCACACGCACACCTAGCTGTTTGAGGGTGTCAGGATTGAACAGGTCATCGCCCCAGCGGCCGTCGAGTAGAGGCAAATCGCTGGCGGCGGCGTCCTGGGGGCGGAAGGCGTAGAGCTTGAGCAAGGCTTCGACGCAGCGCTGCTCCCGTTGACGCACGGCGTTGCGCAGCTCGCTGATGGCCTGTCGTTCCAGTTCGGCATCGCTGGCTACGCTGCGTCGGCAAGCGGCGCAATCGATCAGCAGTTCGGCGATCAAGCGCTTCGCGCTCTGCTGACGGGCCAAGCGTTGGGCCTGTTGATCGGCGACCAGTCGTTCCAGTTGCCCACGGGCGCTTTCCAGCAACAGGGCGAGGCTTTCATACAGGCGTCGCTCGCCATCCTCGGGCGGGGCGACGCTGTCGAAACGCACCAGGGCGTGCAGCCCCAACCGTGCCAGGGCTTCGCGCCAGTCGGGCTCGCGGTGGCTGGCGCTGCTGACGAAATTCAACACCGGCAGCAGCGGTTTGCCGCAACTGGCGAGCACTTGAAGCTCATCCCGGTACTTGGCCAGCACTGGCTCTCGCGCATCGATCACATAGAGTCCGGCATCGCTGGCGAGCAATTGTCGCAGCACTTTGGCTTCCTGTTCGAAGCGTTGTCGTGCCTCGCTGCCGTCCAGGAATCGCGCCAGGCGTGCCGGCCCGTCCAAGCGCTCACCGGGGCGCTCCAAGCGTTCGAGGTAGTCAAGCAGGGCGATGGCGTCTTCCAGGCCCGGCGTGTCGTACAGCTCCAGCAACGCTTCGCCGTCCACCGACAGGCGCGCGCCCTCGACGTGTCGGGTTGTGCTGGGGCGGTGGGACACTTCGCCGAAGCCGACGTCCCGGGTCAGTGTGCGCAGCAAGGAGGTTTTGCCCACATTGGTGTGGCCAACCACGGCCAGCTTCAGCGGCTTGGTGGGTTCAGTCATGGCCGGTCTCCAGCCAGTTCAAAGGCGCGCAGTCCGCGAAGGGCAATTGCAACTGTTGCAGCGCGTTGTGCCAATCGCCCAGGCGTTCAGCGTCCAGCGCTTGCCCGGGCGGTGCCTGCAACAACCAGATGCGGGTGGCGCCGGCGCTGCGGGCCAGTTCGGCGATCAGCGCCAGGCTGCCACGATCCGGTGAACGTCGTGGGTCGCAGGCAATCGCCAGGCGCGCGGGAGGAAAGCGTGACAATTGTTCGAGGAGTTTGTGGCGCGATTCGCGGCTGTCGAGCACTCCGGCGTTTTTCACCGTGCCTGGCAGTTTCGGTGGCCAAGGCCGGTCGTCCAGTTCGATCGCCACCAGCAGCGCACCGTCGCTTTGCAGCGCGCCAACGTCACTTTCAATTTGATGCAATTGCGCGGGCGCGGCATCGCTGATGCCCAGGCGCTCGCTACTGGGCATTAGCCGCTCCCGCAGTTGGGCATAACCTGGCAGGTTCAAGTCCAGGCGCAGCGTGGCGCGGCCGCGACGCCAGCGCCACAGGCACACCAGCGCCAGACACAGGCGCGGCAACACGCCGTAGACCAGCGTCACGCCCACCAGCCAAGCGGCCCAGGCTTGGCGGGCGCTTTCGATATTCAGCGCGGCGTCGCCACTGGCGCGAATCATCGCTTCGGTTGGCCCGCTCAAACCCAGCAGGGCGGGCAGGGCGCCGAGGGCCTGGGTCATGACGACGAAGGTCTCACCGCCGAGAATGGTGGTTTCCCATACAAAACCGTAGCGCCGGGTGGCCATCAGCATCAGTACGATGACCAGCGCGCTGAGCATCGCCAGCAGCCACAAACCATTGACCAGCGCACCGAGGGCCCAGCGATTGAGCTCGTGCCGTTGCAATAACAGCAGCAGGGCTGGCGCCAGTTGCGCAGCCTTGGCGTCGCGGGCGAGTTTTTCGCTGAGCCACAACCACAGGCGCCCCAGCGCTGCACCTTGCTCACCCGCAAAGATCAGGCCCAGGGCCCAGCCGATAAGCAAGATCAGGTTTAACGCCAACAGGCTGCCCAGGGCCCAGAACACATTGACCGGCGTGTGTCCGTCGCCGAGTGCGGCAAAGCCCAGGCCAGCGCCACTGATGATGGCGAGTACGGCCATTATGATCAGCGCCAGGCGCGCCCCTTGCAGCCAGTGATGCAAGGCCTGGCTGAGGCCGTCGCGCTCGGCCAGCCAGCGGGCGCGGTGACGGATACGGCTGGATAAATCGCCACCCGCCGCGCGGGCCAGGCGATTGGCCTCCTGATCTTCGAGCGGGCCGGCGTGTTCTTCACGCAGACGTACCGTCTCGGTCAACCAGAGGTCGTGCAGTTCTGTCAGAGGCTCAGACACAGGCGCTTCCGTCGCAAATGAGGGTTGAGCATAACCGCTGTGGCCTCTGGTATCCTCGCCGGCATGAAAAAAACACTCCCTTTAAGCCTGATCGCAGCCCTCGGTGAAAACCGTGTGATCGGCGTCGACAACAGCATGCCCTGGCACTTGCCGGGGGACTTTAAATACTTCAAGGCTACCACCTTGGGCAAGCCCATCATCATGGGCCGCAAGACCTGGGACTCCCTGGGGCGGCCGCTGCCGGGGCGCTTGAACATCGTGGTCAGTCGTCAGTCTGGCCTCGTGCTGGAGGGCGCGGAAGTTTTTTCCACGCTGGAGGCAGCGGTGGAACGGGCCGAGGCGTGGGCGGTGCAGCAGGGTGTCGACGAACTGATGTTGATTGGCGGCGCCCAGCTGTACGCCCAGGCCCTGGAGCAGGCGGACCGACTGTACCTGACCCGTGTGGCGCTGAGCCCGGATGGCGATGCCTGGTTTCCGGCGTTCGATTCGAGCCAGTGGAAACAGGTGTCGAACCAGCCGAATCCGGCCGAGGGCGACAAGCCGGCCTACAGCTTTGAGGTGTGGGAAAAGCTGTAAGCCATGTGGGAGCAATCAAGCCTGCACCAACTCCCCATGCTCCTCGGCATCCAGCAAAGCCTTGTCGGTCTGCTGCATCACCTGACTGGTGATCGCCCCGGCAGTGATCGAACCGCTGACGTTCAACGCTGTGCGGCCCATGTCGATCAGTGGCTCGACGGAAATCAGTAGCGCCACCAGTGAAACCGGCAAGCCCATGGCCGGCAGCACGATCAACGCGGCAAATGTCGCGCCACCACCGACACCGGCCACCCCGGCCGAGCTCAAGGTCACGATCGCTACCAGCGTCGCGAGCCACACCGGATCCAGCGGGTTGATGCCCACGGTCGGTGCGACCATCACCGCCAGCATGGCCGGGTAGAGGCCGGCGCAGCCGTTCTGGCCGATGGTGGCGCCGAACGACGCGCTGAAGCTGGCAATGGCCCGTGGAATGCCGAGGCGGCTGGTCTGGGCTTCGATGCTCAGCGGGATGGTCGCGGCGCTGGAACGGCTGGTGAAGGCGAAGGTCAGGACCGGCCATATCTTGCGGAAAAAGCGTAGCGGGTTGATTCCAGCGGCGGACACCAGCAGACCGTGAACCACGAACATCAGGCCCAGCCCCAGGTACGAAACCACCACGAAACTGCCAAGCTTGACGATGTCCTGCACGTTGGAGCCGGCCACCACTTTGGTCATCAGCGCCAGCACGCCGTACGGGGTCAGCTTCATCACCAGCCGCACCAGACGTGTCACCCAGCTTTGCAGGGTGTCGATGGCGTTGACCACTTTCTGACCTTTTTCCACGTCATCCTTGAGCAATTGCAGTGCCGCGACACCCAGGAAGGCCGCGAATATCACCACGCTGATGATCGAGGTCGGCTTGGCCCGGGCCAGGTCGGCAAAGGGGTTCTGCGGAACGAACGAGAGCAGCAACTGCGGGATATTCAGGTCTGCGACCTTGCCGGCATAGTCGCTCTGGATCACCTGCAGGCGTGCGATTTCCTGGCTGCCGGCCACCAGGCCTTCGGCGGTGAGACCGAACAGGTTGGTCAGGCCGATACCGATAAGGGCGGCGATGGCGGTGGTAAACAGCAGTGTGCCGATGGTCAGGAAGCTGATCTTGCCCAGGGATGAGGCGTTATGCAGGCGCGCTACCGCGCTGAGAATTGAAGCGAAAACCAGCGGAATCACGATCATTTGCAGCAACTGCACATAGCCGTTGCCCACCAGGTCAAACCAGCCGATCGAGGTTTTCAACACCGGGTTGCCGGCGCCGTAAATCGTGTGCAGGACGGTGCCGAACACCACGCCCAGCACCAATGCCAGCAGGACTTTTTTGGCCAGGCTCCAGGTGCTGTGACGGGTTTGCGCCAGACCAAACAGCAAGGCGAGGAACACCAGCAGATTGAGGATCAGCGGCAGATTCATCAAAAAAACTCCGATAGGACTTGTGCCAGTCGCCTGAAGCCGCGACTGCGAGGCGGGAAGCCTAACAGCCTGATATCTAATGAATTAATAATAAAAAGGTATGTAGATTGTCGTTTATGGAATAAGGCAATGACGTTTATGGGCATGCCGCTGGCGGTATCAAGACGCAAGCGGTCGCGGGCAGGAGAGAAACGTCACAAGCATTTGTTAGCGTCGAGTTCTTTGAACCTTGGAGAAACGCCGATGAAGCTTGCACCTCACCTTCTCGTTGTCGCCTTGGGCCTGGGTCTCGTTGGCCAGGCGCTCGCCACTGAGCTCAAGCACTGGCCCGCGGAGCAGGCCAAGGCGCTGGACGCGATGATCGCGGCCAACGCCAACAAAGGTAACTACGCGGTGTTCGACATGGACAACACCAGTTACCGCTACGACCTGGAAGAGTCGTTGCTGCCGTTCATGGAGAACAAGGGCCTTATCACCCGCGAAACCCTCGACCCATCCTTGAAGCTGATGCCGTTCAAAGACACGGCCGAACACAAGGAAAGCCTGTTCAGCTACTACTACCGTTTGTGCGAAGTGGACGACATGGTCTGCTACCCCTGGGTCGCCCAGGTGTTTTCCGGCTTTACCCTCAAAGAACTCAAAGGCTACGTTGACGAATTGATGGCTTCTGGCAAGCCGGTCCCGACCACGTATTACGACGGCGACAAGGTGGTCAACTACAACGTCAACCCGCCGAAGATTTTCACCGGTCAGGTCGAGCTGTACAACAAACTGATGGAAAACGGCATCGAGGTCTATGTCATGACCGCGGCTTCGGAAGAATTGGTGCGCATGGTCGCCGCCGATCCGAAGTACGGCTACAACCTCAAGCCGCAGAACATCATCGGCGTGACCACGTTGCTCAAGGATCGCAAGACCGGCGAACTGACCACCGCCCGCAAGCAGATCACCAATGGCAAATATGACGAGAAGGCCAACCTGAGTCTTGAGTACACACCGTATCTGTGGACTCCGGCGACCTGGATGGCCGGCAAGCACGCGGCAATCCTGACGTACATCGACGAATGGAAAAAACCGGTGCTTGTGGCTGGCGACACCCCCAGCAGCGACGGCTACATGCTGTTCCACGATGTGAACGTGGCCAAGGGTGGCATTCACCTGTGGGTCAACCGCAAGGACAAGTACATGGACCAGATCAACGGCATGATGGCCAAGCACGCCGCGGCCCAGGCCAAGGAAGGGCTGCCAGTGACGGCGGACAAGAACTGGGTGATCGTCAAGCCGGAAGATATCCAGTAAACCCTGTGGGAGCGAGCCTGCTCGCGATGACGGCGACACATTCAACATCGATTCCGACTGACACACCGCCTTCGCAAGCAGGCTCGCACAGTTGATCATCGATGGTTTGTTTCACTGCAAAAAAATGCCCCACCTTGAGTGGGGCATTTTTTATTGCTGTTTATGGACGCTTACAACCCGTCGAGCATCGCCTTGTTACGCACCGCGCCCTTGTCGGCGCTGGTGGCGAGCAGGGCATAGGCCTTGAGGGCGGTGGTGACTTTGCGCGGACGCACTTCCACCGGCTTCCAGCCTTTGTTGTCCTGTTCAACACGGCGCCCAGCCAGTTCTTCATCGCTGATCAGCAGGTTGATCGAGCGGTTCGGAATGTCGATCAGGACTTTGTCGCCGTCGCGCACCAGGCCGATGGCGCCGCCAGCAGCGGCTTCCGGTGAAGCGTGGCCGATGGACAGGCCCGAGGTGCCGCCGGAGAAACGGCCATCGGTCAGCAGTGCGCAGTCTTTGCCCAGTCCTTTGGACTTCAGGTAGGACGTGGGGTAAAGCATTTCCTGCATGCCCGGACCACCTTTTGGCCCTTCGTAGCGGATGATCACGATATCGCCGGCCTTCACTTCGTCGGCGAGGATCCCGCGCACGGCGCTGTCCTGGCTTTCGAAAATCTTGGCGTTGCCTTCGAACACATGGATCGATTCGTCGACGCCGGCGGTTTTCACCACGCAGCCATCCAGAGCGATGTTGCCGTACAGCACAGCCAGGCCACCTTCTTTGGAGTACGCGTGCTCGACGCTGCGGATGCAGCCGTTTTCACGGTCATCGTCCAGGGTTTCCCAGCGAGTCGATTGGCTGAACGCCGTTTGCGTTGGAATGCCTGCCGGGCCGGCCTTGAAGAAATGATGCACGGCTTCGTCGGTGGTCTGGGTGATGTCCCACTTGGCGATGGCCTCGGCCATGGTTTTGCTGTGTACGGTCGGCAGGTCGGTGTGCAACAGGCCACCACGGGCCAGGGAGCCGAGGATGCTGAAGATCCCGCCAGCGCGGTGCACGTCTTCCATGTGGTACTTCTGGATGTTCGGCGCGACCTTGCACAGCTGCGGCACGTGACGGGACAGACGGTCGATGTCGCGCAGGTCGAAATCGATCTCGGCTTCCTGGGCGGCGGCCAGCAAATGCAGGATGGTGTTGGTGGAGCCGCCCATGGCGATGTCCAGGGTCATGGCGTTTTCGAACGCCTTGAAGTTGGCGATGTTGCGCGGCAGCACCGACTCGTCATCCTCGCCGTAGTAACGCTTGCACAGCTCGACGATGGTCCGGCCGGCCTGCAGGAACAGCTGTTCGCGATCGCTGTGGGTGGCGAGGGTCGAACCGTTGCCCGGCAGGGCCAGGCCAAGGGCTTCGGTCAGGCAGTTCATCGAGTTGGCGGTGAACATGCCGGAGCACGAACCGCAGGTCGGACAGGCGCTGCGCTCATACTCCGCGACCTTTTCATCGGAAGCGCTGGAGTCGGCGGCGATCACCATGGCGTCGACCAGGTCAAGGCCATGGCTGGCGAGCTTGGTCTTGCCGGCTTCCATCGGGCCGCCGGAAACGAAGATCACCGGGATGTTCAGGCGCAAGGCCGCCATGAGCATGCCGGGGGTGATCTTGTCGCAGTTGGAAATGCACACGATGGCGTCGGCGCAATGGGCATTGACCATGTATTCGACGGAGTCGGCGATGATCTCGCGACTGGGCAGCGAATAAAGCATGCCGTCGTGGCCCATGGCGATACCGTCATCCACGGCAATGGTGTTGAACTCTTTGGCTACGCCACCCGCGCGTTCGATTTCCCGGGCAACCAGTTGACCCAGGTCCTTGAGGTGAACATGGCCTGGCACGAACTGGGTGAAGGAGTTGGCAATGGCGATGATCGGCTTCTTGAAGTCGTCATCCTTCATCCCCGTGGCGCGCCACAACGCACGGGCGCCGGCCATGTTGCGGCCATGGGTGGATGTTTTCGAGCGGTAATCAGGCATGGAGCACTCCGGGCGGCAAATCAGGTACGTATCAGGTATCAATGGGAAGTGAGCTTCTGTTGACGTCTGGAACACCCGGGTTTGGCCGTGTGTCCGGAAGTGGCCGATGACTTTGCAGGATCGCTGCGCGCCTCAGCATGAGCTCATAAACCCGCCGGGGATGAATGGCGATGAATGTCGCGATTCTACACCCCTGGCGTCAGGATGAAATGACGCAAAGCGCTGATCGGGTGCCAATGTCGTGCTCGGGATGACGACTGGCGATGTTCAACCCGTCAACAGCGTCCTGTGACGATGCCGGAGCAGGCCATTGAGTGCCAGCCCCAGGAGGCTGAGCAACATCAGGCATAGAGCCAGGGTGGTTTGCAGGTCCAGCGGAGTGAGGCTGAGCGCAGCGCTGGTCAAACCGCCGACAATGAAGATCAGCACGCTGCCCGCCGAGGCCGATGTACCGGCTTGCTCGGGGAAGATATTCATTGCTCGGGTGTGGGCCGCCGCACGAGCAATGGTCGTTCCGGCGGTGCACACGATCATGGGCAGTAGCAGCGTGGTGACCGACAAGCCCAGATGGCTGGAGAGCCCAAGCATCAACACTCCCGCCGTCAGGATCAGGCACAGCCCCGTGAGGATTTGCGTCTGTGGGTCGATCCGATTGCTCAGCACGGTCGCGACCGCTCCACCGCCGATATAGGCCAGCCCGTAGCCCAGCAACGTCAGCGAAAATGCCTGCGGCGACAGTTGCAGCTGGTCAATGAAAACCAGCGGTGAGATGACGATGAACGAGAAATGGCAGGAAAAAGCCAATGCTGACGTCAGCCAGTAGGCCATGAAGTTGAAGTCACTGCATACCGTCCGGTAGGACGCAATGAAGTCCGGGCGCCTGGGTTGGCTATCCGCTGGCAAAGGCTTGAGTAGAAGACTGGCGCTCAAGAACACACTGACAGCCAGGGCAATGAATACCAGGAAGCTGCCGCGCCAGCCCATCCAGCTTTGCAGTCCGGTGCCGGCCAAGGGTGAAACGGAAATGAAAATGCCACCGCAGGTGACCAGGAAAATCCGTAATCGCTGCTGCTCCTGGCCTGTAAACAGGTCCTGGATCAGTGCCTGAGAGAGCACGAAACAACCGCATCCCACGGCTTGGATGACCCGGAAAAGCAGGAAGGACCAGTAGTCATTGGCAACCACGCACCCGGTCGCGCCAACGGCCGAGACGATGATCCCGATCAGCAGCAGGTTCTTTCGTCCCATGGCGTCGGAAAGCGGGCCGACCAGCAGTTGGGACACTGCGATCCCCACTGCGAACAGGCTGACAGACAGGGCGATATCGGGCGATGGACGCTCAAAGTGTGCGGACAGCGCCGGAAACGAAGGCAGCACCACATCGATGGGGAATACGCCGAGCAAGGTCAGCATCAACAATAAGCCGACAGTGGCCGCTTTGCGTGTGGCGAGATCATGAGTGTCAGCCATCGATAAACCCCGCCTGGAAGAACCTCTGCCGATTGGGGTCGTCATCGAAGAAACCTGCCTGCTGCATGGCTGTGAAGGTCGAGACTGCCCCCGAGCGAACTCGCTGGGCGTGAGCGTCCGGTTGCAGGAGGTTTGCAACGATCTTCAACCCGTCCTGTTCGTCAAAGCCGACGCTGGCGAGGCTACGCGTTAACCAAGGGATGTCGGGCTCGAAGTAAAGGCCGATGATGTCCAGCAGCAGCCTTGCGGCCAGAGCACGCTGGTCAGGGGCCAGGGCGGACCACAGATACTGGAACACCTCGCTGAAATAGCGACTATGGCGTGCCTCGTCCTCGAGATGATTCCTGAGTATCTGGTAAACCGTGGAGACCAAGGTCTCGCGGGTAATGGCCAGCAGCTCCTTGGCGATGATCGTTTCGGAAACGAACCCCAGCAGAAACCACGCCAGAGGGCGATCCGGGGGGCTTGTGGCTTCGATCACGCCCAGCAGGCGGTCGATGCGCCTGGGGAGCGAGCGGTCGCGGATGTCGTACAGGGCGACGATCTGTTCGGCCACTTCATTGGAAAACAGTGCGTGGTAACCCTCGTCGGTGTAGAGCTGCAGGGCGGCGGTTTTCATCTGGCTGGGGATGGGTACGCTCAGTTCGCCATGGACGATGGTTTCCACTGCGCGATTGACCACCCGGTGTTCGAGTAAGGTGGTGTAGTCGAGGAAGTACACCAGGTGATTGGCCGCCAGGCGTTGGGCAATGGCGCGCCCCGCCTTATTGATCAGCGGATGTTCGATATAGGGTATGAAGGCTGGCGCAAACCAGTCCCGACTGGCGAGTTGATGCTCCAGATCGTCGGGTAGGCGGTAGTGGTTTTTGCGCACGCGCACCGCAGCTTTGTTATCCCAGTCGCCCAAGGTGTAGCGCGGCCTCTGAGTGAAGGTCATGATGCAGAGTCCTGGCCATTGACCAGCGCCATCAGCGCCTGGCAGTGGACCTGTCCATCGCCATGACCGCAACCGACAAAAAACAACGGCTGTTCGGGAGTGTCTTCAAGGTCAAGCAGCCGTTCTACCTGACGGTCGCTCAATGCCCCGGTCAGCCAGGTCTTGAGGCCCAGCGCAGTCGCCACCATCAAAAAGGTCTGGGACACGTGGCCCGTTTCGACAAACGCCATTCGATAGGCGCGCGAGTGTTCGTACTTCCACCAGAGCTTGTCGAAGCGCGAAGTGATGAATAGCCCGAATGGCAACGGATTGATGAAGTGCTGTCCGGCTAACAATTGCCCCAGGGGTTCATCCGGAAGTGATCGGATCAGGCTCAAGGCATGTTCGGCCGGGTGGTAGGCGTAGATTCCCGGTTCCAGCCCGGCCACGTGACGCACGTACAGGTAACCTTCGCAGGCATTCAGGCCGCCGCCCGAGGGGCTACTGCGTCGCGCGCCCAGCGTTTCGGGATGACCGGTCTTGTGAGCAAAAGGGCGCTCGTTCAGGTAACCCAGGGTCAGGTAGAGGAGGGTGCTGACCTGCTCGATTGAAATGGCTCGTTCGCTGAATGAGCGAGAGGTGCTTCGACTGACAAGCGTCTGTCCCAGCGAAACGTCCTCGATGTCGACCAGGGAGCAGGGCGTCAAGGCAATCCGGTCAACCGGGCACGGTTTTATGCGGCAGGCCGGCGGCGGTGATGATAGAACCTCTTGGCAATGCTGCAGGTACAGGGTTGCCCATTCATCGACATTTTGGGGAACACTTTCGCAAGGAATATTTTTTGTGCCGATATGAAATATTCTGGATAACTCGTCCCATCGCCATTCGAGGGCTTCCTTGGGTTCTGCAGTCAATATGCCGGCATTCAGGAATTCAATGTCGATGGGGTTGCAAGTGTCGAAGTGTGAAGGGTTGTGAATAAGTTGTGCCAGTCGCGTTGAATAATGCAGATCGAGCTCGAACTGAGTGTGCTGCTCATAGTTCCATACAATCTGGTGCGGCGGGCGCGCAAGTATGAAAACGCACGGATTTATATGCATTAAGGTTTTCCGCTGAGGGGGCGAGCATGGATGGGCTGAGGCGCCGGCACTCCTCAGCTCCACCCTTTACTTACTTAGCGGCCTGTTGGAACAATCAGGCCAGCCAGGTTTGCGATCTTGTTAGCTTCCAGATTGATTGCTTTCATGATACAGCTCCTTTTTTGAATAAGAGGTTTGAATAAATGTTGTTTTTTTCGAGGGTCATCACTTGCGAAGTGACAGTTCAATCATAGTTTTTAATGAGTGCTTGGCAAGCGGATATTGAGTAGGAAAGTTCCAGTAATAATGTGGGATGACTCATACAAAAAGTTATTTTGTAGGCTTTTGCTTAAGCGCTCGGTAACTTTTCACACGTGCAAAAAAAAACGCAGCCAGGGCTGCGTTTAATAAGGGTCAGCAAATGATTCAGCTGTTGGGCAGCAACCGGCAGGTGATGCTCTTGATGTAGCGGGTCTCGGCGATGGCTGGGTGTACCGGATGGTCCGGTCCCTGGCCCCCGCGTTCGAGCAGCTGGATGTTGCGGTCCAGGTGCCGGGCGCTGGTCAGCAGGATGTTTTGCAGGTCGTCTTCGGGCAGGTGCATCGAGCACGAAGCGCTGACCAGGATGCCATCCTTGCTGAGCAGGCGCATGGCCTGTTCGTTGAGGCGGCGATAGGCGCCTTCACCGTTTTTCAGGTCTTTCTTGCGCTTGATGAACGCTGGCGGGTCGGCAACGATGACGTCGAAACGCTCTTCACTGGCCTTGAGTTCTTTCAGGGCTTCGAACACGTCGCCTTCAATGCAGGTCAGCTTTTCGGCAAAGCCATTCAACGCCGCGTTGCGCTCTACGCCATCGAGGGCGAAGGCCGAGGCGTCGACGCAGAATACTTCGCTGGCACCGAACGCCGCGGCCTGCACGCCCCAACCGCCGATGTAGCTGAACAGATCCAGTACGCGCTTGCCCTTGGCATACGGCGCCAGGCGTGCGCGGTTCATGCGGTGGTCGTAGAACCAGCCGGTTTTCTGACCTGCCATGACTGGAGCTTCGAACTTCACGCCGTTCTCTTCCAGGGCGACCCACTCCGGTACGAGGCCGAACACTGTCTCGACGTAGCGGTTCAGGCCTTCGGCATCGCGGGCGGCGGAATCGTTCTTGAACAGGATGCCGCTGGGCTTGAGCACCTGGGTCAGGGCGGCGATCACGTCGTCCTTGTGGGCTTCCATGGTGGCCGAGGCGATCTGCACCACCAGGATGTCGCCGAAACGGTCGACTACAAGGCCAGGCAGCAGGTCGGAGTCGCCGTAAACGAGGCGATAGAACGGCTTGTCGAACAAGCGCTCACGCAACGACAGCGCCACGTTGAGACGATGCACCAGCAGGGATTTGTCCAGCGGCAGTTTCACGTCACGGGACAGCAGGCGGGCGCAGATCAGGTTGTTGGGGCTCATCGCGACGATGCCCAACGGCTTGCCGCCAGCGGCTTCGAGGATGGCCTGGTCGCCGGCCTTGAAGCCGTGCAGCGGGGTAGCGGCTACATCGATTTCGTTGCTGTAGACCCACAGATGGCCGGCGCGCAGGCGACGGTCGGCGTTGGCTTTGAGGCGCAGGCTGGGCAGGGACATGACGTCGCTCCGGAAAAAAGAGCGGGAGTATAGCGTGTTGCGGCCTGTGCGGGGCTTGTGATGGACATGTGGCGCGATTTGTCCGACGGTGTATCGGATCCATCTTTAAGGGTTAGAATCGCCGCCTGACCCAGAGTGTATGCCCATGTCCCAAGAGCTTTCCGCCGAACAGATCCAACAGTCCCTGCAAGGCATCAGTGTGCCGCCCCAGCCGCAGATCATGGTGGATCTGCAGATGGAGCAGTACATGCCTGATCCGGACCTGGAGACCATTGCCAAGCTGATCTCCCATGACCCGGGCCTCTCGGGTGCCTTGCTCAAGATCGTCAATTCGCCGTACTACGGCCTGCGCAACAAGATCACTTCGATCCAGCGCGCGGTGAACCTGCTGGGCAGCCGTTCGATCATCAACCTGATCAACGCGCAGTCGATCAAGGGCGAGCTGCACGATGATGCCATCGTCACCCTCAATCGCTTCTGGGATACGGCCCAGGACGTGGCGATGACCTGCCTGACCCTGGCCAAGCGCGTCGGTCTGGAAAACGGTGATGAAGCCTACGCCTTGGGGCTGTTCCATGATTGCGGCGTGCCGTTGATGCTCAAGCAGTTCCCCAACTACATGAGTGTGCTGGAGCAGGCCTACGCCAATGCCAGCGCCGAGTGCCGGGTGGTGGACACCGAGAACCGCGAATTCAACACCAACCATGCGGTGGTCGGGTACTACACTTCCAAATCCTGGCGCCTGCCGGACCATGTCAGCCAGGCCATCGCCAACCATCACAACGCCCTGGCGATTTTCAGCGATGAGACGTCACGCAACAACAGTCAGCTGAAAAACCTGCTGGCGATCCTGAAAATGTCCGAAAACATCTGCTCATCGCACCGGGTCCTGGGCAATCAGCCGGTCGATCATGAGTGGGCCTGTGTCGGCGCTCTGGTGCTCGATTACATCGGTTTGTCGGAATACGATTTCCAGACCCAGAAGCAGGAAATTCGCGACCTCGCCACGCGCTAAGCATCGAAAACCAGCACCAGGCCTTCGCCTTATTCGAGAACCCCCATGCCAGAACTGCCGGAAGTCGAAACCACCCGCCGCGGAATTGCTCCCCACCTGGAAGGGCAGCGTGTCAGCCGTGTGGTCGTACGCGACCGGCGCTTGCGCTGGCCGATCCCCGAAGACCTTGATGTGCGACTGTCGGGTCAGCGGATCGTGCTGGTGGAGCGGCGGGCCAAGTACCTGCTGATCAACGCCGAAGTCGGCACCTTGATCAGCCACTTGGGCATGTCCGGTAACCTGCGCTTGGTGGAAGTCGGCATGCCTGCCGCCAAACATGAGCATGTGGACATCGAACTGGAATCCGGCCTGGCCTTGCGCTACACCGACCCGCGCCGCTTCGGGGCGATGCTCTGGAGCCTCGACCCGCTCAACCACGAATTGCTGATTCGCCTCGGGCCGGAACCGTTGACCGATCTATTCGATGGCGAGCGTCTGTTCCAGCTTTCCCGAGGACGCTCCATGGCGGTCAAGCCGTTCATCATGGATAACGCGGTGGTGGTGGGGGTGGGCAATATCTATGCGACCGAAGCGCTGTTCGCCGCCGGGATCGACCCACGCCGCGAAGCCGGGGGCATTTCCCGGGCGCGCTATCTGAAACTGGCGATCGAGATCAAACGCATCCTTGCCCATGCCATCGAGCGCGGCGGTACGACGCTACGTGATTTCATCGGGGGAGACGGCCAGCCGGGTTACTTCCAGCAGGAACTCTTCGTGTATGGCCGGGGCGGCGAGTCATGTAAGGTCTGCGGTACGGGGCTGCGGGAGATTCGCCTGGGCCAGCGCGCCAGCGTCTGGTGCCCACGCTGTCAGAGCTGATCCGTCCTGCGGTCTATAGTCCTATAGTCAGTTGTCATGCTGCCTAGCCGAAGGATCGCCCGATGAATCTGCTCCGACCTGTCGTTCTCGCGCTGCTGTTGTGTCTCGGTTCGCCTGCCCAGGCGAACAGCGGCAGCGGCGACCCGCGCTACACCATCCAGAATCCGCCGGCCTACGCCATGATCGGCGACCTGCTGATCGCCCGTCCGCTGCTGCTCGCCGCCACCGTGATCGGTGCCGGGGCATTTGTGGTGTCGTTACCCTTTACGGCGTTGGGCGGTGGCGTCGGCGATGCGGGGAAGGCGTTGGTGGTGGACCCGGCGAAGGCGACATTTGTGCGGTGCCTGGGGTGTGTTGGGGAGGGGTTTGAGCAGGAGTGATGTCGCTGTGGCTGCGGGCCTCATCGCGAGCAGGCTCGCTCCCACAAGGGATTTTGCTTAAGACATGAATGGTGTCGCCACCACAGAACCCTGTGGGAGCGAGCCTGCTCGCGATGAGGCCGGCACAGGCCCTACAAAACTACCTGGCTCAAACCTTGCCAGTAATCTTGCGATATTTCGCCATCAACTGTTCTTCCGTTTCCGGATGGGCCTCGTCCAGCGGAATGCAATCTACCGGGCAGACCTGTTGGCACTGAGGTTCGTCGTAATGGCCGACGCACTGGGTGCACAGGTTCGGGTCGATGACGTAGATCTCTTCGCCTTGGGAGATGGCCTCGTTCGGGCACTCGGGTTCGCAGACGTCGCAATTGATGCAGTCGTCGGTGATGATCAGGGACATGCAGGCTCCTGCCGGGGCGTTGGGCCCGGGCATCTGAAAAACGTATGTGCGCAATTGTGCCGCATTGGCGAGCGCAGTGCACGCGGGCGCGATGGACTGCGCTGTGCTGGCTGCGAAGTGGACCGCAGCCAGCGGGTTATTTCTTGAAGCGCAGGGTCAACGCATCGGCCACGGCCGGGTGGACGAACTTGGTGATATCGCCGCCCAACGCCGCAATTTCGCGCACCAGGGTCGAGGAAATGAAGGAGTAGCGCTCCGACGGCGTCAGGAACAGGCTTTCGACGTCCGGCGCCAACTGGCGGTTCATGTTGGCCAGTTGGAACTCGTATTCGAAGTCCGAGACCGCACGCAGGCCACGCAGGAACACATTGGCGTTCTTTTCCTTGGCAAAGTGCGCCAGCAGCGTCGAGAAGCCGACCACTTCCACATTGGGCAGATGTTTGGTGACCTCGCGGGCCAGCTCCACACGTTGCTCCAGCGGGAACAGCGGGTTTTTCTTCGGGCTGGCGGCGACGGCGATGATCACATGGTCGAACAGGCGCGAGGCGCGTTCGACCAGATCGCCATGGCCCTTGGTAATAGGGTCGAAGGTACCTGGGTACAACACTCGGTTCATCGCGTCGTCCTGGCGGGTGTCCGTTGGGGAGTCGGATGGTATCGCAGCCTACTCGGTCGGCCAAGTCGGCTGTAAGGTAAGTAAGCACTATAGACAGTGCGAATAATCCGCCAACTCATGGGTTTTTCAAGCGATCGGCCAGGGATGTGGCCAATTGTGCCGTCAGCCCATACACCGATAATTGCGGATTGGCGCCAATGCTGGTGGGGAACAGCGAGCCGTCATGGATGGAAAGATTACTCAATTGATGATGTCGCCCAAGGCTGTCGGTGACGGCGCTTTTCGGATCTTCGCCCATGGCGCAACCACCCATCACATGGGCGCTGCCCAGGCGCGTGCGGTACAAGGTCAGGTCCAGGTCGTCGATCAGCGTACGGGCCTGGGCCAGGGTTTTCACGTAACGGGCGTCGCTGTGCATCGGCATGACCGCCCTGGCGCCGCCGGCAAACTGAATCTCGGCCATGCTGTGAAACGCCCGGCGCAAACCGTCCCAGGCGTAGGGTGACACCGCGTAGTCGAGCACAGGTGTGCCGTCGCTGCGCAACTGAACGTTGCCGCCGCTGCTGTCGGGGTGAAAACCATCGCGCAACAGCGCCAGCATGGCGTGGGTGTGGGGCAGTTGCGCCATATGCTCGGCGTTCTCGCTGCCAAACCCGCCCAGTAGCGCGGCGGCGAGGGCCGGGTGCAGGGGCGGAACTTCCAGTTTGTAGGACATCTTGCCGGTGGCGCCGTCCTGCCACTGGAAATGATCTGAATAAATCGATTGTGGTGCGCCGTAGAACGGATTGATCACCTCGTCGAATTGCCCGGCCGACATGTTCACCAGGTGCAGGAAGGTGCGTTTACCCAGGCGTCCGTGCGGGTCGGGCGCTTCGGAGCGCAACAGCAAGGCCGGACTGTTGATGCTGCCGCCGGCCAGTACGTAGTGCCGCGCCTTGACCGTGACGTGCCGTCCTGTCGGTGCCACACAACGTTCGTCCATGGCCAGGCATTCGAGGCCGACAACCGCAGCGTTTTTGATCATCAGCCGTTCGGCCCGTGCCAGGTAAAGCAGCGCGCCGCCCTTGTCCAGCGTGGCCGGAATGGTGGTGACCAGCATCGACTGCTTGGCGTTGGTCGGGCAGCCCATGCCGCAATAACCAAGGTTCCAGCAACCGCGCACATTGCGCGGGATGACGTGCCAGCTATAGCCCAGTTGTTCACAGCCTTTGCGGATCACGTCGTTGTTGGCATTGGGCGGAACCGACCAGGGTGCTACTCCCAGGCGCTGTTCCATTTTTTCGAACCAGGGCGCCATTTCCTCGGGGCTGTGGCCCTTGACGTTGTGCTCGGTGGCCCAGTGATCCAGGGTCTGATCGGGCGTGCGGAAACAGGAGGTCCAGTTGATCAATGTCGTGCCACCCACCGCGCGACCCTGAAGAATGGTGATGGCGCCGTCCTTGCTCATGCGTCCGAGGCCTTCTTGGTAAAGGCTGGTGTAGGCCTGGTCCTCGAGCAGCTTGAAGTCATGGCTGGTCTTGAGGGGGCCCTCCTCGATCAACACCACCTTGTAGCCGGCGGCGCTGAGAATTTCTGCCGTGGTGCCCCCGCCGGCGCCGCTGCCGATGATCGCAACGTCCGCTTCCAGGGTCAGGTCCTGGGTCAACTGCGCACCGTTGTAGGTGGTCCAGCCGCGGGCAAGACCTTCGCGGAAGAGATCGGGTACGGGCATGTTGGTGCTCTCTTATTGTTATGAGTATGTGATGCCCCCCTGTGGGAGCGAGCCTGCTCGCGATGGCGTCGGATCAGCTGCATCTGTATTGACTGACATACCGCCATCGCGAGCAGGCTCGCTCCCACAGGGTTTGGATGTGACTGTTAAACCGTTGGCGGTCCCGGGTATCCACAATGCGCCCAGGCCTCGGCCTGGCTGTACCACGCCATCATGACCATTTGCAGCAACGAACTGTGCCCCTGGCGAAGCAGGTCCAGCGAGCTGTTTTCCCACCGACCGAGAAATTTCTGGATGTCATCGACGCTGGCGTTTTCCCAGGAGCCCCAGATTCCGGTCAGTGGCCCACGGGTAACGCCCAGCGTGAGCACGTCGAATAACTGGTGCGTGAGCTTGAGCATGGATGGGGACAGATGAGCCAGGGTGGTGTCCAGGCTTTGCAAGGTCGCTTCAGCGGCGCCAGGAAGCTTTTCAGCGACCAAGGAGCCGTCCAGCATTACGGGAATGACGGCGCGCAAAAACGGCAGGTCGTTGTCACGCAAGGCTACAAAACCGCTGGCCGAGCGGCTGGGGCCGCAACCGCTCAGGCTGGCACCCAGCCCGACGGTGACCAGGAAGGCGCTGGCGCCGAGGCTGAACTGCAACAGGCCGCGTCGTGAGAGGGCAGGTGTATCGGTCAGGCTTGGATTCATTATTGTTATTACCCGGAAAGACTGCTGCTAACGGACAAACAACTTCTGGATCAGTTTCTGGAGTGGCTTGCCGTAAGGTGGATAAATCAGCTTCGCCGCGTTGAACCGCTGTTTGCTCAGCACGGCCTTGGCCTTGCTGAACGTCAGGAAGCCTTCGTGACCGTGGTAGTGCCCCATCCCCGAGGCGCCAATGCCGCCGAAGGGCAGGTCGTCCTGGGCGACGTGCAGCAGCGTATCGTTCAGGCAAACGCCACCGGAATGGGTCTCGTTGAGCACGCGATGATGCTCGGCCTTGTTGTAGCCAAAGTAGTAGAGCGCCAGCGGGCGAGGCCGCTGATTGATGTAGGCAAATGCCTGGTCCAGGTCCTGATAAGGCACGATGGGCAGCAGCGGGCCGAAGATTTCGTCCTGCATGACGGTCATGTCATCGCTGACGTTGAGCAACAGGCTGTGGGCCATGCGTCGCCCCTGACCTCGATCGAACAACTCGATCAGCAATGCGCCCTTGCTGGTGGCATCGCTTATGTAGCCGTTGAGTCGCGCCAATTGTCGTTCGTTGATGATCGCGGTGTAGTCCGGATTGTCAGTCAGGGTCGGATAAAACCCGCGAACCGCTTCGCGATACGCTTCAACGAATTCGCCGACACGGTTCTGCGGCACCAGTACGTAGTCCGGTGCGACACAGGTTTGTCCGGCATTCAGGGTTTTGCCAAATGCAATGCGCTCGGCGGCGTGTTTGACGGGCACGTCCGCGGATACGATGGCGGGCGATTTGCCTCCCAGTTCGAGCGTGACCGGGGTCAGGTTCTCGGCGGCGGCGCGCATCACGTGCTTGCCAATGCTGGTGGCGCCGGTGAACAGCAAGTGGTCGAAGGGCAACCTGGAAAACGCCATGCCGACCTCGGCCTCGCCGAGCACCACGCACACCAGATCCTGAGGGAAAATGCGCGCCAGCAGTTGTTTGAGCAGCAACCCGGTGGCAGGGGTCGATTCGCTCAGCTTGAGCATCACCCTGTTACCCGCCGACAATGCCCCCACCAGCGGCCCGATAGCCAGGAACAGCGGGTAGTTCCAAGGCACGATGACCCCGACCACGCCCAGCGGTTGGTACACCACTTTGGCTGACGCCGGCTGGAAGGCCACGCCTACCTTGCGCCGGGAAGGTTTCATCCAGCCCTTGAGGTGTCGGCTGGCGTAATGGATGCCGTGCAGGCTCGGCATGAGCTCGGCCAGCAGCGTTTCGTCCGCGCTGCGGTGGCTGAAGTCCTGGCTGATAGCGTCGATCAGTGCTTGTCGCTCGTTGCTCAGTAACTCGCGCAACGCCTTGAGCCATTGCCGCCGCTGCTCGGCAGGTGGCATGGGGTGGGCGGCATAGGCCTGGCGCTGGGTGTCGAAAAGCGCTTGCAGTTCGCCCAGGTGCTGTTGAGATTCGCGCAGGTAAGCAACGTCGGCAGGCATGGGCGGGCACCGATAGTATTAGAGTGAGTGTTTTCTAGAGCTTGTGCTCTAAAAAGTCAACCGACATCCGTGACGCCTTTGGGTTTGTCCCGTGACCGATAGGTCGTAAGATGCCGTTCAATGCTTTCGTCGAATTAAAGCTCAAGCCATGGCCATACGAATAAAAACCAGCGAGCGCATCGTGCAGAACAGCCTTGAGCTGTTCAATCAGCAGGGTGAGCGCAGCGTCAGCACCAACCATATCGCCGCCCACATGGACATGTCCCCGGGCAATCTCTACTACCACTTCCCCAACAAGCAGGCGATCATCGCCGTATTGTTCAGTGAATACGAAAACCTGGTGGACAGTTTCCTGCGTCCGCCCCAAGGCCGTGCGGCTACTGTCGAGGACAAGCGCTTCTATCTGCAGGAGTTGCTCTCGGCGATGTGGCGCTACCGCTTCCTGCACCGAGACCTGGAGCATCTGCTCGACAGCGACCCGGACCTTGCCGCGCGCTATCGTCGGTTTTCCCAGCGTAGTCTGATTCACGGCACCGCTATCTACGAGGGCTTTGTGGCCGCCGGTATCCTGAAAATGGACCGGGTGCAAATCGAATCCCTCACCCTCAATGCCTGGATCATCCTCACGTCCTGGGTCCGTTTCCTCTGCACCACACGGGAAAATTCTAACCATTTGAGCGAGCAGGCCATCAAGCGTGGGGTCTATCAAGTGCTGGTGCTGGAGGCCGGTTTCGTGACTGAGCAGGCCCGCGAAGCGGTGGATGCGCTGTTCAAGGAGTTCTATGTCCCCCTGGCCCAGACCCTGGAAGAAGGGGCGTAAGATTCAAATTCGATCGAGCCACAGGAGCCCGTTATGCCCATTGCGCAACTCATCAGTCCTCAAGCCCTGGAACACAGGCGGTCGCAGCCCGGACTGGTGATCCTCGATTGTCGTTTTGCCCTGGAGGACTCGGACTACGGCCAGCGCAGTTACGCCGAAGGCCATATTGCCGGGGCATCCTTCGCTGACCTCGAACGGGACCTGAGTGGGCCGGTCACCAAAGGCGTGACCGGCCGCCATCCGCTGCCGGAGCCTGAGGCCCTGATGAAGCGTTTGCGGGCCTGGGGGATCGGCAACGACAGTGACATCGTTTTGTACGATGACGGCCCTGGCGCCTATGCCGCCCGGGCCTGGTGGTTGCTGGCCTGGCTGGGTAAGCGCGATGGCGTTTATATCCTCGATGGCGGGCTCAAGGCTTGGCATGCCGCCGGCTTGCCCTTGAGTCTCGATCCAGCGGTCAACGGTCCCGGGACCTTCAGTGGTTCGCCGGACGCGACCCTGTTGCTCAGTGCCGAGGCGCTTGAGGAGCGTCTCGGTGAGCCGGACATGACCTTGCTCGATGCCCGGGCGTTGCCGCGTTTCAAGGGTGAGGTCGAGCCGATCGATCCGGTGGCCGGACATATTCCGGGCGCGCAGTGCGCAGCGTTCACCGAGAACCTGGGTGCTGATGGGCGCTTCCTGCCAGTCGACCAGCTCAAGCAGCGCTTTGCCGAGAAATTGGGAGGACGCTCGCCGACGGAACTGGTGGCCTATTGCGGCTCCGGCGTGACGGCATGCCATAACCTGTTTGCCTTGTGCCTGGCGGGGTATCCGTTGGGGAGGTTGTACGCCGGTTCATGGAGTGAGTGGATCACCGATCCCCAAAGGCAAGTGGCGGTCGGTGACTGAACGCAGGCCCCGCAGGAGATCGCAGCCTCGTTACGCTCCTCAGCTCCTACAGGACAGGCCCGCCAGCCAACCGGGGATTCGCCGCTCCAGATAATACCCTGGGCGGCGCAAGCTCCCGTCGACAAAGCCCACATGCCCGCCTTGTGCATGCAGTTCAAGCTGGGTAGAGGCGGACAGCTCGCCAGGTTCGGGCACGCTGTGGGGGAATACGAAAGGATCGTCGCAGGCCTGGATGACCAGGGTCGGCGTGCTGATCTCGCCCAGAAAGTAGCGACTGGAGGCGCGGCGGTAATAGTCCGCCGCGTCAGAGAAGCCGTGCAGCGGCGCCGTCACCCGTCCATCGAAGTCCCAGAAAGTGCGCATGTTTTCCAGAGGCCCCAGCGCTGTGAGGGTCGCTAGACCCTCGTGGCGTCCGTCGTGCTGGAACTGGCGCTGCTTGTTGCGCACGTAGGCCACCATCTCGCGCATGAAATGGGCCTGATAAAACCTGGAAAATCCCTGTCCGATGCGATCGGCACACTGGTCGAGGCGAAACGGTACCGACACCGCGACCGCTCCTTGCAACTGACTGTCGCCCCCCGTTTCCCCCAGGTGCTTGAGCAGCACGTTGCCGCCCAGTGAATAGCCCACCGCAAACAGCGGTGCCAAGGGGCGGCGGGCCCGCAGATGGGCGATGGCGGCGGCCAGGTCTTCGCTGGCCCCCGAGTGATAGCTGCGGGGCAACAGGTTCGGTTCTCCCGAGCAACCGCGCCAGTTCAACGCCACGCTGGCCCAGCCCTGATTGCCAAGCGCCTGTTGCAGGCCGGCCACGTAGGGCGAGTTGGATGAACCGGTCAGCCCGTGAAGCACCAGCACCAGTGGCGCGTCGACTCGGTGGGGGCCATGCCAGTCGAGATCGAGAAAGTCGCCGTCTTCCAGCCACAGGCGCTCACGTTCCCGAGCGATGTGGATGGTCTTGCGCCACAGCGGTCCCCACAAGGTTTGCAAGTGCGGGTTGCCAAGGCCCAGGGCCGGGACGAAGTGTTCAGATGCAGCAGACACGATCATTTCTCGATGCACTGGCCAGCCGTTCAGCCAACGGCCTCGGCCACACGTTGCCACAACGCGTAATACACCCGTCCGGATTTCTGTTCACGATGCAGGCGCCAGTTGCCCGGCAACCCCAATGTGGACGGGGCGGCTTCGCTTTCAGTGTAGACCCAGGCATCGTCGGCTAGCCAATGACGTTCTTCGAGCAGGGTGCAAACGGCCGGCAGCAGGTTCTGATTGAAAGGCGGGTCGAGGAACACCAAGTCGAAAGGCGTCGCTGGCTGGCTGTCCAGATAACGCAGCGCGTCGGCGGTCTGCACCTGACCGACGGTGCAGCGCAGTGTGCCCAGGTGCTCTTTCAGGCTGGAGACCGCCAGGCTGCTGGCGTCCAGCGCCTGCCCCATGGCGGCGCCACGAGACAACGCCTCAAGAAACAATGCACCGCTGCCGGCAAACGGGTCGAGTACCCGAGCGCCGGCCACGTAGGGCGCGAGCCAATTGAACAGGGTTTCGCGTACCCGGTCCGGGGTTGGGCGCAGGCCCGGCGCGTCGGGGAAGCTCAAGCGCCGGCTGCGCCATTGGCCGCCGATGATGCGCAACTGATTCACACCGTTATGCACGGGTTTTTTGCTGGAATTGGATGGGCGGGCCATTAGTGCTCCGGAACCCCGAGCGGTTGCTCGGCAGGTTTTTCAGTGGGTGCCGGCAGCGGCTTTTGCGGCACGGTCGGGCCGGCAGTGACGATGACCATTTTATCCGTGCTCAGGTGTTTGTTCAGCGCGGCCTTGACCTGTTCGACGGTCAGTTCCTGGGACTGACGCATGAAGTCTTCCAGGTAGCTGAGCGGCAAGTCATAGAAACCCATGGCCCCGAGCTGGCCGACGATGTCTTCGTTGCTGGCGGTGGACAGCGGGAAACTGCCGGCCAGCTCGCGCTTGGCGTCATCGAGCTCTTTTTGGGTCGGGCCGTTCTTCAGGTAATCGGCGAAAACTTCCTGCACCAGTTTCAGCGTGCCTTCGCTCATTTCGGCGCGGGTCTGCAGGTTGATCATGAACGGGCCACGGGCCTGCATCGGCGAGAAGCCGGAATACACGCCGTAGGTCAAGCCACGCTTTTCCCGGACTTCGGTCATCAGTCGCGTGCCGAAACCACCACCGCCGAGGATCTGGTTGCCCAGGGACACGGCCGCATAGTCCGGGTCGTCCCGATCGATGCCCAGTTGCGCGAGCATCAGGTTGGTCTGCTTGGACGGGAACTCGATGTGACCGATGCTCGCCTTCGGTTCAACCGGTTGCACGGTCTTTGCCAGCGCCGGGCCCTTCGGCAGTGCGGCGGACACCTGATTGGCAATCGCTTCGGCTTCGGCGCGGGACAGGTCCCCCACCAGCGCAATCACCGCGTTGCCGGCGGCATAGGCCCTGGCGTGGAAAGCCTGGACCTGGGCCAGCGTGATCGCAGGAATGCTTTGCGCGGTGCCGTCACTGGAATGGGCATACGGATGATCACCGTACAGACGCTTCATCAGTTCCAGCCCCGCCAGTTTGCCGGGGTTCTGCTTCTGGTACTCGAAACCTGCCAGCAGCTGATTCTTGATGCGCGCAAAGGAGTCGGCGGGGAAGGTCGGTTTGCCAACGACGTCGGCGAACAGCTTCAGCGCCGGCTCGCGCTTGTCCACCGCACTGAGACTGCGCAGTGACGCCAGGGCCATGTCCCGCAAGGCACCGTTGCCGAAGTCGGCGCCGAGGCTTTCGAACCCCTGGGCAATGGCGCTGACATCCTTGCCCGCTACGCCCTCATTGAGCATGGCGTTGGTCAACAGCGCCAGGCCGGGTGTATCGCCGTCCTGGCTGCTGCCGGCGGCGAATGTCAGGCGCAGGTCGAACATTGGCAATTCCCGGGCTTCGACGAACAACACTTTGGCGCCGTCAGCGGTTGTCCAGGTTTGTACGTCGAGCTGGCGACGGCTGGGTGCCTTGCCGTCCAGTTCGGCCAAAGATTGCAGCTTGTTGCTGGCCTTGGCTTTGTCCAGCGCCTGGCTGGCGTTGGTGTCATTGGATGGCGACAGGTAAAAGGCCAAGGCGCCGATCAGGGCGATCAACACCACACCGATCAGCACCAGACGCGATGATTTGCGCTCACTCATGAGCTTTCTCCTCGGGCAGGACGTGCGCGACGCTCAGGCGCGAGCGGGTGAAATACAGCTGGGCTGCCTTCTGGATATCTTGCGGGGTCACGCTTTGTAGTTCGGCGAGTTCGGTGTCCATCAGTTTCCAGGACAAACCGACCGTCTCCAGCTGGCCGATGGCGGTGGCCTGGCTGGTGATCGAATCGCGCTCGTACACCAGGCCAGCGATGACCTGGGCGCGGACGCGCTCCAGTTCCTCGGCGGTCGGGGCAGTGGTTTTCAACTGTTCGAGCAAGCGCCACAGACCGGCCTCGGCCTGGGCCATTGTCTTGTTTTTCTGGGTGTTGGGCGTGGCCGACAAGGTGAACAGCGTGTCGCCACGGGTATAAGCGTCGTAGCTCGACGAACCGCCGGACACCAGCTCTTCGCCGCGTTCCAGCTGGGTCGGGATCCGCCCGCTGTAGCCGCCATCCAGCAAGGCTGAGATCAGCCGCAGGGCATTGACCGAGCGTTTGTCGGTCGCGGTGGCGATGCTCGGTACGTTGAAGGCCAGCATCAGGCTTGGCAGTTGGGTCTGCACATGCAGGGTAATCTGCCGCTCGCCAGGTTCGGCCAGTTCCAAGGGGATCTTCGCTGGCGGTACGTCGCGCCGGGCAACCGGACCAAAGTAACGCTGGGCCAACGTCTTGACCTCGTCTGGCGTGACGTCGCCGACCACCACCAGGGTCGCGTTGTTCGGCGCGTACCAGGATTCGTACCAGTGGCGCAGTTCCTCGACTTTCATCCGCTCCAGGTCGGCCATCCAGCCTATGGTCGGCGTGTGGTAGCCGCTGGCCGGGTAAGCCATGGCCTTGAAGCGCTCATAGGCCTTGGACATCGGCTTGTCGTCGGTGCGCATGCGGCGCTCTTCCTTGATCACCTCGATTTCGCGGCTGAACTCCTCCGGCGGCAGGCGCAGGCTGGCCATGCGGTCGGCTTCCAGTTCGAAGGCAACGCCCAGGCGATCGCGGGCAAGCACCTGGTAGTAAGCGGTGAAGTCATCGCTGGTGAAAGCGTTTTCTTCGGCGCCAAGGTCGCGCAGGATCAGCGAAGCTTCGCCGGGGCCGACTTTCGAGCTGCCCTTGAACATCATGTGTTCCAGCGCGTGGGACAAACCGGTCTGGCCCGGGGTTTCATAACTGGAGCCAACCTTGTACCAGACCTGGGACACCACCACTGGTGCGCGATGATCTTCGCGCACCACGACCTTCAGGCCGTTGTCGAGGGTAAATTCATGGGTGGGTTGTGGATCGGCAGCCAAGGCTGAAAAAGGCAGACAAACTGTGCTGAGCAGCAGGCCTGCAGCACGGCGGGCAAGAGCATTCATTCGTGTTTAAACCTGTTGGGCTGCCCGCTAGGTCTTAGCGTCGGCGGGCGAGAGGGTGCTAGGATACTGATCCGTTTTACTGGCGGCCACGCCTATCGGGCCTTTTCTCGGTCCGGGGTTGTTTGGGTTCTCGGAAGAAGCCCTGGGTTTGTTCGTTGATCCCAGCGTTTTCGCCGATGATGCCCTGCCAGTCCTTCGAAAAAATCGACCTTGAGGTGTCCTGGGGACAACTCGACAAAATGTTGCGCGTGAACAAGCTGGGTGAAACGCAGTCTGTTCAGCATCGAATATTTATCACCGAGGCGCCCTGGTGGCGCGTCGCTACCGTGAGATAGCCGTCCTCCATGTTTGGTTCCAACGACGACAAGAAGACCCCAGCTGCGGCTGGCGAGAAAAAAGGCCTGTTCGGATGGCTGCGCAAGAAGCCGCAGGAAACTGTCGTCGAACAGCCGCAACCGCTGCCTGAGCCCGATGCCGAGGCGGTGGCCGAACAAGCTGCCCCGATTGTCCTGCCGATTGCCGAGCCGGTATTGCAACCGGCTGAGCCTGAGCCGGAGTCGAGCGCTGAACCAGCGGCCGAGCAACCGCTGACCCCACCCGAAGGGCAAACCCCCTGGCTGACCTTGCCCGTGGCGGAAGAACCGGTAGCGCTGGTGGAGGACGCGCAGGCGCCGCATATCGCCCCGCCGATTCCGGCACTGACCCCATCTGTCGCGGCCCCGGCCGTGGAGCCGATTGTCGAAGTGCCAGCGCCTGCCATCATGCCTGTCGCTGCCCCAGTTGCCCCTGAACCGGAGCCTGTTGCAGTTGAATTACCAGCTCTCGCAGAGCCCGCGCCTGCCGCCGAAGAGAACAAGGTCGGCTTCTTCGCCCGCCTCAAGCAAGGCCTGTCCAAGACCAGCGCCAGCATCGGCGAAGGCATGGCCAGCCTGTTTCTGGGCAAGAAAGTCATCGACGACGAATTGCTGGAAGACATCGAAACGCGCTTGCTGACCGCCGATGTCGGCGTCGAGGCGACGTCGGTGATCATCCAGAGCCTGACTCAAAAGGTGGCCCGCAAGCAGCTCACCGACGCCGACGCTTTGTACAAGTCTTTGCAGGGCGAGTTGACCAACATGCTCAAACCGGTGGAACAGCCGCTGGTGATTGCCTCACAGAACAAGCCGTTCGTGATCCTGGTCGTGGGCGTCAACGGCGCCGGCAAGACCACGACCATTGGCAAACTGGCGAAGAAGCTGCAGTTGGAGGGCAAGAAAGTCATGCTCGCCGCCGGCGACACCTTTCGCGCCGCTGCGGTCGAACAGCTGCAAGTGTGGGGCGAGCGCAACAAGATTCCGGTAATCGCCCAGCACACCGGCGCCGACTCCGCTTCAGTGATTTTCGACGCCGTGCAGGCCGCCAAGGCCCGTGGCATCGATGTGCTGATTGCCGACACGGCCGGTCGCCTGCACACCAAAGACAACCTGATGGAAGAGCTGAAGAAGGTTCGCCGGGTGATCGGCAAGCTCGATGCCGACGCACCCCATGAGGTGCTGTTGGTGCTGGACGCCGGCACTGGCCAGAACGCCATCAACCAGGCCAAGCAGTTCAACCAGACCGTCCAACTGACCGGACTGGCCCTGACCAAGCTCGACGGGACCGCCAAGGGCGGGGTGATTTTCGCCCTGGCCAAGCAGTTCGGCCTGCCGATTCGCTACATCGGCGTGGGTGAAGGCATCGACGATCTGCGCACCTTTGAAGCCGAGCCCTTTGTCCAGGCACTGTTTGCCGAGCGGGAGCACTCATGATTCGTTTCGAACAGGTCGGTAAACGCTATCCGAACGGTCACGTCGGCTTGCATGAGCTGAGCTTTCGGGTCCGTCGTGGCGAGTTTCTGTTTGTCACCGGCCATTCTGGCGCCGGTAAAAGTACCTTGCTGCGCCTGCTGCTGGCGATGGAACGGCCCACCACCGGCAAATTGCTGTTGGCCGGCCAGGACCTGAGCACCATCAGCAATGCCCAGATTCCTTACTTGCGTCGGCAGATCGGCGTGGTGTTCCAGAATCACCAGTTGCTGTTCGATCGCACGGTGTTCAACAACGTGGCGTTGCCCTTGCAGATCCTTGGCCTGTCCAAGGCCGAGATCAACAAGCGCGTGGATTCGGCCCTGGAGCGTGTGGCGCTGTCGGACAAGACCGATCTGTACCCCGGCGACCTGTCCACCGGCCAGCAACAGCGCGTGGGCATCGCCCGCGCCATCGTTCATCGCCCGGCCTTGCTGTTGGCGGACGAACCTACCGGTAACCTGGACCCGCGTCTGGCGGCGGAAATCATGGGCGTATTCGAAGACATCAATCGCTTGGGCACCAGCGTGCTGATTGCCAGTCACGACTTGGCCCTGATCGCGCGCATGCGTCACCGCATGCTCACCTTGCAACGCGGTCGACTGATCGGTGACGGGGAGGCTGGCGTATGAGTGCGACCCGCAGCCCCAAGGTGGCCGAGCGCGTGGCTCCGAAAGCCTCCGATCCGCAGCCGCCAAAGAAGAAGCGCGACGATGACGACGGCCCGGATTTCGCGACACTGTTTCACGCCTGGGTCGAAAGCCATCGCGCCAGCCTGCTGGACAGCCTCAAGCGTCTGGGCAAGCAGCCGATCGGCAGCTTTTTTACCTGCATGGTGATGGCGGTGGCCCTGAGTTTGCCCATGGGCCTGTCATTATTGCTAAGTAATGTGGAGCGCCTGGGTGGCTCCTGGCAGCGTGCCGCGCAGATTTCCCTGTATTTGCAGCTGGAAGCGAGCCCTGCCGAAGGCCAGGCGTTGCGCGAGCAGATCAAGGCCATGCCGGGCGTGGCCGACGCCGAATACATTGGTCGCGAGCAGGCGCTGGAAGAATTCCAGCAGCAGTCCGGCCTGGGCGATGCCCTCAAGGAGCTGCCGGAAAACCCGCTGCCGGGAGTGGTACTGGTGACACCCGACGAAGTCGACAAGCCGACCCTTGAAGCATTAAGACAAAGACTTTCCGAGTTGCCGAAGGTACAACAGGCGCAACTTGATCTAGTCTGGGTCGAGCGTCTTGCGGCGATCCTCAAGCTCGGCGACCGATTTGTCTTCGGTCTGACGGTGCTTCTGGTTTCTGCATTACTTTTGGTGATAGGCAATACCATTCGTCTTCATATTGAAAACCGCCGCACCGAGATAGAAGTGATTAAACTCGTCGGCGGTACGGACAGTTATGTACGCAGGCCCTTCCTTTATATGGGGGCGCTGTATGGCTTCGGTGCGGGGATTCTGTCCTGGGGCGTATTGGCGTTTGGCCTGGACTGGCTGAATGACGCGGTAGTGGGGCTGGCCGGTTTGTACGGCAGTGATTTTTCCCTGGCCGGAGTGCCAGCCGCCGACGGTCTGTCGCTCTTGCTTGGCGCGGTGCTGTTGGGTTATATCGGTGCATGGATTGCGGTAGCACGCCACTTGCGTGAGCTTGCTCCAAAATAGTGTTTTTTTGCGCGTATTGACCTTTCGGTTTTTGTGGGAACTTGTCCTACGGTTCCCGGTCAATTTTCGCAGTGCTGAACTGCACGAGTTATGTGAGTCGGAGGTTTTTTCGTATGACCACTTCTTTGCAACCTGCTTATGCTCTGGTCCCGGGTGCGAACCTGGAGGCCTATGTGCACACGGTGAACAGCATCCCTTTGCTGACGCCCGAGCAGGAGCGTGAACTGGCCGAGAGTCTCTATTATGAGCAGGATCTTGAGGCGGCTCGGCAGATGGTGCTCGCCCACCTGCGTTTTGTTGTACATATCGCCCGCAGCTATTCCGGCTACGGGCTGGCCCAGGCCGACCTGATCCAGGAAGGCAACGTCGGCCTGATGAAGGCGGTCAAGCGTTTCAACCCGGAAATGGGTGTGCGCCTGGTGTCGTTTGCAGTGCACTGGATCAAGGCGGAAATCCACGAGTTCATCCTGCGCAACTGGCGCATCGTGAAAGTCGCGACCACCAAGGCCCAGCGCAAGCTGTTCTTCAACCTGCGCAGCCAGAAGAAACGTCTGGCCTGGCTGAACAATGAAGAAGTCCATCGTGTGGCCGAGAGCCTGGGCGTCGAGCCGCGGGAAGTGCGCGAGATGGAAAGTCGCCTGACCGGCCATGACATGGCCTTCGACCCGGCCGCCGAAGCGGACGACGACAGCGCTTTCCAGTCGCCGGCCAACTACCTGGAAGACCACCGGTATGACCCGGCGCGTCAACTGGAAGACGCCGACTGGAGCGACAACTCCAACACCAACCTGCACGAAGCTCTGGAAGTGCTGGACGAGCGCAGCCGTGACATCCTTTACCAGCGCTGGCTGGCCGAGGAAAAAGCCACGCTGCACGACCTGGCGCAGAAGTACAACGTGTCGGCCGAGCGGATTCGCCAGCTTGAGAAGAGCGCGATGAACAAGCTCAAGGTGTCGATTGCGGCTTGACCGGCGGTAGCGGTAATAAAAAACGCCCCGATCAGTGATGATCGGGGCGTTTTTGTGTGTGCTCACTATTGGATTCGCCGCAGACCCCCTGTGGGAGCGAGCTTGCTCGCGATGGCGGCTTATCATTCAACATCGATGCTGCCTGACCCTCCGCCATCGCGAGCAAGCTCGCTCCCACAGTTGAATGTCGGTGTCTGGTCTACTGGGCCCAAGGCGCCCGCCGCGAGTCATTGAGCCCCAGCAGGTAGCTGTCGCCCCCCAACTGGCTCATCTGCCGGCGGATCCAGTTCGCGCGCCGCAGTACATAAGGGCTTGGGCGTGCGGCGCTCCATACCCGGGGGTTGGGCAGGACCGCCGCCAGCAGGCTGGCCTGTTGCCGGGACAATGCATCGGCGCTTACCCCAAAGTGATGCCGCGCTGCGGCTTCGGCACCGAACACACCGTCATCCCACTCGACGCTGTTGAGGTACACCTCGAGGATCCGCTGCTTGGGCCAGAGTATTTCGATCAGCGCGGTAAACCAGGCTTCCAGGCCCTTGCGCAGCCAGCTGCGGCCCGGCCACAGGAACAAGTTCTTGGACACTTGCTGGCTGAGGGTGCTGGCGCCGCGAATCGAGCCGCCACGTCCGTTATGGGTAAGCGCGGCCTGGATCGCACCGAAGTCGAAGCCCCAGTGCTCTGGAAATTTCTGGTCCTCACCCGCGATTACCGCGATTTTGAGGTTGTCGGAAATCTGATCCCAGGGTTGCCAGGTACGCTGCAGGTCGATCGGCTCGCCACCGAACCAGGACTCAACCTTGCGCTCGATCATCAGCGCGGTGAACGGCGGCGGCACCACGCGAAACAACAGCACCAGCACAACGCTGCCGACGGCGAACCAGAGCAGGGCTTTAACGAATCGTCGAAACAATGAACGTAACATAGAGATGGCTTGGCCGAACCCGTCGAGCGGGCCATTATACAGACCCTGTCCACCGAGTCTGACTGGAGTTCTCATGCTGCGTAGTTTTCTGATGCTGGCTGCTTTTTTCGGCTTCACCGGCGTGGCACTGGGAGCGTTTGCCGCCCACGGCCTGAAAAATCGCCTGAGCGCCGATTACCTGGCGATCTTTCATACCGGCGTCACCTATCAGTTGGTACACACCCTGGCGTTGCTGGGCGTCGCGCTGCTGGCCACGCACATCCCCGGACGTATCGTCACCTGGGCCGGGATTTCGTTTGTCATCGGTATCCTGCTGTTCTCCGGGAGTCTGTACCTGCTGACGCTCACGGGCATCAGCAAACTGGGCATTATCACGCCGTTCGGTGGGGTGGCGTTCCTGATCGGCTGGTTGTGCCTGGGGCTTGCCGCCTGGCGGTTGGGCTGACCGCACGGTCCAATTCATGACGAATGGCTTGGGTCGTCCAGACTGATCGGGCTAGAATGCCAGCCCCTAAAAATGATGGCGGCATCCGGCATGCGCATTCAATTGAACGGCGAACCCCTTGATCTGCCCGACGGTGAAACCGTTGCGGCCCTGCTGACCCGTCTGGAACTGACCGGACGCCGCGTCGCGGTGGAGCTCAATCTGGATATCGTCCCGCGCAGCCAGCACGCCGACACCACGTTGAACGATGGCGACAGCGTCGAAGTGGTCCACGCCATCGGCGGCGGCTAGTCCCTGCGGTTTTCCAGTATTTCGCAAGAACCTCACCCCAACAGAGGATTTCCCATGAGCATCGTTCGTAGCGACAAGCCCTTCGTCCTGGCCGGTCGTACCTACCAGTCGCGTCTGCTGGTTGGCACCGGCAAATACCGCGACATGGAAGAAACCCGCCTGGCCATCGAAGCCTCGGGCGCTGAAATCGTGACCGTTGCCGTGCGCCGCACCAACATCGGCCAGAACCCGGGCGAACCGAACCTGCTGGATATCCTGCCGCCAGATCGCTACACCATCCTGCCCAACACCGCCGGCTGCTTCGACGCCATCGAGGCCGTGCGCACCTGCCGCCTGGCCCGTGAGCTGCTCGACGGCCACAACCTGGTGAAACTGGAAGTGCTGGCGGACCAGAAAACCCTGTTTCCCAACGTGATCGAAACCCTCAAGGCCGCCGAAACCCTGGTCAAGGAAGGTTTCGACGTGATGGTCTACACCAGCGATGACCCGATCATCGCCCGTCAACTGGCGGAAATCGGCTGCATCGCGGTGATGCCGCTGGCTGGCCTGATCGGCACGGGTCTGGGGATCTGCAACCCGTACAACCTGCAGATCATCCTGGAAGAAGCCAAGATTCCGGTGTTGGTGGATGCCGGTGTCGGCACCGCGTCCGACGCCACTATCGCCATGGAACTGGGCTGTGAAGCAGTGCTGATGAACTCGGCCATCGCCCATGCCCAGCAACCGATCCTGATGGCCGAAGCCATGAAGCACGCCATTGTGGCCGGTCGCCTGGCATACCTCGCCGGCCGCATGCCGAAAAAACTCTACGCCAGCGCCTCTTCGCCGCTGGATGGTCTGATCAAGTAAGAGCCATTGATGACTGAATCGAACGACACGCCTGTCCTCCCGGAAGAAGGCGAAGAGCGCCAACACCGCCGCATCAAGAGTTTCGTGATGCGCGCCGGGCGCATGACCGAAGGCCAGCAACGCGGCCTGGAACAGGGCACGCCGCTGTTTGTCCTGCCCCTGGCCGATGCGCCGGTGGACTTTGACCAGGTGTTCGGCCGCTCGGCGCCGCGCTCGCTGGAAATCGGCTTCGGCATGGGCCACTCGCTGCTGGAAATGGCCGCCGCGGCGCCGGAACAGGATTTCATCGGTGTGGAAGTTCATCGTCCCGGTGTGGGCGCGCTACTCAACGGCGTACTGACCCAAGGACTGACCAACCTGCGGGTCTACGACTGCGACGCCATCGAAGTGCTCAACCGCTGTGTGGCCGACAACAGCCTCGACCGGCTGATGCTGTTCTTCCCGGACCCATGGCACAAGAGCCGCCATCACAAGCGCCGTATCGTCCAGGCGTCGTTCGCTGAGTTGGTGCGCAGCAAGTTGAAGGTCGGCGGTGTGCTGCACATGGCCACCGACTGGGAACCCTACGCCGAGTACATGCTGGAAGTGATGAACGTCGCCCCGGGTTACCGTAACCTGGCCGAAGACGGCAAGTGCGTACCGCGCCCGGCCGAACGACCGATCACCAAGTTCGAACGCCGTGGCGAACGCTTGGGGCATGGGGTTTGGGATTTGAAGTTCGAGAAGGTGGCTTAAACACCAGAAGATCCTGCTGAAATGGGATCCCCTGTGGGAGCGAGCTTGCTCGCGATGAGGCCATAACATTCAATATCAATGTTGACTGTCAGGCCGCCATCGCGAGCAAGCTCGCTCCCACATTTCGTTCTGTGCTACATCGAAAATCAGCGACGGTCAGCGACCACCCCAATCAACACCAGCACCACCAACAGCACCGGTGCCAGGCTGTAGTTGTTGAACTGGCTCAAGCCCCGGACGACCCATGGCGTGGCGTAGATCAAGGCCGCGCCGCTGCCGATCATGCACAGCAGGGCGATCAGCGGGACGCGCAAGGCCCCGGCAATATTGCCAAGGCGTTGTTCGACCCAGCCTTTGATGTCGGCACCAAACAGCACCAGCAGGCAGCCTACCAATGCCAGGGAGATTTCCGACAGGTTGCTGCGGCTCCAGCGGGACACGGTGGCGAGCAGGTCGAGTACCAGATCCATGGGGTTTCCTTGTGTGATTAGCTCAAAAATTTCTGCAACAGGTCATTGAGAAACAACTGTCCGCGCTCGGTGGCTGCCAGACGTGCCGGTTCGACCCGCAACAACCCGCTTTGTTCGGCCTCGCGTCGGCCTTCAGCCAGACTCTGCAAAGGCAGGCCGGTGCGTTCGGGGTAAAGCCGCGCGTCCACACCTTCGGTCAGGCGCAGCGCGTTCATCAGGAACTCGAAGGGCAGTTCTTCATTGCTCAGGGTTTTCTCGCCGGCCAGGAAGCGTTTGGCTGGGTTGAGGTAGTCCTTGGGCAGGCGGGTTTTCCAGGTGCGCACAATACGCCCGTCCGGATGGCTGAGCTTGCCGTGGGCGCCCGCGCCGATGCCGATGAAGTCGCCGAAACTCCAGTAATTGAGGTTATGCCGCGCCGGCCGGCCGGGTTGGGCGTAGGCCGAGACTTCGTATTGGCTGTAGCCATGCTCGGCCAGCAACGCTTGCCCGGCTTCCTGGATGTCCCACAGCGTGTCGTCCTCCGGCAAGGTCGGCGGCTGGTTCCAGAACACCGTGTTTGGCTCCAGGGTCAACTGATACCAGGACAGATGCGTGGGCTTCAGTGCAATGGCCTGGCGCAAGTCGCTCAAGGCGTCGTCCAGGGACTGATCGGGCAGGCCATGCATCAGGTCCAGGTTGAAGTTGTCGAACCCGGCCTGACGGGCCATGCCGGCGGCGCGCACAGCTTCGTCACCGTTATGAATCCGGCCCAAAGCCTTGAGCTTGGCTTCCTGAAAGCTCTGGATGCCAATGGACAGGCGATTGATGCCCAGTGCCCGGTAAGCGACAAATTTCTCTTGCTCGAAGGTCCCTGGGTTGGCTTCCAGGGTGATTTCAATGTCATGGGCGAAGGGGATTCGCGCCTCGACACCTTTGAGCAGCCGGCCCAGGGCCTGGGCGCTGAACAGGCTTGGAGTACCGCCGCCGAAAAAGATCGAGCTCAGTTCCCGGCCATACACCGCCTGCAGGTCCTGGTCGAGATCGGCCAGCAAGGCGTCGACGTATTCTTCTTCCGGCAACTGCGGGCTGGCGGCATGGGAGTTGAAATCGCAATACGGGCATTTGCGTACACACCACGGAATGTGGATGTACAACGCCAGGGGCGGCAGCATTGGCAGCGGCGCCCGAGGCGTTTGCGCACCGCCATGGATCAGAGGTGCGGGGGACTCATCGATCATTGCAGGCCCAGGCGTTGGCGCAGCAAAGCCATGGCGCGGGCGCGGTGACTCAGCTGGTTTTTTTCCACCGGGCCCAGTTCGGCGCTGGAGCAGTTGCGCTCTGGCACCCAGAACAGCGGATCGTAGCCAAAACCGTGCTCGCCGCTGGCTTCGGTGAGAATGCGCCCGTGCCACAAGCCTTCGCAGAGGATCGGCAGTGGATCGTCGGCATGACGGACGAGGGCCAGGACGCAGACGAACTGTGCGCCGCGCTCGGCTTCGGGGACATCCTTGAGGGCCTCGAGCAGCTTGGCGTTGTTCGCCGCGTCGCCTTTGCCATCGGCGTAGCGGGCTGAATAGATGCCCGGCGCACCGCCGAGAAAGTCCACCGCCAGCCCGGAGTCGTCGGCCAGCGCCGGCAGGCCGGAAATGCGCGCGGCGTTGCGGGCCTTGAGGATGGCGTTCTCGACGAACGACAGGCCGGTTTCTTCAGGTTCGACCTGGCTGAACTCGCCAATCGAGCGCAGTTGCACCGACCCGCCGAGCATGGCCTGGAGCTCCTTGAGTTTGCCGGCGTTGTGGCTGGCCAGTACGAGTTGGGTGAAATTCATCATTCGCCGGGGAACAGTTCCTGGTTGAAGTTGAGGGTGTTGATCTTGTCGCCCGTTTTCACCTGGATGTTGAAGGTGCGGGTTTCCTGCTGTTTCACCGGGTATTGGGCGATGTAATAGGTCGCGTTGGGTTCGGCCACCTCCTTGAAGTTCAGCGTGACACTGCTGCTGGTAAGGTCCTTGACTGTCCCGCTGACCTCGGCCTTCAAGGGTTTGCCATCCTTGAGTACCGAAACGTTGATCACGCCCTGGGTCTTGTCGCGGATCAATCCGGCGGCGTCGGCAATATCCGGCGTCAGGAAGGTGGAATTGAAGGTGTTGTAGTGCACGGTGATGTCGCCGAACACTTCCTTGCGATCGCTCTTGATGACATCCGCGGCCATGGCTCCGGCGCTCAGGCAGGCGGTAATGAGAAACAACGCTAGACGTTTCATGTCGTGCTCCTGGAAAGGCCGGGCTTCACACCGCGACCTGATGATCGGCAAGGCCTGGGCTGCTGACCCGATAGATGCCTATTTCACCTAACAGATTAGGCCATAGCTTGCTGGCCCACCCGTGGCGGTGCTGCTGGTCCACCGCCAGGCGATCGATGACCTTGGCTTGGCGTTCGCGGCACAACGCCTCGAAATCCTCGAAGGTGCAGAAGTGGATGTTCGGCGTGTTGTACCAGGTGTAGGGCAGAAACTCCGACACCGGCATGCGGCCCTTGCTCGCCAGGTACCAGCGGCAGCGCCAGTGACCGAAGTTGGGGAAGGTGATGATGCACTGGCGCCCGACCCGCAGCATTTCGTCGAGGATCTTGTCCGGGTAGTGCACCGCTTGCAGCGCCTGGGTCATGACCACGATGTCGAAGCTGTTGCTGGCGAAGTTGCCCAGGCCCTTGTCCAGGTCCTGCTCGATCACGTTGATGCCCTTGGCCACGCACTCGGCGATGTTGTCCGGGTCGTTTTCCAGGCCGTAGCCGGTGACTTGCTTGTGGTCGCGCAGCCAGGTCAGCAGTTCGCCGTTGCCGCAGCCCAGGTCGAGCACGCGGCTGCCGGCGGGGATCCATTCCTGGATGATGTCCAGATCGGCTCTCATGGCGTCCTCACAGCGTTATACGGTTCATGTAGTTGCCGAACGCCTGCAGGTAGCGCGGGATCGGGATCAGAAAGGCGTCGTGACCCTGGGGCGCGTCGATTTCCAGGTAGCAGACGTCCTTGCGGGCAGCCATCAGCGCGTCCACCAGCTCCCGTGAGCGGGCCGGGGAGAAGCGCCAGTCGGTGGTGAACGACATCACGCAGAACCTGGCGGTGGCGCCGGCAAAGGTTTTTGCCAGGTCATCGTCGAAGTTCGCCGCCGGATCGAAGTAGTCCAGGGCTTTCGTCATCAACAGGTAGGTGTTGGCATCGAAGCGTCCGGAGAATTCTTCGCCCTGGTAGCGCAGGTAGCTTTCCACCTGGAATTCGACGCTGTGGAAGTCGTAGTTGAGCTTTTCGCTCTTGAGACCGCGGCCGAATTTCTCGCCCATGGAATCATCGGACAGGTAGGTGATATGCCCGACCATCCGCGCCAGCATCAGCCCGCGCTTGGGAATCACGCCGTGTTCCTGGAACGAGCCGCCGTGGAATTCCGGATCGGTGAGGATCGCCTGGCGCGCCACTTCGTTGAAGGCGATGTTCTGCGCCGACAGCTTGGGGGCCGAGGCGATTGCCAGGCAGTGGCGCACACGGTCCGGGTAAGTGATGGTCCATTGCAGGGCTTGCATGCCGCCCAGGCTGCCGCCGATCACTGCGGCCCACTGGGCGATACCGAGGCGGTCCGCCAGGCGTGCCTGACTGTGGACCCAATCTTCCACGGTCAGCACCGGAAAGTCGGCGCCGAAGGGTTTGCCGGTGTCCGGGTTGACGCTGCTGGGGCCGGTGGAGCCGTTGCAGCCGCCGAGGTTGTTCAGGCTGACCACGAAGAACTTGTTGGTGTCGATGGGCTTGCCCGGGCCGATGCAACTGTCCCACCAGCCCGGCTTGCGGTCGTCGACACTGTGATAGCCGGCGGCGTGGTGATGCCCCGACAAGGCGTGGCAGATCAGCACGGCATTGCTCGCCGTGGCATTGAGGGTGCCGTAGGTTTCGAAAATCAGGTCATAGGCTGGCAACGAACGACCGCAGGCCAGGGCCAGGGGCTCGCTGAAATGCGCCATTTGCGGCGTCACCAGACCAACGGAATCGGGGGGAAAGGCAGCTGGCATCGACCCTGCTCTCGTTGAAATGAGGCGTAAGTCTAAAGACCGCTGTGGCAAGCGGCAAGCAAAGGGCGGAGCTGATTGTCCGCCGCTTTACCCATGGTGAGGGAGCTTGCTCCCGCTGGGGCGCGAAGCGGCCCTGAAAGCTGCTGCCCGTGACTGTCCGGGATACGGTGGCGCCCGCTTTGGGGCTGCTTCGCAGCCCAGCGGGAGCAAGCTCCCTCGCCATAGGAAAGGCTGCAGCGTTTTAGATCAGCAACCGCAGGATTTCCGGCATCATGGTCATCGCCGCCAGGTTGTTGATCACCAGCATGTCGATCAGCTTGAGCACCAGGAACGCCAGGATCGGCGAGATATCCAGGCCGCCGAGGTTCGGCACGATGCGGCGGAACGGTGCCAGCGCCGGCTCGCAGATCTGGTTCACCAGTTCGGCGCCCGGGTTGTGGCTGCCGGGAGCGACCCAGGACAGGATCACGCTGATGATCAGGGCGAAGAAGAAAATCTTCAGGAACAGCGCGGTCACGCCAATGATCGACCAGATCAGCAGTTGCAGCGGGTTGCCGGTGGTGCCGTAGGTCAGCAGCAGGGTCAGGGCCATCAGCGCCAGTTGCACGATGATCGCCAGTACCAGCGACGACATGTCCAGGCCGAACACGCTCGGAATGATCCGGCGCAGTGGCTTGAGCAATGGCTGGGTGGCCTTGACGATGAACTGGCACAGCGGGTTGTAGAAGTTGGCGCGCACCAGTTGCAGCACAAAGCGCAGCAGTACGATCAGCAGGTACAGGCTGCCGAGGGTTTGCAGCACGTAGACCGCTGCAGTGTTCAATCCGATCATGAATGGCTCCTTATTGGCCCAGTTGTTCGGCCATTTCGGCCGAGCGGTGCGCGGCGGCGCCGATTGCTTTTTCCACCAGGGCTTCGAAGCCCCCGGCCTGGAACGATTTGATGGCGGCTTCGGTGGTGCCGGCTGGCGAAGTCACCCGGCGCCGCAGTTCGGCCGCATCGACATCGCTGGACACTGCCATGTGGGCGGCGCCCAGGGCGGTCTGCAACGTCAGTTTGGCGGCGATTTCGCGTGGCAGGCCGAGTTTTTCACCGGCGGCGGTCATGGCTTCGATCAGCAGGAAAAAGTATGCCGGGCCCGAGCCGGACACGGCCGTCACCGCATCCAGTTGCTGCTCGGTTTCCAGCCACAGTGCCAGGCCTACGGCCGAGAGCAGTTCTTCGGCCTGCTGGCGCTGTTCGGCGGTCACTTGTGCGGTCGCGAACAGCCCACTGACGCCCTGGCGCAGCAGCGCCGGGGTGTTGGGCATGCAGCGCACGATCGGCTGGGACCCGAGCCAGTTGTTCATGCTGGCGCAGGTAATGCCGGCGGCGATCGACACCACCATCTGATGGGGTTTGAGGCTTGGACGAATGGCCTCGCAGACAGTTTTCATCGCCTGTGGCTTGACCGCCAGCACGACGACGTCCGCGCCCTCGATGGCCTGGGCGTTGTCGGCGAACGTTTCGATGCCGTGCTCTGTGCTCACCCGGGCGCGAGTCTCGGCCCCCGGATCGCTGGCGCGGATCTGCGAAGCGTCCAGACCCTTGGCCCGCAGGCCGCCGATCAGGCTGGCGGCCATGTTGCCGGCGCCGATGAAGGCAATACGTGTGTTGCTCATGACAGGTCCTTGATTAGAGAGTTGAGTCAGCATGGCGTACGGCTAGCTACGGCTATAGTCGCGCGCACCAAACAGCGCGGTACCGATCCGCACCCAGGTGGCGCCCTGGGCAATGGCCGACTCGAGGTCATGGCTCATGCCCATGGAAAGGGTGTCCAGCGGTAGCTTCAGATCGGCTTGCAAGCGTTGAACCGCTGCGAAGGCGGCATCCTGGGCGGCACGCTCCTCGGTCGGTTCGGGAATCGCCATCAACCCACGCAGCTTCAGGCGTGGCAACGCGCTGATGGCGCTGGCCAGAGCGGGCAGGTCCGCCGCGGTGCAGCCGGATTTGCTGTCTTCACCGCTGACGTTGACCTGGATGCAGATATTCAGCGGCGGTAGGTCGGCCGGGCGCTGCTCGGACAGGCGTTGTGCAATTTTCAAACGATCCACGGAATGCACCCAGTCGAAATGTTCGGCGATAGCGCGCGTCTTGTTCGATTGAATGGGGCCGATGAAGTGCCAGATCAAGGGCAGGTCGGTCAGTTCGGCCTGTTTGCCCAGCGCCTCCTGCAGATAGTTCTCGCCAAAGTCCCGCAGGCCGGCGGCATAGGCTTCACGCAGGGCCTGGGCGGGCTTGGTCTTGCTCACCGCCAGCAGCTGCACGCTGTGTTCGTCGCGGTGGGCGGCTTGTTCGGCTGCGCGGATACGCGATCTAACCTGAGCAATGTTGTCTGCTATCGTGGACATTAAAGAAGCGCCAGCGGTGAGGTTCGCGGCATTCTACTGGAATTGAGGAGCGCTATGGATATCACTGAGCTACTGGCGTTCAGCGCCAAACAGGGCGCATCGGACCTGCACTTGTCCGCCGGGCTGCCGCCGATGATCCGTGTCGATGGCGATGTGAGGCGGATCAACCTGCCGGCCCTGGACCACAAGCAGGTCCATGAGCTGATCTACGACATCATGAACGACCGGCAGCGGGTAGATTACGAGAAGTTTCTGGAAACCGACTTTTCCTTCGACGTGCCGGGCGTCGCACGGTTCCGGGTCAATGCGTTCAACCAGAATCGCGGTGCAGGTGCGGTGTTCCGGACCATCCCGTCGAAAGTCCTGACCATGGAAGACCTGGGGATGGGCGAAGTGTTTCGCAAAGTGACCGAGGCGCCTCGCGGGCTGGTGTTGGTGACCGGGCCGACCGGCTCCGGCAAGTCCACCACCCTGGCGGCGATGATCGACTACCTCAACACCCACAAACACCATCACATCCTCACCATCGAAGATCCCATCGAGTTTGTCCACGAGCCGCGCAAATGCCTGATCAACCAGCGCGAAGTGCACCGCGACACCCAAAGTTTCTCCACGGCCCTGCGCTCAGCCCTGCGCGAAGACCCGGACGTGATTCTGGTGGGGGAGATGCGTGACCTGGAGACCATCCGCCTGGCCCTGACCGCCGCCGAAACCGGTCACCTGGTGTTTGGCACCTTGCACACCACCTCGGCGGCCAAGACCATCGACCGGGTGGTGGACGTGTTCCCGGGGGATGAGAAATCCATGGTTCGTTCGATGTTGTCCGAATCCTTGCAGGCGGTGATTTCACAGACGCTGGTCAAGAAGATTGGCGGCGGCCGGGTCGCGGCTCATGAAATCATGCTGGGAACGTCGGCGATCCGTAACCTGATCCGCGAGGACAAGGTGGCGCAGATGTACTCGGCGATCCAGACCGGTGGGTCGCTGGGGATGCAGACATTGGATATGTGTTTGAAGGATTTGCTGAACAAGGGGCTGATCAGTCGCGAACATGCGCGGGAGCGGGCGCGTACGCCGGATAACTTCTGAGGATCGGCCACAAAACCTCCTGTGGGAGCGAGCTTGCTCGCGATAGCGTTGGATCAGCCAACATTGAAGTTGACGGATGTACCGCTATCGCGAACAGGCTCGCTCCCACAGTTTGCTTGAACTGGCAAATGTGCCACTTTCAAATCAGCGCTGAACCAGCTGCATCCCTTTCGGCTCTTTGGGCAGCACCCGCTTGGCAAGGACGTAGTGGCTGTTCCAGTACGGCTTGTTCAAGGTATCGATGGTCACCGACTTGCCACGGCGCGGGGCGTGGATGAAGCGGTCATTGCCCAGGTAGATGGCCACGTGGTTGACCCGGCGGCTCTTGAGCTTGAAGAAAATCAGATCGCCGGGCTTGAGGTCCTTGCGATCGACCTTCTGGCCGTGACCGCTGGCCATCGCATTGGAAGTGCGCGGCAGGTCGAAGGTGGCATCGTTGAAGGCGTACTTCACCAGGCCGCTGCAATCGAAACCTTTGCTTGGGCTACTGCCGCCCCAACGGTAAGGTGTTCCCAGTACGTTAACGGCACGGCTCAAGACGTTGCTGCTTGTCTTGGCGGTCATGACCGGAACCAGCTTGCTATTGGCGGTGCTCAAACGCTGGGCGTTTCGCTTGTTCTTGCTCGAAGGAGCAGAAACATGGGATTTGGGGGTGTAGCCGTTGACGTTGGGAAGACGTTGCTCACGATTGGTGGCGTGGGCGGCCAGGGGCAATAATAGGCAAATGGTTAGCCATGTCTTGATAAATGGACGCATAGGCAGGGCTCTTGAAGGTAAGCGCGCAACTTTATAACAGCTTTTTTTACTGTTCCGAGGCCGTTTGTCGAATCGCAACCCCAGGTGAAACCCGCATAATTGCGACATATTGACCTGATTGTCTGACAGAACCCAGACAGCACGGGGGTTTACCGGGTTCCTGACGCTGGAGACCGCTTGTCGGCAATCCATAAAAAAGTCACAAATAATCCGAACAAATTTATCTATCGAGGCAAAAGAGGCGATTCATGAACAGCTATCAGCAGGACGCTTTACGCGATACCCACAGCAAAGTGATCGGCTATCTCTTGTGGATTTTCGGCTTTACCGGCGCCCACCGCTTCTACTACGGCAAGCCGATCACCGGCACGATCTGGTTTTTCACCTTCGGCTTGTTGGGCATCGGCTGGCTGATCGACCTGTTCCTGATTCCGGCCATGGATCGGGAGGCCGATCTGCGCTTCACCCCGGGTCCCCTCGAGTACAGCGTGGCGTGGATTCTGCTGACGTTTCTCGGTGTGCTGGGTGTGCACCGCATGTACCAGGGCAAATGGCTCACCGGCATCCTTTACCTGCTGACTGGCGGGGTGTTTTTCCTGGGGGTGCTGTATGACTTCTGGACGCTGAACGATCAGGTCTCGATTCGCAATGCGCAGAAGCGCGGGGCTTTTCATTAAGACCGAGTCGCCTGCATCGCGAGCAGGCTCGCTCCCACACTGGATCAAGGTGTTCACAGGTTATGTGTTCACCGAAGATCCCTGTGGGAGCGAGCCTGCTCGCGATAAGAGCGATGCGGTGTCAGGCCTGGTGAGTAATCCGCCCATCCATCAGCGTATAACGCACCACCCCCGGCAAACTGTGGCCAAGGAACGGGCAGTTGTCACCCTTGGAACGCCAGGCTTCACCCGCCACGGTGGACGCCGCCGGGTCGAACAGCACCAGGTCCGCCGCCGCGCCCACTGCCAGTTTACCCACCGGTAATTGCAGCGCGTCGGCCGGGCCGTTGCTCAGGCGTGCCAGCAGGGTCGGCAGGTCCAGCAATCCGTCTTCCACCAGTGTCATGGCCAGTGGCAGCAACAGTTCGACGCTGCTGATGCCCGGTTCCGTGGCGCCGAATGGTGCCAGCTTGGCATCGCGCTCGTGGGGCTGGTGATGGCTGGAGATGGCCGAGATCACCCCGGACTTCACGGCCTCGCGCAAGCCATCGCGGTCGGCGCGGGTGCGCAGCGGCGGCTGGACGTGATAGACGCTGTTGAAGTCGATCAGCGCTTCGTCGGTCAGGATCAGTTGGTACAGCGCTACATCGGCGGTGACGGGCAGGCCGCGAGCCTGGGCCTGGGCGATCAGTGCGGCGCCGCGGGCGCTGGTCAACTGGCTGAAGTGTGCGCGCACGCCGCTTTGTTCCACCAGCAGCAGGTCCCGGGCCAGGGCCACGGTTTCGGCGGTTTCCGGAATGCCCGGTAGGCCGAGGAAACTGGCGGTCGGGCCTTCGTGGGCCAGCCCACCTTCAGCCAGATCGTGATCCTGGGAGTTGAAGATCACCGTCAGGCCGAAGGTCGCAGCGTATTCCAGGGCGCGGCACAGGGTGCGGGTATTGCGAAAACTGTTCAGGCCATTGCCGAACGCCACGCAACCGGCGTCGCGTAGCGCAATGAGTTCTGCCAGTTGCTCGCCATCGAGGCCTTTGCTCAAGGCGCCGATAGGGAACACCTTGGTGTTGCCGGCTTCGCGGGCGCGATCGAGGATCAGCTCGGCCACGGCCGAGGTGTCCAGTACCGGCTTGGTCTGTGGCGGGCAGCACAAACTGGTCACGCCACCGGCGGCGGCAGCCTGGGTTTCGCTGACGATACTGCCTTTGCGGCTGTAACCGGGTTCGCGCAGGGCGACGTTCAGGTCCACCAGGCCAGGGGCGGCCACCAGGCCTTGGGCGTTGAGGGTATCAACGGCGGTAAAACCGGCCGGAGCGGCGCCAAGGGCGACAATTTTGCAGGCATCGATGTGGATGTCAGTCACTTGATCCAGGCCGCTGGCCGGATCGATCACGCGTGCGCCGAGAATGCTGAGCTTCACTGGGCGTTCTCCTGGTCGAATTGGCGCTGGGCCGTTTGCCCGCTCATGGCCATGGACAGCACGGCCATGCGGATGGCGATGCCGTAGGTCACCTGGTTGAGGATCACCGAATGTGGTCCGTCGGCCACTGCCGACTCGATCTCCACCCCGCGGTTGATCGGCCCCGGGTGCATGACGATGGCGTCCGGCTTGGCCCCGGCCAGGCGCGCGGTGGTCAGGCCGAACAGGCGGTAGAACTCGCCTTCGCTGGGCAACAGGCCGCCGGTCATGCGTTCGCGCTGCAGGCGCAGCATGATCACCACGTCCACGTCCTTGAGGCCTTCGGTCATGTCGGTGTAGACCTTCACACCGTACTGCTCGACGCCAATGGGCAGCAGGGTTTTCGGCGCGATCACCCGGATGTCCGGGCAGCCGAGGGTCTTGAGGGCGAGCATGTTCGAACGGGCCACCCGCGAGTGCAGGATGTCGCCGACGATAGCCACCGACAGGTTCTCGAAGCTGCCCTTGTGCCGACGGATGGTCAGCATGTCCAGCATGCCCTGGGTTGGGTGGGCGTGACGGCCGTCGCCGCCGTTGATGATCGCCACTTGTGGGCATACATGCTCGGCAATGAAATGCGCGGCGCCGGAATCACCGTGACGCACGACGAACATGTCGGCCGCCATGGCCTCGAGGTTGCGCAAGGTATCGAGCAGGGTTTCGCCCTTGCTCGCCGAGGAGGTGGATACGTTGAGGGTGATCACGTCCGCCGACAGCCGCTGGGCTGCCAGTTCGAAGGTGGTGCGGGTGCGGGTGGAGTTTTCGAAGAACACGTTGCACACGGTCTTGCCGCGCAGCAACGGGACTTTCTTCACCGCCCGGGCCCCGACTTCGAGGAACGAATCGGCGGTGTCGAGGATTTCCGTCAGCAGCTCGCGGCGCAGGCCGTCGAGGGACAGGAAGTGCCGCAGCTGGCCCTGATCGTTGAGCTGTAGCGCTCGCTTGGTTTCGAGAGGCGTCATCGCAATGGACTCTTACAAGGGCAGTTAAAGGGCAAGGTCTTGCAGTTCGAGTTGCAGCGGCGCGGGGCCGGACAGCTTGACTCGCTCGTGAGCGGCCAGCGTCAGCGTCGCGCCGACCACGTTCGGGCGGATCGGCAGCTCGGCGGCGTCCAGGTCCAGCAGGCACACCAGGGTCACGCTGGCGGGGCGGCCATAATCGAACAGTTCGTTCATGGCGGCGCGGATGGTCCGGCCGCTCATCAGCACATCGTCGATCAGTACCAGATGCTGGCCTTCAATCTCGAATGGCAGGGCCGAAGGGCGTACTTGCGGGTGCAGGCCGTTCTGGCTGAAGTCGTCGCGGTAGAACGACACATCGAGGGTGCCCAGCGGCACATCGCTGCCCAGTTCTTCGAGCAAGGCCTGGGCGACCCAGACGCCACCGGTGCGAATGCCGATGTAGCGCGGTTCGCTGATGCCGCGTTGTTCCAGATGCGCCGTGAGACGAATCGCCATCTGGCTGATCAGTTCGGCGGGATTGGGCAGGCTCATGCTGGCTCCTTCAGGTTCCCGGGCCGGTGGTCAGAGGCCCGGTTTATCGCTAAAAGAAAGCGCCCTGGCGGCGCTTTCAAAAAAATCAGGTTTCGAACAGGGCGGCGTTGGCGTCGAGCCAGCCTTGCAGCAGCAGGGCGGCCGCGATGGCGTCTACCGGGTTGTCGCGGTAACTGCCTTTCTGCCCGCCACGTACCAAGCGTTCACCCTTGGCCTCGAACGTGGTCAGACGCTCGTCGTGGGTATAGAAAGGCAGGTTGTAGCGGCCGTTGAGCCTGCGGGCGAATTTCTCCGCACGAACGCACATCTCGCTGGGCGTGCCGTCCATGTTCAGCGGCAGGCCGACCACCACGGCGTCGGGTTTCCACTCCTTGATCAGCGCTTCGACCTGGTTCCAGTCGGGAACGCCGTTCTGCGCCTTGAGGGTGCACAGCTCGCGGGCCTGGCCGGTAATCACCTGGCCGACCGCCACGCCGATCTGTTTGGTGCCGTAATCGAAGCCCAGCAGCAAGCGCAGGGCCATCAGGCGTGTCCTGCCTGGCTGGTGAGCAGACTGAGGTTGACCCCCAGCCGGCTGGCCGCTGCTTCCAGGCGCAGTTCGCTGCTGGTGTTGAACAGGATGTCGGCGTCGAACGGGCAGGTCAGCCAGGCGTTATCGGCCAGCTCGGCTTCCAATTGCCCGGCTTCCCAACCGGCATAGCCGAGGGCGATCAGGCTTTTTTCCGGGCCTACGCCGTCGGCGATGGCGAACAGCACATCCTGGGAGGTGGACAGCGAGACGCCATCCAGGTCCACGGTGGCCTGGTAGGACGGCCCCGTCGGGTGGAGCACGAAGCCTCGGTCGGTCTGCACCGGGCCGCCGATGAAAATCGGGACGTGCTGGCACAAGAGTGGCGGTTCTACATCCGGGCGCAACTGCTCAAGAATGTCCGCCAGGTTCAGTTCCTGCGGCCGATTGATCACCAGCCCCATGGCCCCATTGGCCGTGTGCTCGACGATGTAGGTCAAGGTGTGGGCAAAGTTCGGATCGGCCATGTGTGGCATGGCAATCAGGAAGTGATGCTTGAGGTAGGTGGGGCTGACGTTTTTCATAGGCGCTAGTGTGGCGGCGCAGGGGCGAACTGACAAGCTGGGGATGTGCAGCAAATGCCGGAGACTGTCACGAAACCCCTATGGGAGCGAGCCTGCTCGCGATGCGGTGTGTCAGGCGACATCAATGCTGGATGTTCGATTGCTATCGCGACCAGGCTCGCTCCCACAAGGGGATGGGGTCAGTTGCTGGAGAGACGATCGCCCCGGGCGAACTTCCAGGTGCGGATGATTTCCAGGCGGTCGATGTCCGACAGGTCCCCGGTAAACGGTGCGAACGGCGCGGCCAGGCGCACGATCCGCTGGGCGGCCTGATCCAGCAATGGCTGGCCGGAGGACTCCAGCACCAGCACTTCATACAACGAGCCGTCGCGGTTGATCGAGACCAGCAGCCGCAAGTTGCCATAGATCTGCTTGCGCCGGGCTTCGTCGGGGTAGTTGAGATTGCCGATGCGCTCGACTTTCTTGCGCCACTCATCTTTGTACCAGGCGCCCTTGTCGCGCATGGTCGAGGCGGCGCTCAGGCGGTGGATACGCGGGCGTTTGGCATACAACTGCTGTTCCTGGGCCAGCTCGGCTTCCAGGCTGGCGATGTCGCTGGACAGTTGGGCGCTGTCGAAGGTGGGCACCGGGGCCTTGGGTTTGGGGTCGGGCCTGACCTCTTCTTTGACCGGGGCTTTTTTCGGCTTCGGCGCCACGGTGGTCACGGCGGCCTTGGGCGCCGTCTCCCGGACCTCGGGCTTGGCCGCTGGCGGCGGTGTGACCTTCTGCACTTTATTGTCCTGGAATGGCGCGATCTGGGTGGTCTTGGGCGTCGCCTTTTTTTCCAGGGTGCCACTGCCTTGCTGGTTTTCCTGGGCGAGGAAGTCCGCTTTTTGTGGCTTGGCTTCGCTTTTGAAGGTGGCCAGGGTGATTTCCAGGGTCTGGCTGATCTGTTTGGGTTCTACCGTGGCAAACCCGACGCCCAGCAGCAGTGCCAAGTGGATCAATGCCGCCAGGAACAGGGTAAAACCGAGACGATCAGCCGGGCGCACGCCGCGATGGGCGAGCTCTTGGGGCAGATCGGACGGGAGGGTCATGGCAAGGAAACCAACATCGCGTTTTTTTCAGGCCGGGCATGATAACGCAATGTGGGTTTCCTTCAGCAGGATCTGGATCAACGAGCCTTGAGCTTCTGATCGATGGCATCCATCAGCATCGCGCCGATGTCGGTGCCGAAGGCGTTGTCGATCTCGCGGATGCAGGTCGGGCTGGTGACGTTGATTTCCGTCAGGTGCTCGCCGATCACGTCCAGGCCCACGAACAGCAGACCTTTCTCCCGCAGGGTCGGGCCGACCTTGGCCGCGATCCAGCGGTCCTTTTCAGTCAACGGACGCGCCTCGCCACGCCCGCCGGCCGCCAGGTTGCCGCGGGTTTCGCCGGCCGCGGGAATGCGCGCCAGGCAATAGTCCACCGGTTCGCCGTCGATCATCAGGATGCGCTTGTCGCCATCGACGATGGCCGGCAGGTAACCCTGGATCATGATCTGCTGTTGGCCGTGCAGGGTCAGGGTTTCCAGGATCACCGACAGGTTGGGGTGGCCGGCGGTGTGACGGAAAATCGAGGAGCCGCCCATGCCGTCCAGGGGCTTGAGGATCACGTCGCCGTGATGGTCGGCGAATTCACGCAGCACGTCCGGGCGACGGCTGACGATGGTGGGCGGCGTGCATTGCGGGAACAGCGTGGCGAACAGCTTTTCGTTGCAGTCGCGCAGGCTCTGGGGTTTGTTGACCACCAGCACACCGGCGTTTTCGGCCTGTTCCAGCAGGTAGGTGGAATACACGAACTCCATGTCGAAAGGCGGATCCTTGCGCATGAGGATCACGTCCAGGTCGCTGAGCAGCGCATCGCGTTCGGTACCCAGCTCAAACCATTTTTCGGGGTTGGCGAAGACGTTCAGCGGCTTCATCCGTGCCCGCGCCTGGCCTTCGGCCTGGTAGAGGTCGCGCTGCTCCATGTAGAACAGCTCCCAGCCGCGCTTCTGAGCGGCCAGCAGCATGGCCAGCGAGCTATCCTTTTTATAGGAAATGCTGGCGATAGGGTCCATGACAATGCCGACGCGTACGCTCATGGCTTGGTTCCTCGAAAATTGATGGGCACAAATGGTGTGAAAAAGTGGCGTCAGAGTGGCGCCCGGAAGATTGGCGGTCAAGGAAAAACCACTGTACCGAGCGGCCGATAGATCGGCGATGGAGACTGTGCTAAAAAGGCTGGCATGTGACGTGCGGGCCTTGAACATCAAGGGTTTGCGCTGTCGTTCACACTTACGCGTTAAAAACCGGTTTGCAGTGGCAATGGCAGAGCATCTTACGCAGCAGCAACCCAGCGCCTTGAAGGTCATGGTCATCGACGACTCGAAGACCATCCGCCGCACCGCCGAGACCTTGTTGCGCAACGTGGGTTGCGAGGTCATCACGGCGGTCGATGGCTTCGATGCCCTGGCCAAGATCGCCGACCATCATCCGGGCATTATCTTTGTCGACATCATGATGCCGCGCCTGGACGGTTACCAGACTTGTGCCCTGATCAAGAACAACAGCGTTTTCAAGGCCACGCCGGTGATCATGTTGTCGTCCCGGGACGGTTTGTTCGACAAGGCCAAGGGGCGCATCGTCGGCTCCGATCAGTTTTTGACCAAGCCTTTCAGCAAGGAAGAACTGCTGGGCGCGATACGGGCTCATGTTCCGGGCTTTGCCGCTGTCCAGCCGCACCAGGCACATTAATGACACTCGGCCATCGGGCCTGGGGTCAACGAAAAATGGGGAACACCATGGCACGAATTCTGATCGTCGATGATTCGCCGACCGAAATGTACAAACTGACCGGCATGCTGGAAAAGCACGGCCACCAGGTCCTGAAGGCCGAAAACGGTGCCGACGGCGTGGCCCTGGCTCGCCAGGAAAAGCCCGACGCGGTCCTGATGGATATCGTCATGCCCGGCCTCAACGGTTTCCAGGCCACGCGCCAGTTGACCAAGGATCCGGACACCGGGCACATCCCGGTGATCATCATCACCACCAAGGACCAGGACACCGACAAGGTCTGGGGCACTCGCCAAGGCGCGAAGGACTACCTGACCAAACCGGTGGACGAAGAAACCCTGATCAAGACCCTGAACAACGTGCTGGCGGGTTGATGACGCGGCCATGAGCCAATCCCTGACCGCTTTCGAACTGCTCCTGCAGATCGACCGGCGTTGCCGGCTGCTGGGGGCGGACCTGCCGTCACAACCGACCCACGGCGACAGCTGGAGCGGCATCGGTTTTCGCCTCGGCGAACACTGGTACGTGGCGCCCATGGGCGAAGTTAGCGAAGTGCTGCACGAACCGCGCTACACACATTTGCCCGGGGTCAAGCCATGGGTTCGTGGTGTGGCTAATCTGCGCGGGCGCTTATTGCCGTTGATGGATTTGTGCGGTTTCTTCGGCCATGAGCTGTCGAGCGTGCGCAAGCAGCGGCGGGTGCTGGTGGTGGATCATGACGAGGTCTTTACCGGGTTGCTGGTGGATGAAGTCCTCGGATTGCAGCATTTTGCCCAGGACAGCCTGGAGCCGACGCTGATGGACGACCTTGACGGCCCGGAGTCGGCCTTCGTCAAGGGCCGGTTTCGCGGTGAACGGCAGTGGCAGGTGTTCAGCCCGTTTGCGCTGACGCGCTCGCCGGGGTTCATGGATGTAGCTGTTTGACGAGATGCCACACGGTCCCTTGTGGGAACGAGCCAGTGGGAGCAAAGCTTGCTCGCGATGGCGGCGCCTCGGTAGGCGGGAAACCGTGTTGTTTTCATCGCAGGCAAGCCTTGCTCCCACAGAGTCACACTGATTGAGCAGGCTGCACTACAAGGGCTTGCTTACAGTTGGCAGTGGTGAGTGGGTTGGATTGGGCAGTACAGGCGAGAACCGATGATCAAAGCAAATACAGGCAAGCCTCTGGAAGCGTCGCGCAGTCGTTCGCAGATCATCGTGCTGTTCGTCGCGCTGATTGTCTTCATCATGCTGCTGTTCGCCAACTTCGCTTACCTCAACACCCAGTCAAACTACGACAAGCAGTACATCGGCCACGCCGGTGAGTTGCGGGTGCTGTCCCAGCGCATCGCCAAGAACGCCACCGAGGCGGCCGCCGGCAAGGCCGCGGCGTTCAAGTTGCTGAGCGAGGCGCGCAATGATTTCGCCCAGCGCTGGGGCTACCTGAAGCAAGGCGACCCGGTGACCGGCCTGCCACCGGCACCTGCTGCCCTGCGCCCGCAGATGCGTGCCGTACAGCTGGACTGGGAACGCTTGCTCAAGAACACCGATGCCATCCTGTCCAGCGAACAGACTGTGCTGTCGCTGCATCAGGTGGCGGCAACCCTCGCCGAAACCGTGCCGCAATTGCAGGTCGAGTACGAAAAAGTCGTCGAAATTCTCCTGCAACGCGGCGCGCCCGCCGCGCAGGTCGCCATGGCCCAGCGCCAGTCGTTGCTGGCCGAACGGATTCTCGGGGCGGTGAACACCGTGCTGGCGGGGGATGAAAACGCTAGTCAGGCCGCCGATACCTTTGGCCGCGATGCCGCACGTTTTGGTCAGGTGCTCAATGGCATGTCGCAAGGTGACCCGGCCTTGAAGATCTCCCAAGTACAGGACCGCGATGCCCGGGCTCGCCTGAGTGAGATCAGCGAACTCTTCGAATTCGTCTCCGGCTCGGTGGACGAAATCCTCGAAACCTCTCCTGAGCTGTTCAAGGTCCGCGAGTCGGCAGGCAACATCTTCAACCTGTCGCAAACCTTGCTGGACGAAGCGTCGCACCTGGCCACCGCGTTCGAAAACCTGGCCGGCGGGCGTTCCGCAAACGCCATCGGTGGTTATGTGCTGGGTCTGTTGGCGCTGATGTCGATCATCCTGATCGGGCTGGTGATGGTCCGCGAAACCAACCGGCAGTTGCGTGAAACCGCAGAAAAGAATGAGCGCAACCAGAACGCGATCATGCGTCTGCTGGACGAGATCGAAGACCTGGCCGATGGCGACCTGACCGTGACCGCCTCGGTTACCGAAGACTTTACCGGCACCATCGCCGATTCCATCAACTATTCGGTGGACCAACTGCGTGACCTTGTGGCCACCATCAACCTCACCGCCGGCCAGGTCGCCGCTGCGGTGCAGGAAACCCAGGCTACGGCCATGCACCTGGCGCAGGCTTCCGAACATCAGGCCCAGCAGATATCCGAAGCTTCGACTTCAATCAATGAAATGGCCCAGTCCATCGATCAGGTCTCGGCCAATGCCGCCGAGTCGTCGGCGGTGGCCGAGCGCTCCGTGGAGATCGCCAACAAAGGCAACGAGGTGGTGCACAACACCATTCATGGCATGGACAACATTCGCGAGCAGATCCAGGACACGGCCAAGCGCATCAAGCGCCTGGGGGAGTCGTCTCAGGAAATCGGCGACATTGTCAGCCTGATCGATGACATTGCCGACCAGACCAACATCCTGGCACTCAACGCCGCTATCCAGGCGTCCATGGCCGGTGACGCCGGGCGCGGGTTCGCGGTGGTGGCCGATGAAGTGCAGCGGCTGGCGGAGCGCTCTTCGGCGGCGACCCGGCAGATCGAGACCCTGGTGCGGGCGATTCAGGCTGATACGAACGAGGCGGTGATTTCCATGGAACAGACCACCACCGAAGTGGTGCGCGGCGCCCGACTGGCCCAGGATGCCGGGGTGGCCCTGGAAGAAATCGAAGGCGTGTCCAAGACCCTGGCGGCGCTGATCCAGAGCATTTCCAACGCGGCGCAGCAACAGACCACGTCGGCGGGGCAGATTTCCTTGACCATGAACGTGATCCAGCAGATCACCACGCAAACCTCTTCCGGCTCCACCGCCACCGCCGAGAGCATCGGCAACCTGGCGAAAATGGCCAGTCAGCTGCGTCGTTCGGTGTCGGGGTTTACTTTGCCGGCGGCGGCTGTTGATGAGGGAAAAGTGTGACTGTGGGAGCAAGGCTTGCTCGCGATGAAGATAACGCGGTACTTCGGGAGCTGCGGCGTCTGCATCGCGAGCAAGCTTTGCTCCCACAGAGAAACTTCTTCCCCACAGAGGTGTTAGGTTCTGCTGATTGGAGTGGTTATGGGTGATCGGCACGACTATGTGGCCCTGGAGTGGGTCAAGGGCGAGATTGCCGAAACGCTGAAGCAGGCCCATCTGGCGCTCAATCGCCTGGTGGACGACCCGCAGGCGGCGGATGCCCTCGCGCACTGTCTGGCGTGCATTCATCAGGTGCACGGCGGCCTGCAGATGGTCGAGTTCTATGGTGCGGCGCTGCTGGCCGAGGAGATGGAACAGCTGTGCGTCGCCCTGCAGGACAACCGCATCGCCCATCGCGACGAAGCCATCAGTCTGTTGAGCCAGGCCCTTGGGCAGTTGCCGATCTATCTGGACCGCATCCAAGGTGCCCGCCGCGACCTGCCGTTGGTGGTGCTGCCGTTGATCAATGATTTGCGCAGCGCCCGGGGCGAGAGCCTGTTGTCGGAGACCAGCCTGTTCAGTCCAGAGTTACCGCTGATCGCGCCGCTCAGTGACGAGGCCTTGAAGCGACTCGAACCGCCTGACCTGCCCAACACCTTGCGCAAACTGCGCCAGACCCTGCAAGTGGCCCTGGTGGGGCTGTTGCGCGAACAGGACGACGCCACCCATCTCGGCTATCTGGCCAAGGTCTTCCACCGCCTGGAAGGGCTGTGCGCCGGCGCACCGCTCAATGCGCTGTGGCAGGTGGCGTCGGCCCTGGTCGAAGGCATGCGCGAGGGGCGTATCGCCAATAGCCCGGCCCTGCGCAGCTTATTCAAGGAAGCGGACAAGGAACTCAAGCGCCTGTTGGACCAGGGCCTGCAAGGCATCAATCAACCGGCGCCGCCACAGTTGCTGACGAGTTTGTTGTTCTATATTGCCAAGGCCGAACATCCCAGCGGGCAGATGCAGATCATGAAAGAACGCTACTCACTGGACGACGCGCTGCCCGACAGCGCCATGGTCGACGAAGAACGCGCACGCCTGGCCGGACCGGACCGCGATGCCATGCGCTCGGTGCTCGCCGCACTCTGCGAAGAGCTGGTGCGGGTCAAGGAGCGGCTCGACCTGTTCGTGCGCAGTGACCGCCAGCACGCCTCGGAGCTGGACAGCCTGCTGGCGCCCCTGCGACAGATCGCCGACACCCTGGCGGTGCTCGGCTTCGGTCAGCCGCGAAAAGTGATCATCGATCAATTGGCGGTGGTCCTGAGCCTCGCCCAAGGTCATCGCGAGCCGGATGACGCGACGCTCATGGATGTCGCCGGGGCCTTGCTCTACGTCGAGGCCACTCTGGCCGGCATGGTCGGCACCGTCGAGCCCGAGAGCCCTGAAGACAGCCACCTGCCCACCACAGACCTGACCCAGATCCACCAGATCGTCATCAAGGAAGCCCACACCTGCCTGCAACAGGCCAAGGACATGATCGTCGACTACATCGACGCCGACTGGAACAGCGAACAACTGCAAGCGCTACCGGCGTTGCTGACCCAGGTGCGCGGCGCGCTGGCGATGATCCCCTTGAGCCGCGCCGCCAGCCTTGTGGAGGCGTGCAATGGTTTCATTCGCGAGCATCTGCTGTTGGATCACGCCCAGCCGGGCTGGGAAGAACTCGATCACCTGGCCGACGTAATCACCGGCCTCGAATATTACCTGGAACGTTTGAGCGAAGACCCGGAAACGCCCGGCGAACCCTTGTTGGACGTGGTCGAGCGCAGCCTGGGGGCCCTCGGTTATTTCCCCGACGAAGCCCGGGTGCCGTTGCTTGACGATGTGCTGAGCCCGAACGAGGCCCAGGTCATGCAGGACTTGCAGGAGCTGGATGACCCGCAGACCGTGCAGTCCTTGGCCCAAATGCTGGCCAGCCCGGTCTCGGCGGTCAACCCGCCGGCCCGGAGCACGCCGGGTAGCCTGCTGCCGCCGCCGTTGGACGAGCATCCGGTGGACGACGAGCTGCGCGAGGTCTTCCTTGAAGAAGCCGACGAGGTACTCGACGTTTTGCGCGAATACCTGCCGCGCTGGGCCGCTCACCCTGACGACCATGGCGCCCTGGCCGAATTGCGCAGGGCCTTCCATACCCTCAAGGGCAGCGGTCGGATGGTGCGGGCGCTGGTCTTGGGAGAGCTGGCCTGGGCTGTGGAAAACCTGCTCAACCGGGTGCTGGAGCGCAGTGTTGAGCCGGGTGCTGCGGTCCGGCAGTTGCTCGATGAGACGGTGCAGTTGCTACCGGCCCTGGTGAGCGAGTTTGCAGACAACCGCCAGCGTCAGCGCGACGATGTCGACCGTCTGGCGGCCCGTGCCCATGCGCTGGCAAAGGGCGTCGATGACGATGAAGACGCCCAGGATGTCGCCGCCCTCGACCCGTTGTTGCTGAAGATATTCGACAACGAAGCCCAGGGTCACCTTGCCAGCCTCAATCGCTTTCTCGACCAGGCCGCCGAACACTTGCCGCTGCAGGCCAACGACGAATTGCAGCGAGCCTTGCATACCCTCAAGGGCAGCGCATCAATGGCCGGCGTGTTGCCGATTGCCGAGCTGGCCGGCGCGATGGACCAGTTGGCCCGGGAATACAAGGCGCACCTGATCGCCCTCGACCTTGATGAAACTGAATTGCTGCTGGAGGCCGAGGGCCTGTTGCGCCTGGGCTTGCGTCAGTTGCACGGTGACCCCCTGGCGCCGATCCCCGGCGCAGAAGAGCTGATCCAGCGAACCCAAACGCTGCTGGCCGAGCGCCTGCAAACGGCCCTCAGTGCACCGGACAAAGGCTTGCGGACCAAGCGCGATCCCCAACTGATCAACAACTTCCTCGCCCAGGGCATGGATATCCTGCTCGATGCCGAAAACCTCTTGCGCCGTTGGCAGCAGCACCCCGGCGAAGGCCAGGAACTCAGTGCGCTGCTGGACGAGCTGACCACCCTCGGCGAAGGCGCGCACTTGGCCGACTTGCACCCGGTGGACGAGCTCTGTGAAGCCTTGCTCGATCTCTATGGCGCAGTGGAGGAAAGCAGCCTGGCAGTCAGCGACGTGTTTTTCCAGGAAGCGCAGCGCGCCCATGAAGCCTTGATCGACATGCTCGATGAACTGGCCGCCGGGCAACACGTGCACTCGCAGCCCGAGCGGGTGCAGGCCCTGCGCGGCTTGCTCCAAGAGAGCCTGGACCCATCCGCCACCGGCCTGATCCGCAGCGATGGCAGCCGCACCCTGAGCATCCGCGAACTGGGTAACGCGACAGCGGAACTGCAGCGCAGCGCCCCTGCTGAGACCTCAGTGGACGACGACATTGCCTCGATTTTCCTCGAAGAGGCGCAGGACATCCTCGAAAGCGCCGCCCAGGCCCTGCAACGTTGGCTGGCCGACCCGGACAACGCAGCACCGCTGTCCTCGTTGCAACGAGACTTGCACACCCTCAAGGGCGGCGCACGAATGGCCGATATCCGGCCGGTGAGCGACTTGGCCCAGGAGCTGGAAAATCTCTACGAAGGGCTGGTGGACCGCCGTTACAGCCACAGCGAGGAACTCGAGCAACTGCTCAGCAGCAGTCACGAACGCCTCGATCTGCTGCTCGGGCAGTTGCAGCAGGGCCAGCCGTTGGGCGATCCCGTTGCGCTGATCGACGCCATTCGCCGGTTCCGTCAGGACAAGCCGAACCCAATCGATTCGGCAGGGGCGATCCAGGGCGAGGGGGCCGGACATGACCCGGAGCTGCTGGAAATCTTCCTCGAAGAAGGTTTCGACATTCTCGACAGCGCAGGCTCAGCGCTGCTGCGCTGGCAGGACGAACCATCGAACCGTCAGGCCCTGGAAACGCTGTTGCGGGATTTGCACACCCTCAAGGGTGGAGCGCGGATGGTGGAAATCGTCCCCATCGGCGACCTGGCCCATGAGCTGGAAAATCTTTATGAAGGCTTGTCGGCGGGGCTGCTCCAACCGACACCGGCGCTGTTCGCCTTGCTGCAAAGCAGCCATGACCGGCTGGCGCAGATGCTCGATGCGGTACGCGCCGGCCACCCGTGCCCTGTTGCCGACCGGCTGATCGCGCAGATCCAGGCGGTGAATCATCCGCAGGACAGCGAGACGCCCAAAGTCGTCCCCGCGCCGGAACCGGCCCCGACCCCGCCGCCTGCGCCCACAAGGCTTGAGACCGGCACCCCGAGCGACGGCGCGGACATGGTCAAGGTCTCCGCCGAACTGCTTGACGACCTGGTGAACCTGGCTGGGGAAACCTCGATTTTCCGTGGGCGTATCGAACAGCAGGTCAACGACGCGCGCGTGGCCCTGGGCGAGATGGAAACCACCATCGAGCGCATGCGCGACCAGTTGCGCCGTCTTGATACCGAAACCCAGGGCCGGATCCTCAGTCGCCAGCAGGTCGAGGCCGAGCGCCTGGGCTACGAAGAATTCGACCCGCTGGAGATGGACCGGCATTCCCAGTTGCAGCAATTGTCCCGGGCGCTGTTCGAATCGGCCTCGGACTTGCTCGATCTCAAGGAAACCCTCGAACGCAGCAATCACGACGCTGAGAACCTGCTGCAACAGCAGGGGCGGGTCAACACCGAACTTCAGGAAGGGTTGATGCGCACGCGCATGGTGCCGTTCGAGCGCATGTTGCCGCGCCTCAAACGCATCGTGCGGCAAGTGGCGCAGGAGTTGGGCAAGGACGTGGAGTTCGTGGTTGGCAATGCTGAAGGCGAAATGGACCGTAGCGTGCTGGAGCGCATGGCCGCGCCCTTGGAGCATATGCTGCGCAATGCCGTCGACCACGGCCTGGAGCCGGCCGACGTGCGCATCGCTGCCGGGAAACCGGCCCGGGGGCGCATCAGCCTCGACCTGTCCCGGGAAGGTGGCGACATCATTTTCGACATTCGCGACGACGGCGCCGGCGTGCCGCTGGAGGCGGTGCGCAGCAAGGCGATCAAGCGTGGCCTGCTGGCACCGGACAGCGACATCAGCGACCGCGACGTGCTGCAATTCATCTTGCAGCCGGGCTTTTCCACCGCCGAAAAAATCACCCAGATTTCCGGGCGCGGCGTCGGCATGGACGTGGTCCATGAAGAGGTGCGGCAACTGGGTGGCAGTATGGTCATCGACTCCACACCGGGGCAGGGCGTGCATTTCCGCATTCGCCTGCCGTTTACCGTGGCGGTCAACCGGGCGTTGATGGTGCAATGTCACGAAGACCAGTACGCGATCCCACTGAACACCATCGAAAGTATCGTCCGGGTGTTGCCCGCTGAACTGGATGGCTATTACCAGCTCGACCCGCCGACCTACACCTACGCCGGGCAACGCTATGAGCTGTGCTACCTGGGTGAGCTATTGAAAACCGGCGCTCGCCCGAAACTGTTGGGCCAGAGCCAACCGTTGCCGGTGCTGCTGATGCAATGCAGCGAGCGGCATATCGCGGTGCAAGTGGATGCTACCGCCGGGACCCGGGAGATCGTGGTCAAGAGCCTCGGCCCGCAATTTTCGGCGGTGCAGGGCTTGTCGGGGGCGACGATCCTGGGCGATGGCCGGGTGGTGTTGATTCTCGACCTGTTGGCGCCGATCCGCGCCTTGCCTCATCAGGTCCCACGCCGCCCGGCAGCGGCGCAAGGCGAGGGCGAACACCCGCGAGCATTGCTGGTGCTGGTGGTGGACGACTCGGTGACGGTCCGCAAGGTCACCAGCCGCCTGCTGGAGCGCCACGGCATGCACGTGCTCACCGCCAAGGACGGCGTGGATGCCATGGCGCTGCTGGCCGAACACTCCCCCGACCTGATGTTGCTGGACATCGAAATGCCGCGCATGGACGGCTTCGAAGTGGCCACGCAAGTACGCAATGACCCGCGCCTGGCCCACCTGCCGATCATCATGATCACCTCCCGCACCGGCCAGAAACACCGCGACCGCGCCATGGCCATCGGCGTCAACGACTACCTGGGCAAGCCGTACCAGGAATCGGTGCTGCTCGACAGCATCGCCCGCTGGAGCAAAACCCATGCATGACCTTCACCCGCGCACCGGGCACATCACCGGGCTGCTGCTACCCCTGGCCGACCGGCACCTGATTTTGCCCAACGTGGCTGTGGCCGAGCTGATCGACTACCAGAGCAGCGCGTTCGATATGGACACTCCGCCGTGGTTCCTGGGTTGGGTGAGCTGGCGCGAACGGCAAATCCCGTTGCTGAGTTTCGAGTCGGCCTGCGGCCAGAAAACCGTGATCGGCGAGCGTGCGCGCATCGTCGTGCTCAATGCCCTGGGCGGGCACCCGGAGTTGCGGTTCATTGCGTTGCTGGTCCAGGGTATCCCGCGTTCCTACAAACTCGACACCCAGTTGAGCTACGTCGATGTACCGCTGTGTGGGCTGGAACAGGCGGCGGTACAAGTGGGCGAGCATGTAGCGAAGGTGCCGGATTTGTTGGCGCTGGAGGAGTTGGTCGTTGCCTCGGGGTTGGCAAAAAACTAGGTCAGACACAGTACCTGTGGGAGCGGGCTTGCTCGCGATGGCGGCCTGACAGCCGACCAGGGTTTTGTTGACCGGGTACATATCCATTGATGCGGTAACGGCCGCTGGCGGTTCCGCTCTTACAGCGGCTCACTTTTGAGAAGCCGGAATGCCGGCCCAGGCAAAAGTAAGCAAAACGCTTTTGCCCCACCACTTGACACCTCGCCTAGGCTCGGTGTGCCCGAACGAAGGCATTGCTCCGTGGGCCCGCCGCGAAGGGCCATCCATGGCCCAGCGCGGCTATCCCGGCACCCATGCCGGGATGCCCACTCCACAATGCCTGCGTTCGGCCAGCGTGGTTAACGGGGCGCCCGAGATCAACGTCCTGCGCGAGGCGGCCTGATAGCCGGCCGGGCTCTTGCGGGGGGCGTACAGCCATCAGACCTGTTTGGACTGGACCTGTTTGAGTAGGACCTGTGGGAGCAAAGCTTGCTCGCGAAGGCGGCGGCACATTCAGCATTGATGCAAGTAGACCCACCGCTATCGAGACCCAGCTCGCTCCCACAATGATTTATGTGTCGATTACTGGATTCAGGCATGCCGCTGATTCAGCGTCATATCAACGGATCGTTCCCATAAAGGGTCTGATCAGTCCCTTCTTGGGACTTATTCAGGGCTCAGAGCTTGATAGGTCCCAAAAAGGGATCTATCGTTCCCTTTTTGGGACTCGCGGTGGCCTCCATGAATCAGCTCTCTCTCAGTGATGCTCTATTCACTGCCACCCAGCAGCGAGTCTTGGGCTTGTTGTTCGGTAAGCCGGATCAAAGCTTCTACACCAACGAAATCGCCCGCTGGGCTCAAGTCGGTAAGGGCAGCCTCGTGCGGGAGTTGGAGCGCCTGCAACGCTCTGGTGTGCTCACCATGACGCGTCTGGGCAATCAAACCCATTATCAAGCCAATCCACATTGCCCGATTTACAGCGAACTGTTGGGCATCGTGCAGAAAACCATCGGCATCGCCGAACCGTTGCGCCAGGCGCTGGAACCCTTTTCAGAACAACTGAGCTGGGCGTTCGTCTATGGCTCCATTGCCAAGGGCCAGGCAAACGCATCCAGTGACATAGATCTCATGCTGATCGGCGAAGGCCTGCACTACAGTGAAGTGATGGAGCGGCTCATGCCCTTGGAAGAGCAGCTGGGTCGCCCCCTCAACCCTACGCTCTACACGCCCCAGGACTGGGCTGCGAAATTTGCGGCTGGCAACAGTTTCGTGGTGCGGGTAGCGCAACAGGACAAGATCAATTTGCTGGGTGAAGACCCTTTGGAGTCCAAGGATGGGCAAGCACGAAAACCTGAAGAATCTGTTACATAGCGGCGGCCTGAAAGCCGAACCGCCTGATCGTCAGGAATGTGAAGGCTTGATGCGTTCTGCAGTGGATCGCCTGAAGGACGCACAAACAACTTCCCTCTCATTTGCCAGCCGGTTCGACCTGGCCTACAACGCCGCCCATGCCGCAGCGCTCACGGCGCTACGCTTGAGCGGCTATCGTTCGGACAAGCGTTATCTGGTCTTTCAATGTCTGGTCCACACCGCAGACGCCAGTAAAGTGCAGGTCCGGTTATTCGCGCTGTGCCATGAGCGGCGCAACCTTGCCGAGTACGAGGGGTATATGAATGAAGATGATGCACTGCTTACCCAGCTGATTGAGAGTGCGGTAGAACTGCTCGAACGGGTCCGGCAATTGATGAGTATGAGTTGACCCGTTGCGGTCGCCGCAAACTTCCAATCCAACCCGTTCCCCTGTGGGAGCGAGCTTGCTCGCGATAGCGGCAGAACAGGTCAGCATTGACGTTGCCTGACACTCCGCCATCGCGAGCAAGCTCGCTCCCACAGGGGGTGTTACAGCTTTCCGCAGATTAGGACACCATCTTGACCCTGATGTTATCGATTTCAAATTCGTAGAGCGTTCCGGCATGGTCCTTACCGACACGCAGGCCTAGCAGCATCTCTCGATTGTTAGGGGTGAAGGGAAAAGCAAACGTTTCTGAATCCTGCCACTCTTCGCCAGGTGTGCCAGGATGTACCAATGTGCCGGCCCAAATCTGATGCTTATCGTTGGTCATCGCAATCTGAATATAGTGAAGCACTTCCTGTTTGAAGCGGTAACGGTAAGTTACTAGAAACATGTTCCCCATCAACCTGGGATCGATATTAAAGATCTTGCGCAGACTTGGTTTGAACGTAGAAATTTCACGCCCCTCGATTTTTCCAGACCAGAAACTGTTCTCGCCTTCAGTCACAACTCTTGCGTCGACTGCCCCATCGCCATCAACCCACTTGTTCCTGTCTTCCCTATCGAATGTGGTGAGATCTTCGTATTCCATAAATGCCTCCAAAATATTGTGTGAGGTTACAGGCGCATCGACCTTGTTCCTGGAAAGCGAGCATTGAGGATCGCTGCACAGCTTATTCAGCCCTGCAAACGGCAAATCAGATACTGTCAGGGCTGACAGGTCCGATCGGTTATGCGACGGATGGTTTTGCATTGGATGGGCTGATTCCAACCCGGACAACCATTACGCCAACCGTAACGATCCGCCGCTAAGCTTGATTGATGCCCTCGCCACAACACTCCTAATGTGGCCTCCACGACAGCGAACCCGTGGAGTGGTCATGACAACAACAATATCCCCCGACTCGCGCTGGACGCGGCGGCGTTGCGAAAAGCAGCGGCGTCTCGAGCTGGTGAAGGGGCTTGCCGACGGTGTGGTGTTGCCCACCGACAAGATCGTTGCGGCGCTGGAGGCGTTGATTCTGCCGGGCGATCGCGTGGTGCTGGAAGGCAATAACCAGAAGCAGGCGGATTTCCTGTCACGCTCTCTGGCCAAAGTCGACCCGGCGAAGCTGCACGACCTGCACATGATCATGCCCAGCGTCGGCCGCTCCGAACATCTGGACCTGTTCGAACGCGGCATTGCCCGCAAGCTGGATTTTTCCTTCGCCGGAACCCAGAGCCTGCGCATCAGCCAGTTGCTCGAAGACGGGCTGCTGGAAGTCGGCGCGATCCACACCTACATCGAGCTCTATGCCCGGTTGGTGGTGGACCTGATTCCCAACGTGGTGCTCTCGGCCGGGTTCATGGCCGACCGTGCCGGCAATATCTACACCGGCCCCAGCACCGAAGATACCCCCGCGCTGATCGAGCCGGCGGCCTTCAGCGATGGCATCGTCATCGTCCAGGTCAACCAATTGGTGGACGATGTCAGCGACCTGCCACGGGTTGATATCCCGGCGTCCTGGGTCGATTTCGTGGTGGTGGCCGACAAGCCGTTCTACATCGAACCGTTGTTCACTCGCGACCCGCGCCACATCAAGCCGGTGCATGTATTGATGGCGATGATGGCCATCCGCGGGATCTACGAAAAACACAACGTCCAGTCCCTCAATCACGGCATCGGGTTCAACACCGCCGCCATCGAGCTGATCCTGCCGACCTACGGCGAGTCCCTCGGCCTGAAGGGCAAGATCTGCCGTAACTGGACCCTCAATCCCCATCCGACCCTGATTCCGGCCATCGAAAGCGGCTGGGTCGAAAGCGTGCATTGCTTTGGCACCGAACTGGGCATGGAAAACTACATCGCCGCGCGGCCGGACGTGTTCTTCACCGGTCATGACGGCTCGCTGCGCTCCAACCGCATGGTCTGCCAACTGGCCGGGCAATACGCGGTGGACCTGTTCATCGGCGCCACTTTGCAGGTGGACGGTGACGGACATTCCTCGACGGTGACCCGTGGCCGACTGGCCGGTTTCGGCGGTGCGCCGAACATGGGCCACGACCCGCGCGGGCGCCGTCACGGCACGCCGGCCTGGCTCGACATGCGCCACGGCGATGGCGAGGCGCCGTTGCTCGAACGGGGCAAGAAACTGGTGGTGCAGATGGTCGAGACCTTCCAGGAGGGCGGCAAACCCACCTTCGTCGAAACCCTCGACGCGGTGGAGGTGGCGAAAAAAGCCGGCATGCCCCTGGCACCGATCATGATCTACGGCGACGACGTCACCCATTTGCTCACCGAAGAAGGCATCGCCTACCTGTACAAGGCCCGCTCGCTGGAAGAGCGTCAGGCAATGATCGCGGCCGTGGCCGGGGTCACTGCCATCGGTTTGCGCCATAACCCGAAAGACACTGCCCGTATGCGCCGCGAAGGCTTGATTGCCCTGCCTGAAGACCTCGGCATTCGTCGCACCGATGCCACCCGCGAGTTGCTCGCCGCCAAGAGCGTGGCCGATCTGGTGGAGTGGTCCGGTGGTCTCTACAACCCGCCCGCCAAGTTCAGGAGTTGGTAAATGCACGCCTTCAACCTGCAACCGAAAAAATTGTCCTTGGCCGAGCGCTTGGCGGACATGGCCGTGGACGCGCTGATCGACGAAGCCGACCTGTCACCCAAACCGGCCCTGGTGGATCGGCGCGGCAATGGCGCCCACACTGATCTGCACTTGGGGCTGATGCACGCTTCGGCGCTGTCGCTGTGGCCGGCATTCAAGGAAATGGCCGACGCCGCCCTTGAATGCGGCGAGATCGGCCTGCCGTTACGCGAAGCCCTTGGGCGGATCGGCCGTGAGGGGGAAGCGGCGATGCTCGCTACCACCGATGGTGTGAACACCCACCGCGGCGCGATCTGGGCGTTGGGGTTGTTGGTGGCTGCGGCCGCGCTGGAACCTGAATCCAGCGTCGCCAGCGCCGTCACCTTACGTGCCGCCCGCCTGGCCTTGCTCAACGATCGCTACGCCCCCAAACCTTTCAGCCATGGCGCTCAAGTGGCCCAACGCTACGGCGTGCGCGGTGCCCGGGAAGAAGCGCAACTGGCATTCCCGGCCGTCACCGGCCTGGGCCTGCCACAACTCAAGCGCAGTCGCGCGGCGGGGGCGGGAGAACAGAACGCGCGGCTCGATGCCTTGTTGGCGATCATGACGACGTTGGCCGACACCTGCGTGCTCTACCGCGCCGGTGAGCCGGGTTTGCAGGCCATGCACCACGGTGCCAGAGCGGTGCTCGACGCTGGTGGCAGTGCCAGCCTGGGCGGTCGTCGCCAGTTGCATGCGCTGGACCAACAACTGATTGCCATGAACGCCTCGCCCGGCGGCGCTGCTGACTTGCTCGCCGCCTGCCTGTTCCTCGACCGTATCGAGCGCGGCGATGGCCTCTTCCCAGGAGTGTGCTGATGCAAACCTTATCCTTTGAATTTCCCGCCGGGCAGCCGCCACGGGGCCGGGCGCTGGTGGGCTGTGTCGGCTCGGGCGACCTGGAAGTGCTGATCGAGCCGGGCCTGGCGGGCAAGTTGACCATTCAGGTGCAGACCTCGGTCAACGGCAGTGAACAACGCTGGCAACACCTGTTCGCCCGCATGTTCGACGGCCAGATGCCGCCGGCCCTGGCGATCGACATCCACGATTTCGGCGCCACCCCCGGGGTGGTGCGTTTGCGCCTGGAACAGGGCTTCGAGGAGATCGGCCATGACTGACAGCGCCGCGTTGCTCAACAAACACAGCTTCGTCGAGCTGGGTGCCCGGCAACGGGCCAAGGCCCTGCTGGATAACGGTTCGTTCCGTGAACTGCTCGACCCCTTTCAGCGAGTCATGTCGCCGTGGCTGCTGCGCCAGGGCGTGGTGCCGCAAAGCGACGACGGTGTGGTGATCGCCAAGGGTTTGCTTGCTGGCCTGCCGGTGGTGATCGCGGCCATCGAAGGTGCGTTCCAGGGCGGCAGCCTTGGCGAAGTCGGGGGGGCGAAGATCGCCGGCGCGCTGGAGCTGGCCGCTGAAGACAACCGCAAGGGCATCCCGACCCGCGCCGTGTTGCTGCTGGAAACCGGCGGCGTGCGTCTGCAAGAGGCCAATCTGGGGCTGGCGGCGATTGCCGAGATTCATTCGGCGATTGTCGACTTGCGCCAGTACCAGCCCGTCATCGGCGTGGTGGCCGGCAGCGTCGGTTGTTTTGGCGGCATGTCCATCGCCGCTGGGCTGTGCAGCTATCTGCTGGTGACCCAGGAAGCGCGACTGGGCCTGAACGGTCCGCAAGTGATCGAGCAGGAAGCCGGGATCGACGAGTACGACTCGCGTGATCGGCCGTTCATCTGGAGCCTGACCGGCGGTGAGCAACGCTTCGCCACCGGGTTGGTGGACCGCTATGTGGCTGATGACGTGGCGCAGATCCGCGAGCAAGTCAGCCAGTTGTTGCAGTTGGGTGTACCCGCCGAGCACCGCAGCGGTCAGGCCGAGGTATTCCTGCAACGTTTGGCCCGACTGGACACTGAAGTGCAAATCGAACCGGCCGCGGTTCGCCAGCTGTATCAGGGAGAACGCCCATGAATTCGTATTCGTTGAGAGGCTTGCGCTGGTTCGCGGCTCTGAGCGACGGCGCCACGCCGTTGGCAGGACTGCCCGCTTCGCTGAAAGTGGCCGACGTCACACTGGGCGAGCAAAACGTGCGGCTGTTGGCCGTCGTGGCCGATCCCGATAGCCGTTTCCCTCGTGCCCGCAACGGCGAAGTCGGTTTGCTGGAAGGCTGGGGCTTGGCCAAAGCCGTGGATGAGGCTATTGACGCCGACCGTGATGCGTCCAGCAAGCGCGCGCTGATTGCCATCGTCGATGTGCCGAGCCAGGCCTACGGTCGTCGCGAAGAAGCCCTGGGCATTCATCAGGCCTTGGCCGGTGCCGCAGACAGTTATGCCCGAGCGCGGCTGGCCGGGCATCCGGTGATTGGTTTGCTGGTGGGCAAGGCCATGTCCGGGGCGTTCCTGGCCCACGGTTATCAGGCCAACCGGTTGATCGCCTTGCGTGATCCGGGCGTGATGGTCCACGCCATGGGCAAGGCCTCGGCGGCGCGGGTGACCCTGCGCAGTGTCGAAGAGCTTGAGGCCCTGGCCGCCAGCGTGCCGCCGATGGCCTACGACATCGACAGTTTCGCCAGCCTCGGTTTGCTCTGGGAAACCCTGTCGGTGGAGCAGATCGAACAGCCAAACGCGGCGGATCTGGCACGGGTCAGGGATTGTCTGCAACAGGCGATCAACGAAGTGGCAGGTGCGCCTCGGGACCTGAGCAGCCGTCTCGGGGCGACGCATCGTGCGGCTTCCAGCACCGTTCGCCAATTGTTGAGAGCGCAGTGGTGAGCACCTTCCTGGCCCACGACCTGCTATGGGGAATGACTCCACAGGCGTTGCCTGCGGATGCGCCGGCGTGGGTCATTGAGTCCTTGAGCCTTGAGCAGCCGGTGGTGGTGCGGCGAGCGATCACCGCGCCGGGACACATTGCCGTGGGCGTGCGAGGCGTCTCGCGGGAACAGCGTTACGCCACGTCGATGCCGGTGGCGGCGATCCAGCGCCGGGTGCGCCCGGAGGACCTTTGCCATGTCGCATTGCGCCGTGACTTGCCGGCGTTGCAGGCGCTCGCTCAAGTGCGGCCAATGCTGGATGCCAGCGGCTGGATCTGGGGCGTCAGCGGCAGCGCCGGATTTGAACTGGCCAGTGGCATCGAGGTGCTGCATGCACGCAGCGATCTGGACTTGATCCTGCGCACACCGCATCCGCTGGATCGTATTCAGGCCAGGGATTTGTTGGCGCAACTGGACGGTTCGACGTGCGCCGTAGACATGCAACTGCAAACCCCTTTCGGCGCCGTCGCCCTGCGCGAGTGGGCAGGCTCGGCGCGGCGGGTGTTGCTCAAGGATAATCTTCAGGCGCGTCTGGTGACCGATCCATGGCAACCGGCGCTGGAGCAAGTGGCGTGAGCAGCCTTTTGGTATTCCCCGGCCAGGGTGCGCAGCGAGCGGGCATGCTCCAGGGCGTGTCGCCGCAACTGCTGGAACTGGCCTGTGAAGTGCTCGGCGAAAACGTACGACAGCTGGACAGCACCGAGGCGTTGCAATCGACCCGAGCCGTACAACTGTGTCTGTTGATCGCGGGTGTCGCGGCGGCCCGGCAATTGTTGGAACAGGCACCTGTGCCGGATTACGTCGCGGGCCTGTCCATCGGCGCGTACCCGGCGGCGGTGGTGGCTGGTGCGCTGGGGTTCGATGATGCATTGCGCCTGGTCAGCCTGCGTGGCGAACTGATGCAGCAGGCGTATCCGCGAGGCTACGGCATGACGGCGATCATCGGCCTTGATCTGGCGACAGTGGAGGCGTTGCTCGCGCAGGTACACAGCGCCATGACGCCGGTTTACCTGGCCAACATCAATGCCGATAACCAGGTGGTCATCGCTGGCAGTGACGAGGCCTTGGCCAGCGTTGCCGAGAGAGCACGCCGCCAGGGCGCCGCGAAAGCGTGTCGGCTGGCGGTGAGCGTACCGTCCCACTGCCCGTTGCTGGAGGTCCCGGCCCGGGCACTGGCCCAGGCGTTTGCCGACGTGCCGTTGAAAGCGCCCGTTTTGGGTTATCTGAGCGGCAGTCGTGCCCGGCCCGTGGTGAACACCGACGCCTTGCGTGAGGACCTGGCCTTCAACATGTGCCGCGTGGTGGATTGGCGCGGCACCGTGCAAAGCGCCTACGAGCGAGGCGTGCGGTTACAGATCGAACTGCCACCCGGTGCGGTTTTGACGGGACTGGCGCGTCGGGTGTTCGAGCAGGGCACCGTCATTGCCTTCGACGGTGCGCGCCTGGACACCTTGCAGACGCTGCTCAGAGAGGAGGGACGCCGCCGACCCTAAACCACCGACTCAAGCTGGCGAAGCACAAAAACAACAACTTCGACGATGCACTTTGAGGACTACAACAATGATTATTTACGGTGTGGCGTTTTTGGCCTTTTGTACCCTGGCGGGTATTTTCATCGGTGAGCTGCTGGGCAAACTGATCGGCGTGCCGGCCAACGTCGGCGGTGTCGGCATTGCGATGCTGCTGTTGATCGGCCTGGGCAGTTACCTGAGCAAACGCGGCCTGTTCAAGGGCAAGTCCGAAGCCGGCGTGGAATTCTGGAGTGCGATCTACATTCCTATCGTGGTCGCGATGGCGGCCCAGCAAAACGTCTATGGCGCGCTCAAGGGCGGGCCAATGGCGATTCTGGCTGGGACCCTGGCGGTGGTGATTGCCTTTGCGATGGTGCCGGTGCTGGTGCGCATCGGCAACAAAGGGCCTGAAACCGATGTTTCCGCCAAGACAGTCGGGTGATTGCCATGTACGAATCAATGATGAAAGTGATCACCGGCTACGGTCTGCTCAGTGGCTTTGCGATTGTCGGCATCACCATGTGGGTGTCGTACTGGATCAGCGACACGTTCACCAAGGGCCGCCTGCACGGTTCGGCCATCGCGATTCTCCTGGGGTTGGTGCTGTCGTACATCGGCGGTGCGATGACCGGCGGGCAGAAGGGTGTAGTAGACATTCCGCTGCTCTCGGGCATCGGCTTGCTGGGCGGCGCCATGCTGCGTGACTTCGCCATTGTCGCCACGGCGTTTGGGGTGAGTGTCGAGGAGCTCAAGCGCGCCGGTTTCGTCGGGGTGCTGGCGTTGTTCGTCGGGGTGGCCACCTCGTTCATCGCCGGTGTCGGAGTGGCGATGGCCTTCGGTTACACCGACGCGGTGAGCCTGACCACCATCGGCGCCGGAGCGGTGACCTACATCGTCGGGCCGGTCACTGGCGCGGCGATCGGTGCCAGTTCCGAGGTAATGGCGCTGTCCATCGCCGCCGGTTTGATCAAGGCGATCCTGGTGATGGTGGCGACGCCGTTCGTGGCACCTTTTATCGGCCTTAACAATCCGCGCAGTGCGGTGATCTTTGGCGGGTTGATGGGCACTTCCAGCGGCGTGGCCGGCGGCCTGGCGGCCACCGATCCGAAACTGGTGCCGTATGGTTGCCTGACGGCGGCGTTCTACACGGCGCTCGGGTGCTTGCTCGGGCCTTCGCTGTTGTATCTGATCATGCGGGGGTTGTTGGGCTAAGGCTTTGAATTTTCGCTGAGCGGGCTGTCCTCGTCGCGAGCAGGCTCGCTCCCACATTGGATCGGTGTTCACCATCCCGTGTGGGAGCGAGCCTGCTCGCGATGAAGGCGACTGGGTCTCAAGCCTGGCGATTGGCATACATCCGGCACTCCGCCAGCAACGCCAGCAAATTCGGATCGCGCTCCTTGGCCTTCAGGAATACCACGCCGATGTGCTGCTGCAGCCGATACTTTTCCTGCAACGGGATCAGTTTCACCCGGTTTTCATACACCGCCGCAATCCGTCCCGGCAGCAAGGCATAACCGACCCCGGAGCTGACCATGCTCAGCAGGGTGAAGATGTCGTTGACCTGCATCGCCACCTTCGGCTCGAACCCCGCCTGTTTGAACACTCGATTACCATCCTGATGGGTGGCGAAGCCCTGGGTGAGGGTGATGAAGGTTTCGTTGCACACTTCGGCCAAGTCCACTTCACTGCGTTGGGCGAAGGCGGAATCGGCTGGCGTGGCGAGAAAAATGTCGTCTGAAAACAGCTCGATATGCTCGCAGTCCGGATCGTTCACGCTGTCGTCCAGGGAGATCAGGATGGCGTCCACCTCCATGTTCTTGAGCTTGTACAGCAGGTCGATGTTCGAGCCCAGGATCAGGTCGATGTTCAGTTCGCTGCGGCGGATTTTCAGGCCCATGATCAACTGCGGCACGGTCTTGACCGTCAGTGAATACAGCGAGCCGAGCTTGAACCGCTCCGCGGAAAACCCGGCGGCTTCACGGGTCAGGCGCACGCTTTCGATTACGTCCTGAATCAGCTTCTGTGTGCGTTCTTCCAGCACATAAGCGCTTTCCAGGGGGGTGAGGTTGCGGCCCTCGTGCTTGAACAACGGGCAACGCAAGGCGCTTTCCAACGAGTGAATGGCCCGGTGTACGCTGACGTTGCTGGTCTGCAACTCGGCCGCCGCCCGCGCAAGATTGCCGGTGCGCATGAACGCCAGGAACACCTCGAGTTTTTTCAGGGTCAATTCTTCGTCGATCAGCATGGGGTGGACTCTTATTCGTATCGCCCGATTGTGCCCCAATCGGTAGGAGGATGTTGATCTGTGGGAGCAAAGCTTGCTCGCGATGCAGGCGACTGGGCTCCTGAGGCACCGCGTTATCTTCATCGCGGGCAAGCCTTGCTCCCACAGAGAGCTAAACATTGCACTTTGTAGCGCCAAGCCTGAGCCTTGGCGTCTGTTTTGGAATGTGAGGTGGGACTGGATGTATCACGGAGAGCGACTCAACGCCTGGACCCACCTGGTCGGGGCGGTGGCGGCTTTTATCGGGGCGGTGTGGTTGCTGGTAATTGCCGGGATGACGGGCGATGCGTGGAAGATCGTCAGCGTGGCGATCTACGGTTTCACCTTGCTGGTGCTGTACAGCGCTTCGACGGTTTACCACAGTGTGCGCGGGCGCAAGAAAGCAATCATGCAGAAGGTCGATCACTTTTCGATCTATCTGCTGATCGCCGGCAGCTATACGCCGTTCTGCCTGGTCACCCTGCGCGGGCCGTGGGGCTGGACCTTGTTCGGGATTGTCTGGGGGCTGGCGCTGATCGGGATCTTGCAGGAGATCAAGCCGCGCTCTGAAGCGCGAATCCTGTCGATCGTGATCTACGCGGTGATGGGCTGGATCGTGCTGGTGGCGGTCAAACCGTTATTGGCCGCCTTGGGCAGCGCCGGCTTTGCCTGGCTGGCTTCGGGTGGTGTGTTGTACACCGTCGGCATTGTCTTTTTCGCGCTGGACCATCGGTTGCGGCACGCCCATGGCATCTGGCATCTGTTCGTGATCGCCGGCAGTTTGCTGCATTTTGTGGCGATCTTGTTCTATGTGCTCTAGCTCATAACCACCGCTGGTCCTGTGGGAGGGAGCCTGCTCGCGATAGCGGTGGTTCAGTGGGCATATTCATTGGCTGACACACCGCTATCGCGAGCAGGCTCGCTCCCACACGGCTTCTTCATTCGACTTTAGAAATCCCCCCACAGCTGCTGTGCCACGGCCAGTGCCACCACCGGTGCGGTTTCAGTGCGCAGCACGCGCGGGCCGAGGCGGGCGGCGTGGTAGCCGGCGGTCCCGGCTTGTGCCACTTCGGCATCCGACAAACCGCCTTCGGGGCCGATCAGGAAGGCCAGGCTCGACGGTCTGGCATGGCTGACCAGCGGCTCGGCCACCGGGTGCAGCACCAGTTTCAGTTCGGCGTCGGTTTGCTTCAGCCAGTCGGCCAGTAGCAGCGGCGGGTGGATCACCGGCACGGTGGAGCGCCCGCACTGCTCGCAAGCGCTGATCGCCACCTGGCGCCAGTGCAGCAGGCGTTTGTCGGCGCGTTCGTCCTTGAGGCGCACTTCGCAGCGCTCGCTGAAAATCGGCGTGATCTCGTTGACGCCCAGTTCGGTAGCTTTCTGGATCGCCCAGTCCATGCGCTCGCCCCGGGACAGGCCCTGGCCGAGGTGGATGCGCAAGGGCGATTCAACCTGCCCGGCGAATTGTTCGTTCAACTGCACAAGCACGCGTTTCTTGCCGACTTCGGCCAGGGTGCCGCGAAACTCCTGGCCAGAGCCGTCGAACACCTGCACCGCATCGCCCTCGGCCATGCGCAGCACCCGACCGATGTAGTGGGCCTGGGCTTCGGGCAGTTCGTGAGCGCCGAGGCTGAGGGGGGCGTCGATGAAGAAGCGGGACAGTCTCATGTTTTTTCTCTACTGAATCTGAATTCGGCATTGCTGGTTGAGCGAGCGCTTTTGTGGCGAGGGAGCTTGCTCCCGCTGGGCTGCGAAGCGGCCCCTTTTTTTTTTGCGATTGCTGCGCAATCGAGCGGGAGCAAGCTCCCTCGCCACAGAGAAACGGAACGTCAGCCCGGATCGCGATAGCCCGGATGAAAATCCTTCGGCACCGCCACGCTGACCTTGTCCCGGGTGGCGATGTCGATGCCCTCGCTGGCCACTTCAGCCAGGAAGTCGATTTGCTCGGGGGTGATGACATACGGCGGCAGGAAATACACCACGCTGCCCAGCGGCCGCAGCAATGCGCCGCGCTCCAGAGCATGCTGGAACACCGTCAGACCGCGACGTTCCTGCCATGGGTAAGCGGTCTTGCTCGCCTTGTCCTTGACCATCTCGATGGCCAGGACCATGCCGGTCTGGCGCACTTCGGCCACATTCGGGTGATCGGTCAGGTGCGCGGTGGCGCTTGCCATGCGTTGGGCCAGGGCCTTGTTGTTTTCGATGACGTTGTCTTCTTCGAAGATATCCAGCGTCGCCAGGGCCGCCGCGCAGGCCAACGGGTTGCCCGTGTAGCTGTGGGAATGCAGGAAGGCGCGCAGGGTCGGGTAGTCGTCGTAGAACGCGCTGTAGACCTCATCGGTCGTCACGCACGCCGCCAGCGGCAGGTAGCCGCCGGTCAGGGCCTTGGATAGGCAGAGGAAGTCCGGGGTGATACCGGCCTGTTCACAGGCGAACATCGTGCCGGTGCGGCCGAAGCCGACGGCGATTTCGTCATGGATCAGGTGCACGCCATAGCGGTCGCAAGCCTCGCGCAGCAGCTTCAGGTACACCGGGTGATACATGCGCATGCCACCGGCACCCTGGATCAGCGGCTCGACGATTACGGCGGCCACGGTGTCGTGGTGTTCGGCCAAGGTCTGTTCCATGGCCGCGAACAGATTGCGCGAATGCTCTTCCCAGCTCATGCCTTCAGGGCGGAGGTAGCAATCGGGGCTCGGCACTTTGATCGTGTCCAGCAGCAATGCCTTGTAGGTTTCGGTGAACAGCGGCACGTCGCCCACCGACATCGCTGCGATGGTTTCGCCGTGGTAGCTGTTGCTCAGGGTGACGAAGCGCTTCTTGGCCGGCTGGCCACGATTGATCCAGTAGTGAAAGCTCATCTTCATCGCCACTTCGATGCAGGACGAGCCGTTATCGGCGTAGAAACACCGGGTCAGGCCTTCAGGTGTCATCTTCACCAGGCGCTCGGACAGTTCGATCACCGGCTGGTGACTGAAGCCGGCGAGGATCACATGCTCCAGTTGATCGACCTGGTCCTTGATGCGCTGGTTGATCCGCGGGTTGGCATGGCCGAACACGTTGACCCACCAGGAACTGACGGCATCGAGGTAGCGCTTGCCTTCGAAGTCTTCCAGCCACACGCCTTCACCGCGCTTGATCGGGATCAGCGGCAGCTTTTCGTGGTCTTTCATCTGGGTGCAGGGATGCCATAGCACCGCGAGGTCGCGTTGCATCCACTGGTTATTCAGGCCCATATACAGTCTCCTCGAGGCGGCTCGCGGCGGGCGCGGGCAAAACAATCGGGCAAGCCTATGCAATGGCAGCCCCGGGGACAACCCATTGTGTCATTCCTGCTACCTTGAGTAAGGCGATAGACGCCGCTGGCGGCGCTGGGGTGGCTGACGTATTCTTCGCCGTTCTCTGAGCCGTCTGGCTCGAAAAACTGATCGTTCCTGCGTTTTATTCCGGAGTTCGCTGAATGTCTGCTGGTTGGCTGCGCGCCTGTGCGCTGGTGGTGATAGGGCTGTTCAGCGTGTGTGCGCTGGCCAAGGACAAGCAACCGACGGTGATCGTCATCGGCGGCGGCCTGGCGGGGCTCACGGCGGCCTACGAGCTGCAGAACAAAGGCTGGCAGGTAACCCTGCTGGAAGCCAAGCCTAGCCTGGGCGGTCGTTCGGGCATGGCCACCAGTGAATGGATCGGCAACGAAAAAACTCAGCCGGTACTGAACAAGTACATCTCGACCTTCAAGCTGAGCACCACACCGGCCCCGGAGTTCGTGCGCACCCCCAGCTATTTGATCGACGGCACCTACCTCACCGCCGCTGACCTGGCGACCAAGCAACCGGCCACGGCTGAGGCCCTCAAACGTTACGAAACCACCCTGGACGACCTGGCCCGTTCCATTGAAGACCCACAGAACCCGTCGGCCAACAACACGTTGCACGCACTGGACCAGATCAGTGTCTCCAACTGGCTCGACCGTCTGCAATTGCCGACCACCGCGCGGCAGTTGGTGAACCAGCAGATCCGCACCCGCTATGACGAGCCGTCGCGACTGTCGTTGCTGTATTTTGCCCAGCAAACCCGGGTCTACCGTGGTGTGTCCGACCGTGACCTGCGCGCCGCGCGCCTGCTGGGTGGCAGCCCTGTGTTGGCCCAGGCTTTCGTCAAGCAACTGAAAACCATCAAGACCAGCTCGCCCGTCTCGGCCATCTCCCAGGACAAGGACGGCGTTACCGTCAAGGTTGGCAGCGTCGGCTATCAAGCTGACTACGTAGTGCTGGCGGTGCCGTTGCGAGCCCTGAACAAAATCCAGCTGACCCCGGCCCTGGACGCCCGGCATCAGGGCGCGATCAAGGGCACCAACTACGGCTGGCGCGACCAGATCATGCTCAAGTTCAAGACCCCGGTCTGGGACAGCAAGGCGCGCATGTCGGGTGAGATCTACAGCAACACCGGTCTGGGCATGATGTGGATCGAGCCGGCCATGAAGGGCGGCGCCAATGTGGTCATCAATCTGTCCGGCGACAACGCCCGGGTGATGCAGGCCTTTGGTGACAAGCAGATGGCCGATCAGGTGCTGATTCGCTTGCACGCGTTTTATCCGCAGGCCCGGGGTGCTTTCACCGGTTATGAAATTCGCCGCTACAGCACCGACCCGTCCATGGGCGGCGCGTACCTGGCCTTCGGACCGGGCCAGATCAGCAAGTACTGGCGCCTGTGGGAAATGCCGTTGCAGCGCGTAGCCTTTGCCGGCGAACACACCGATACCTTGTATCCGGGCACCCTGGAGGGCGCGTTGCGTAGCGGTCAGCGGGCAGCCAGCCAGGTTGAAGACCTGGCGGCGGGCAAATCGTTTGAACCGGCCAAGGTCGTGCCGGTGGCAGCGACAGCAGCTGCCGGTGCGGTGGCGGCGAAGAAGGGTAATTTTTTCACCAACCTGTTTGGTGGCTCGGATGACGACAAGAAGCCGGAGCCGGTCAAGGCTCCGGAGCCGGTAGCGCCTGCTCCAGTGCCGGCACCCGCCCCAGCGCCTGCACCGGTGGCACCACCCGCGCCAGCCCCGGCGAAAGTTGAGCCCGCCAAGAAAGCAACCACCAAACCAGCGGTGAAAAAACCAGCCGCCAAGACCCCGGCCAAAAAAGCCCCGGCCAAGGCTCCGGTGAAAAAGGCCCCGCCGGCGAAGAAGCCGGCAGTCAAACCGACGACGACTACTGAAACCAAGGCTCAGTAACGATCAGGTGGAAAGAACGCGGCTCAAGGACGTAATGCTGTTCACTTAAGGCAATCAACAAACCCGTGGCGAGGGAGCTTGCTCCCGCTGGGCCGCTAAGCGGCCCCAAAACCTGCCGAATGCGGAGCATCAGACGCACCGCACCCGCCGGTTCACGACTGCTTCGTAGCCGAGTGGGAAAGCTCCCTCGCCGCAGGTCCATCATTTTTCTTAAATGAATTGCGTTAGGGCACGCCTTGGCGATATATCAGAAACTTCCCACCCTTTAACCAGAAGCAGGCGATAGAGCGGACCAAGCCATAAGTCTAGGCTCCTCGAAAAACTGGAGCGCGTATGAAAATACTGATGGCGATGGTCGTATTGGTTTCGATGTATGGATGTGTGTATGGCGAATGCCGGGATCCTTTGAAGATTCCGATGATCCCAAAAAGAGATCCGCAATTAGCATACAAATGCTCCATCGATCCATATAAACCTGAATGCTCGGTGAACTAATAATTCAAAGCTTTAGGTTCGAGCGGCTGTACTGATGGCCGTATGATACTTAAAAAGCACGACCCTCAATTGACGTACAGATGCGATATAGATCCTTATAGACCTGAATGCACCACTCCTGACGACGAATTGTAGAGGTTCACGCATTCTCCTTGGATACAACGTGACGCTGTGAGGTTGTTTATCACCAGCGGTCCAGATAATTGCCTCGCGGTCCTTGATTACCAAGTTTCCATCGGCCTGCAATATCAATCGGAGCCGCCATTACTGGATTTTAGGTGTTGCCCCGGGGACATCGTTTGATTAGGGGGTAACTGCGGCGAGCCGCTCGCTTTAAAGTGGGTATAACGAACAGTCATTTTGTTCACCTTGTTCAATGAGTTGTGGTGCGCCCATTTGATCAAGGGTGAAAGTGAAAATAGCGATAGATATATATTGAATGGAACAAATAGTTGGACGGCGGTGACGGCTCCGGTGCGATCCCCTGTGGGAGCGAACCTGCTCGTGATGAGGTCCATACAGGCCCCAAAGGCTGCCTGATCGCCTCGCCATCACCCACCGTTTCCCCTTTAATCTTTCCTTAACCCACCCCCTCCAGACTGATGATCGTATTTCTCGATATTTCAAAGCAAAAATTTCCGCTTTAAATCGATAGATAACTCGCTAGTCTTGGTCGCAGTTTTCACAGGATATGAGCAATGCAGCTACGCAACTCTTCTTCTCGCTATGGCTGGGTCAGCATCGTTTTGCACTGGGGCATTGCACTGGTGGTGTACGGGCTGTTCGCGCTGGGGCTGTGGATGGTCGGCTTGGATTACTACAGCACTTGGCGTAAAGACGCGCCGGACCTGCACAAGAGCATTGGCTTGGTGCTGCTGGCGGTCATGTTGCTGCGGGTGATCTGGCGGGTTGTCAGTCCGCCACCACCGACCTTGTCAACCTATGGCCGCCTGACCCGCGTCGGCGCCAAGCTTGGCCATAGCGCACTGTATCTCGGGTTGTTCGCCGTGATGATTGCCGGTTACCTGATTTCCACCGCAGACGGTGTCGGGATTCCGGTGTTTGGTCTGTTTGAAGTACCCGCGCTGGTGTCCGGACTGCCCGATCAGGCAGACGTTGCCGGCCAGATTCACTTCTACCTGGCATGGGCGCTGGTAATTTTCTCCGGCCTCCATGCGTTGGCAGCATTGAAACACCACTTTATCGATCGTGACGCGACCCTCAAGCGCATGCTGGGACGCCAAGCCTGATGTTCAACCTCGACTCCAAAGGAATAGAAAGCATGTTGAAAAAAACGCTCGCCGCCCTGGCAATCGGTTCTGCCCTGCTGTCGGCCGGTCAGGCCATGGCTGCCGACTACGTGGTCGACAAGGAAGGCCAACACGCCTTCGTCGACTTCAAGATCAGCCACCTGGGCTATAGCTACATCACCGGTACCTTCAAGGACATCGACGGCAAGTTCAGCTTCGACGCCGCCAAGCCTGAAGACAGCAAGATCGAGTTCAACGTGAACACCGCCAGCGTGTTCACCAACCACGCCGAGCGCGACAAGCACATCGCCAGTGCTGACTTCCTGAACGCGAGCAAATTTGCCAAGGCCACCTTCGTGTCCACCAGCGTCAAATCCACCGGCAAGAACGCTGATGGCAAGGAAACCGCCGACGTGGCTGGTGACCTGACCCTGCTGGGCGTGACCAAGCCTGTCGTGGTCAAAGCCACCTTCCTGGGTGAAGGCAAGGACCCGTGGGGCGGCTACCGTGCCGGCTTCGAAGGGACCACCAGCATCAAGCGTTCCGATTTCGGCAAGCAGAAAGACCTGGGCCCAACGTCCGACGTGGTCGAGCTGTACGTTTCGTTTGAAGGTGTCAAAGCGAAATAACATTCGCGCCTGACAAAAAACGCCCCTGATCTTGGATCAGGGGCGTTTTTTATTGCCGCATGGAATCTTGTGAACCGCACATGACCCCTTGTGGGAGCGAGCCTGCTCGCGATTGCGGTGGTTCAGCCAGTACAGAGGTTGACTGACCCATGGCAATCGCGAGCAGGCTCGCTCCCACAAGGTGAAGTTGGCGTCACCTAAAAAAAATGCCCCTGATCGCGAGATCAGGGGCATTTTTACGGCTTGGAGAAACTCAGCGATTGCGGGTCAGCAGTGCCGGCTTCTCGCCCCGTGGACGGCTTGGCAGTTGATCCAGCTGTTCAGGCGTCGGGAATCGATCGATCTTCGACTCCTTGTGCATGATCTTCGGCTGGTTACCACGAGGGGCTTGCACGGCAGGTTCCTGACGAGGCTGCTCGTCACGTGCCGGGCGGCGAGGGCGGGAGTCTTCGCGGCGGGCCTGGCCGTCACGAGGTGCGCCGTTGCGCGGGCCGCTGCGCTTGGCCGGCGGGGTGCCGGTGGACGAGCCGTTGCTGTTGCGCGGGCCGTTCTGACGCCCCTGGGATTGGCCACGAGGAGCACCTGCGCCCGCCGCGCCCTGTGCCGGTGCGCCAGGACGACGTCCGCGACCCTGGGCGGGTTTCTGCTGCGGCACGTAATCGACGCGGTTGCCGAAGTTATCGATATCGTCGTCCAGGAACTCGTCCGGTGCGCGATCGGCAGCGGCACGTGGTGCCGGGCGCTGCTGTTCACGGGCCGGGGTACCTTCGCGAGGCTTGTGCTCGCGAGCCGGGCGTTCGCCGCGACTGGTGCTGGCCGATTTTTCCTTGCCCTTGTCCTTGCCTTTGTCTTTACGGCCGCCGCCACCACCGCCGCCGCCATTTGGACCGTCACCGCGAGGGCCACGGGCATTGCGTGGGTTGCGCACGTCCGGACGTTCACGCACTTCAGGCTTCTCGGCCTCGATGGTGCTGGCATCGAAGCCCATCAGGTCGCCATCGGCGATTTTCTGCTTGGTCATGCGCTCGATGCTTTTGAGCAGTTTCTCTTCGTCCGGCGCGACCAGCGAGATCGCTTCGCCCGAACGGCCGGCCCGGCCAGTACGGCCGATACGGTGTACGTAGTCTTCATCGACGTTCGGCAACTCGAAGTTGACCACGTGGGGCAACTGGTCGATGTCCAGACCGCGAGCGGCGATGTCGGTGGCAACCAGAATGCGCACTTCGCCGGCCTTGAAGTCGGCCAGGGCCTTGGTGCGGGCGTTCTGGCTCTTGTTACCGTGGATCGCCACGGCCGGCAGGCCATGCTTGTCCAGGTACTCGGCCAGACGGTTGGCGCCGTGCTTGGTGCGGGTGAACACCAGGACCTGTTCCCAGGCGCCGGCGGTAATCAGGTGCGCCAACAGGGCACGCTTGTGGCTGGCCGCCAGGCGGAACACACGTTGTTCGATGCGCTCGACCGTGGTGTTTGGCGGTGTGACTTCAATGCGTTCCGGGTTGTGCAGCAGCTTGCCGGCCAGGTCGGTGATGTCCTTGGAGAACGTCGCCGAGAACAGCAGGTTCTGACGCTTGGCGGGCAGGCGGGCCAGCACTTTCTTCACGTCATGGACAAAGCCCATGTCGAGCATGCGGTCGGCTTCGTCCAGCACGAGGATTTCCACGTGGGACAGATCGACGCTGCCCTGGCCGGCCAAGTCGAGCAAACGACCCGGACAGGCCACCAGCACGTCGACGCCACGGGCCATGGCCTGGACCTGAGGGTTCATGCCAACGCCGCCGAAAATGCAGGCACTGACGAATTTCAGGTCGCGAGCATAGATCTTGAAGCTCTCGTGTACCTGGGCCGCCAGTTCGCGGGTTGGGGTCAGGACCAGGACGCGCGGTTGGCGCGGGCCGTGACGCTGGGATTTGTCTGGGTGACCGTTGGGGAAAAGCCGCTCCAGGATAGGGAGGGCAAAACCACCGGTTTTACCAGTGCCTGTCTGCGCCGCGACCATCAGATCGCGACCTTGCAACACGGCGGGGATGGCCCGCTGTTGCACCGGGGTAGGCTGGGTGTAGCCGGCAGCCTCGATGGCGCGGACTAAAGCCTCGGAGAGACCGAGGGAAGCAAAGGACATGAGTAATCCTGTTTTAGTGAGGGCCTGGCCCAATGGGATAGTCTTGCCGGGCGCGAATGACGTTCAACAAAAAGACGTCATCCCGTCCGGTCCTGCCGAGTCTGGAAGGCAGGTCCGGACAGGGCTCGCGCGGGCTGGAAGCTGCGCTGTAGCGGTGTCGGGATGCCTTTTGCAAGACCGGGCGTCCGGGCGTGAGCCTGGCGGGAAGGCCGGAGTATAACAGAGCAAACGCCGCGCGCCGCTTTCCTGCTGCTCAACGGTTTATTTCAACGCTGCACCGGGCTGGACGGTTCGGTCCTGGCAGACGGAACGGCGCCATAGCGGGCGATCAGCTCGGCATAGGCCGGTTCGCGCTTGAAGCGCTTGAGTTCGGCGCTGAAGCGCTGCACCAGCAGATCCATCCCGGCGTTGCGCCGCACCGCCAGGTATTGGCTTTGACGGCTCACAACCACGGGGTTTTCGGTGATCTGGTCGCCCAGTTGCATTTGCTTGAGTACGTGCCGACCCACCCGGCGGTCGGTGATGAGCAGGTCAATCCGGCCCAGTTGCAACTTGCCGAAGTTGGCTTCATGGGTGGGTGCCGTCTCACGTTTGAACAGGGTCGACTCACTGAAGGCCTGGCTGTACAGATAGCCGGGCGAGGTGCCCACGGTCAGGCCGCCCAAGTCATCCAGCGTGCGAAAAGGATGGGGGCGGGCGTTGGCGTAGAACATCACGAACTCCACGTCCGAAAGCGGTTCGCTGGGGTAAAGCAGCATGGCGTCGCGTTCGTTGCTGTGGAAAATGTCCAGCGCACCGTCCGCCAGGCCCTGCTCAAGCATCGCCAGGCAACGTTTCCACGGCAGCAGTTGCCATTGCACATCAATGCCCAGGCGCTTGAACACAATGGCGGTGGTTTCGTAGTCGAGTCCCAGCACCTGGCCGTTCTCTTCGTAGACATAAGGCGCCCAGGGTTCGGTGACAATGCGCAGCTTCTCGGCCCGGGCATCCATGCTCAGGTACAGGAGGACAAAGGTGGTCAGTAACCGGGTGATGAAGGGCATGGCCTGAGGTTACGACGAGAGCTCATCAAATAGCTAGAGCCCTCTGGCCCGCGGTCTGGTCGTCTTTCGACATAGGACGAACGAAAAAGCCTTGGTTTTCGCCAAGGCTTTTATACACCGCCGAACTAAGTCATTAACGCGGCAGCTTGAGGTTATTCCATACCGCGAGGCTGGGCTCGGCCTGGTTCAGGGTATAGAAATGCAGCCCCGGTGCCCCGCCTTGTAACAAGCGTTCACACATTTGTGTGATGACTTGCTCTCCGAAGCTTTGGATGCTGGATGTGTCGTCGCCGTAGGCTTCCAGCTGCTTGCGGATCCAGCGTGGGATTTCTGCCCCGCAGGCGTCGGAAAAACGCGCGAGTTTGCTGTAGTTGGTGATTGGCATGATCCCCGGCACGACAGGAATGTCGACGCCCATCTTGCGTACGCGGTCGACAAAGTAGAAGTAGCTGTCAGCGTTGAAGAAGTACTGGGTGATCGCGCTGTTGGCGCCGGCGTTGGCCTTGCGTACGAAGTTGAGCAGGTCGTCTTCGAAGTTGCGTGCCTGGGGGTGCATCTCTGGGTAGGCCGCCACTTCGATATGGAAGTGCTCACCGGTTTCTTCACGAATGAATTCAACCAGGTCGTTGGCGTGGCGCAGTTCGCCGCTCGCCATGCCCATACCCGAGGGCAGGTCACCGCGCAGGGCCACGATACGGGTGATGCCGGCAGCCTTGTACTGGCTCAACAGGCTGCGCAGATCGGCTTTGCTGTCACCCACGCAGGACAGGTGCGGGGCGGCGGGGATTTTGACTTCACTTTCGAGCTGCAACACGGTGTTGATCGTGCGGTCACGGGTCGAACCGCCAGCGCCATAGGTGCAGGAGAAGAAGTCGGGGTTGTAACTCGCCAACTGACGGGCAGTGGCGATCAGTTTTTCATGCCCAGCATCGGTCTTCGTCGGGAAGAACTCGAAGCTGTAGCGACGGTCTTGGGACATGGTCATATCCTTGGAAACTCGTAGGCCGGTGAGGCTTGCATATCCCTTCTGGAAGCGGACTCATGTGGGAGCGAGCCTGCTCGCGATTGGCATCACCTCGGTCTGACAGTCAGATCAAGGTGTCTGCATCGCGAGCAGGCTCGCTCCCACAGGTCCGCTCCACCAAGGAGGCAGCGCCGATCAGTAGCGGTAAGCGTGCGGCTTGAACGGGCCTTCGACGGTCACGCCGATGTAGTCAGCCTGTTGCTTGGTCAGTTTGGTGACCACGCCGCCGAAACCGCGGACCATTTCCAGGGCCACTTCTTCGTCGAGTTTCTTGGGCAGCACTTCCACGGTCAGGCGCTCGGCTTTCTGGGCTGGCGACAGGTCGGCGTATTTCTGGCCGAACAGGAAAATCTGCGCCAGGACCTGGTTGGCAAACGAGCCGTCCATGATGCGGCTTGGGTGGCCGGTGGCGTTGCCCAGGTTTACCAGACGGCCTTCGGCCAGCAGGATCAGGTAGTCATCGTTCTGTGGGTCGAAGCTGCCGGCGCCGGTGCGATGCACCTTGTGGACCTGTGGCTTCACTTCTTCCCATGCCCAGTTCTTGCGCATGAAAGCGGTGTCGATTTCATTGTCGAAGTGGCCGATGTTGCAGACCACGGCGCGCTTTTTCAGGGCCTTGAGCATGTTCGCGTCGCAGACATTGACGTTACCGGTGGTGGTCACGATCAAGTCGATCTTGCCCAGCAGCGCTTTGTCGATGCTTGCTTCGGTGCCATCGTTGTTACCGTCGATGAATGGCGAAACCAGCTCGAAGCCGTCCATGCAGGCCTGCATGGCGCAGATCGGGTCGACTTCGGACACCTTGACGATCATGCCTTCCTGGCGCAGGGACTGAGCCGAGCCCTTGCCCACGTCACCGTAGCCGATGACCAGCGCCTGCTTGCCCGACAGCAGGTGGTCGGTACCGCGCTTGATGGCGTCGTTGAGGCTGTGACGGCAGCCGTACTTGTTGTCGTTCTTGCTCTTGGTCACCGAGTCGTTGACGTTGATGGCCGGGATCTTCAGTTCGCCCTTGGCCAGCATGTCCAGCAGGCGGTGTACGCCGGTGGTGGTCTCTTCGGTCACGCCGTGGACGTTGTCCAGTACGGCTGGGTATTTCTTGTGCAGCAGTTCGGTCAGGTCGCCGCCGTCGTCAAGAATCATGTTGGTGGCCCATGGCTGGCCATCCTTGAGGATGGTCTGCTCCAGGCACCATTCGTATTCCTCTTCGGTCTCGCCCTTCCAGGCAAATACCGGGATACCGGCAGCGGCAATGGCGGCAGCGGCCTGGTCCTGGGTCGAGAAGATGTTGCAGGACGACCAACGCACTTCCGCACCCAGGGCAACCAGGGTTTCGATCAGCACGGCGGTCTGAATGGTCATGTGGATGCAGCCGAGGATCTTCGCGCCCTTGAGCGGTTGCTCGCCGGCGTATTTGCGACGCAGACCCATCAGGGCTGGCATTTCGGATTCGGCGATGATGATTTCGCGACGACCCCAGGCAGCCAGGGACATGTCAGCGACTTTGTAATCGGTAAAATCTGCAGGCGTGATAACAGCGCTCATGAAGAGCCTCCATTCGTAATGTATGCGAATGGGCGCCGTTGTGCGTTTAGTGTCCGTGCGGGGTGCCCCGTACAAACAACGCCCCATCCGAGCCTGACAGGTCGAACCTGCTGCAGCGCCCCTCGGACAGGTGGCGGGAACGGTCCAAAGCGAGGACCGAGGTAAAGCGGTGGCGATTATAACGGGCTAATCGGATCTTCCAAAGGGTTTCTGTCGGCAAATCAAAATTGCCGATGATCGTTATTGGGACCCCGACATAGAGCCACGCTGCCCGGTCTGCCATGATGCAGGCATCCATCGGCCAGACGCTCAGGAGTGAACATGAATTTCCACACCCGCAAGTGGGTCAAGCCCGAAGACCTCAACCCCAACGGCACGCTGTTTGGCGGCAGTCTGTTGCGCTGGATCGACGAGGAAGCGGCGATCTATGCCATTGTCCAGCTCGGCAACCAGCGTGTGGTTACCAAATACATCTCCGAAATCAACTTCGTCAGCGCTTCGCGCCAGGGCGACATCATCGAACTGGGCATCACCGCCACCGAATTCGGCCGCACCTCGATCACCCTGACCTGCGAAGTGCGCAACAAGATCACCCGTAAAAGCATCCTCACCGTGGAGAAGATGGTCTTCGTCAATCTTGGGGAAGATGGCCTGCCGGCGCCGCACGGCCGGACCGAGATCAGGTACGTCAAGGATCAGTTTCAGGACGATATTGCCGGTGCGTGAGATCGACGGCGTCGCCGATCGCGAGCAGGCTCGCTCCCACATGGACTTGCGGTCGATCGCAGCATTGTTGTCTACCACCCATCCCTTGTGGGAGTGAGCCTGCTCGCGACGGCAGTGCTACAAGCGCCTGGATTTCATCCGCCACTGAACAGCTCTGAAGGCCGCGTGTCGTAGGTACATCACGCCACCGGTTCAGGAGCTCCATGGACACTCGTAAAGACGGCAAGACACCTGATCTTTCGGCACAGGAAAAGCACGAAGTCGACCGCAATCAGCCACCGCGGGCCGCAGTGCTGCATGAAATTATCCGTACCCAGGGCAATCAGGAACTGGAGCGCAGTGTCGCCGCGCTTTGGTGGTCGGCCCTGGCCGCCGGGTTGACCATGGGCCTGTCGCTGATGGCGATGGGGCTGCTCAATTCCCGCTTGCCCGAGGGTGAAGCCTTCAAGGTGATCGCCAGCTTCGGCTACTGCGCCGGTTTTCTCGCGGTGATTCTTGCCCGCCAGCAGTTGTTCACCGAAAACACCTTGACCGCCGTGCTGCCCATCATGAGCAAACCCACCTTGGGCAACTTCGGCCGTCTGTTCCGCCTGTGGGGTGTGGTGCTGGTGGGCAACTTGTGCGGGACCTTGCTGGTGGCCTATGTGATGCTGCATCTGCCGATTTTCGACCGCCGCACCGATATGGCTTTTCTGGAGATCGGTCGCAAGGTCATGGAAAACGACACCGGCCAGATGTTCGCCAAGGGCATCATTTCAGGCTGGATGATCGCCACCATGGTCTGGATGATCCCGTCCATGGAGAGCGCCAAGATGTGGATCATCATCCTCATCACCTACCTGATGGCGCTTGGGGATTTCACCCACATTGTCGTCGGCTCGGCCGAAGTGTCCTATCTGGTGTTCGCCGGCCAGCTGTCGTGGGAGGACTTCTGGATGGTGTTTGCCGGGCCGACCCTTGCAGGGAACATCATTGGTGGCAGTTTCATCTTTGCGCTGCTGAGTCATGCCCAGGTGCGGAGCGAGACCGGCCAGCCTAGTCGGCCACACCCACCAGGGCGTCCTGACGACGCTGACGATAAATAAAATACAGTGCTGTCAACACGGTCAGCCCGCCCACCAGAGCGCCGGTCCATGGCAGGTCCGCCAGGTCGGCGCCGCTGGCCACCACCAGGCCGCCAATCCACGCACCCGCCGCGTTGCCAAGGTTGAACGCGCTCTGGTTCAGGGTCGAGCCCAGGTTTGGCGCTTCTTGGGCCTGGTCGATGATCAGCAATTGCAGGATCGGACACAGTGCGAAGGCGAACACACCCCATAGGACCAGGGTAATAGCTGCAGGAACCACCGACCGGCTGGTCTGGCTGAACGCGGCCAGCACCAGCACCACTGCCAGGGCCATGGCTACCAGCGAAGGCAGCAGGCGCCGGTCCGCCAGCCGTCCGCCGAGGAAACTGCCCGCTGTCAGGCCGACACCGAACAGCAGCAGCATGAGCGTGATGCCGTGGGGGCTGACTCCCGTGATGTCCTGCAGGATCGGCGCGATGTAGGTGAACACGCTGAACAGGCTGGTGGAGGCCAGCACGCTCATGCCCAGGGCCAGCAACACGTTGGCCTTGCCCAGCACTCTGAACTCGCTGGCCAGATTGGCCTTCTCCATGGGAATTTCCCGGGGTAGCCAGACCCATTGGGCAATGGCGGCAATGATCCCGATGACCGACACCGCCCAGAAGGTCGAGCGCCAGCCGGCATATTGGCCCAACGCAGTGCCCAAGGGCACGCCCAGCACATTGGCCAGGGTCAGTCCTGTGAACATCATCGCAATGGCCTGGGCCCGTTTGTTCGGTGCCACCAGTCCGGCCGCGACCACCGAGCCGATCCCGAAGAATGCCCCGTGGCACAGTGCGGTGATGACCCGGGCGGCCATCAGCGTGGCGTAGTTCGGCGCCAGGGCGCAGAGCACGTTGCCGACGATGAACATCAGCGTCATGCCCAGCAGCGTTGCCTTGCGCGGCATGTTGGCGGTGCCGATGGCCAGGATCGGCGCGCCGAACACCACGCCCAGGGCGTACCCGGTAATCAGCAGCCCGGCCTGGGGAATGCTCACGGCCAGGTCACGGGCGACATCGGGCAACAGCCCCATGATGACGAATTCGGTGGTGCCGATGCCAAAAGCGGCGACGGCCAAAGCAAGCAAGGCGAGTGGCATGCGCAAGGTCTCTGTCTGTAGTCTTGACGCTCTGATCAGGCATACGCATGCCGATGCGCCGGTTCGGATGAAACGGGGCAGCAGCAAAATCATTGGAATTGGTTTATGCGCAACTGAGTGCGGCGTGGTCGTTTGCAGTATAAACGGCCGCTGATGGATGGCGAATCAATTCTCTGGACGCAATAAGGAGCTTGCTGTGCTGGCAACGGCCTTGGTATTGGTCGCCGCGCTGTTGCATGCGGCATGGAATACGCTGATCAAGTTCAGTGGCGAGCGTTCGCTGGTGGTAGCGTGCATGGACAGCGTCGCGTTGCTGTTCGTGGTGCTGGTGCTGGGCTTTGTGGCGTTGCCACCGCTGGAGATCTGGCCGTGGATCCTGGCGTCGGCGGCATTCGAGCTGTTGTACCGCTATCTGTTGATCCAGGCGTATCGGGTGGGTGACCTGGGGCTGGTCTATCCGCTGATGCGTGGTCTGTCGCCATTGGTGGTGCTGGCTTTGACGTTGATCTTCGCCGGAGAAGTGCTGACAACCCATCAGATCATCGGCATCTTGCTGATCCCGTTCGGCATGCTGTGCCTGTTGTGGCAGGGCGGTGGTGGCGAACGGTTGCCCTGGTCGATGCTACCGGTGGTGGCGCTGATCGGCCTGTGCATCGGCTGCTACACCTTTATTGACGGCCATGCCCTGCGGCGCTGGCCCCGGCCACTGGATTACCTGGCCTGGGTCACGCTGCTCAGTGCCTGGCCCTTTCCGTTGCTGGCGCTGGTGCGCAAACGACCTGCGTTCATGCTGTTCTGGCGTGAACAGTGGCGGCTGGGGTTGGCGGTCGGGTTTTGCGTATTGTTGAGCTACGCTCTGGTGCTGTGGGCCATGCAACTGGGCTCGATTGCCGAAGCGGCTGCGCTGCGGGAGATCAGCGTGATCCTGGTAGTCTTGTTTGGCATGCGCTACCTGAAAGAACCTTTCGGCCGGCCGCGGCTCTTAGCCTGCGGGCTGGTGCTGATTGGCATGTTGGTGATGAAATTCTGACCAGTGCCTCGATTCTTGTTTTTCTATAACACTCAAAGAAGGAACTGCTTCATGACGGTTGCCCTGTGGTGCATTTTGATTGCCTTTCTCCTGCCTTACCTGTGCATTGCGATCGCCAAGGCCGGTGGAAAGTACCGGTTGAGCGACAACCACGACCCTCGGGATTTTCTGGACTCGCTCGAAGGAGCCCCCCGGCGTGCATACGCCGCGCAACTGAACAGCTTTGAAATCGCCCCGTTTTTCGCCGCTGCCGTGATCGTCGCGCACCTGGCCGGCAATGCCGAGCTTGTGACCATCAACGTGCTGGCGGTGCTGTTTATCACCAGTCGTCTGCTGTACATCATCTGCTATCTGGCGGACTGGGCGATCTTGCGTTCGCTGGTGTGGTTCGTGGGGGTAGGGTTGGTGTTGAGTTTCTTCTTCGTTTCGGTCTGAGCCTGGCGGTTGAGTCCCGTTGTCTGTGCTGGCCCCATCGCGAGCAGGCTCGCTCCCACAGTCGATCTCCAGTGGACACATGTTTTGTGTACGACTAGATCCAATGTGGGAGCGAGCCTGCTCGCGATGGGGCCGGTACAGTCAGCCCACTTCTCAGGGATTGGCGGTGACCGTATTGGCAACCTGCGGCACCTGCGGCAATGCCATGCCCTTGGGCCACAGCATCCAGATCTGCCCTTGTTGTTTCATATCCCCGGCCAGGTTTCCTGCTGCTTCGCCAGTACCCCAGAACAGATCTGCCCGTACTTCGCCGGCAATTGCGCCGCCGGTGTCCTGAGCCGCGACCGGGCGGTTCAATGCACTGCCGTCAGGGCGGGTGGTGGACAACCACAACAGGCTTCCCAGAGGAATCACCTTGCGATCCACCGCCACGCTGTAGCCGGCGGTCAACGGCACATTCAGTGAGCCCCGTGGCCCTTCGTTGCTGTCGGGGTTGCGGTTGAAAAACACGTAGCTGGGGTTGCTGCCGAGTAATTCGGGAATCCGGTTCGGGTTGGCTTTTGCCCAGGCACTGATGGTGCCCATGGTCACCTCTTCTTTCTTCAGTTCGCCCTGTTCGACCAGCCAGCGCCCGATGGGCCGGTAGGGGTGGCCGTTCTGGTCGGCATAGCCGATGCGCAACTGGCGGCCGTCATCGAGTCGAATGCGGCCCGAGCCCTGGATTTGCAGGAATTGCAGGTTCATCGGGTCTGTCAGCCAGGCGATCACCGGCGCCTTTACCCCGTTGGTTTCGATGGTGGCCGCGTCGTCGTAGGGCTTGAGCACTCGGCCTTCGAGGCGACCGCGCAGGCGCTTGCCCTTGAGCTCGGGGTAAATACTGTCCAGCGACACGATGATCATGTCCTCCGGCACCCCGTACACCGGGATGTTAGCGCTGGCAGTCTGGGTGAGGCTGCCGGGGTAGACCGGTTCGTAGTAACCGGTAATCAGACCGTTGGGGCTGTTGTCACCCGAGCGCAGGCCGTAGACATCCAGGTTCTGCTTCAGAAAGTTGCGCACATCTACAGCGGTCAGCGGCACATTGGCCGCCGCCGCGCAGGTGGCACCCCACACCGCGTCGGCCTTGAGCCGGGTGCAGGCGCTGCGCCAGGAGCCAAAGCCCGCCAGCAGGTCCTCGTCGGACACCGATGGCAAGGCTTCCCACGGTGCGCTGACATAAGTAGCGACGGCGTGAGTCTGGGGCTCTTCGGCTTTGTCGCCGCGATTGCAACCGGCCAACAGCGCGATAAGCGGTAGGGTCAGCGCCAGGCCTTTGTGCCAGGTCTTGAAACTGTGCATGAGATTTCCTTGCCGGTCGTACGGACGCTCCAGGCGTCCAGACAACCCGTATTGATAATAGGGCTATTGGTCTTTGCCGATGACCCGAGGATACTAACCGCCGTTTCCTGCTCCGAGGCCAAGATGTTTGTAAAACGATTTTCCATGGCCGTGCTGGCCTGCCTGATGTTGTCCGCCTGTGGCGGTGTCGATCCCAATTCCCCGCTGGGCCAACGCAAAGCGATCTTCAAGCAGATGCTCAAGACCAACGAAGAGCTCGGTGGCATGCTGCGCGGTCGCATCCCGTTCGACGGCCCGCGCTTTGCCGAGGGCGCGGTGCAACTTGATCAACTGTCCCGCGAGCCGTGGAAGCATTTCCCGCAAGTGCGTGAAGAAGACCACACCAGTGCCCGGGATGAGGTCTGGCAAAAACAGGCGCGTTTCCAGGAACTGGCCCGCAGCCTTGAAGCCGCCACCGGTGAGTTGGTAACCGCCAGCAAGGTCCAGCCGTACAGGGCCAGCAACCTGGGGCCTGCGGTGCAGAAAGTAGAGGACGCGTGCAGTGCCTGCCATAAAGAGTTTCGGGATTATTGAGTAGGGGCAGCTGCAAGTTTTTAGCTGCAAGCTGCAAGTGTGAAGCTTGGGGCTTGCAGCTTGAAACTTGCCGCTTATTTATCCAACTCATCCACCGCTTCCTGCAACTCTTTGCGCGAAGCCGCCAGCTTGTCCTTGCGTTTGTTGATCCGCTGCGCGTCGCCTTTTTTCATGGCTTTGTCCAGATCGGCCTGACGCTGGTTTACTTCGTGCTTGGCTTCAAGAACCTTGTTTTCACGTTCCTTGCGCAGGGACGCGTCGGTGCAATGGGTGGTGACCTGGCTTAATGCTGTTTCCAGGCCGGCTTGCTGGTCTTTGTTGTCGCGGGACTTGGCCAGCTCGATTTGATTGATGATGCCCTGGCGCTTGGCTGCGCAGCCGGTGAGCTCCGGTGTTTGCTCGGCTGCCATCAGGGGGGCGGCCATAGCGCTGCATAGTGTCAGCAGTGCGATAGGAGACAGGAAATTCATAGCAACTCCGTGAAAACTCGCGAACGGTTGGTATAGATGCGCTGTTGGAGCGCATGTTTACCCCTTGGGTTCAACTGTGGGACCTGGATTAAAAACCGTCGACCCCGGCACCCCTTAGTACTTCACTTAACGCCAGCACCTGTGGGTCGCGAAAAAAAGCCCTCAATTGCGCGGCGCGTCCCGGGCCGATACCGGCTTCGGCTTGCCAATGTTCGATGTCGCGCTCGGCAAGCACCTGCCATGGCCCCTCCAGCCGGACCTCGCCAGCGGGTGGCAGGCCAAGAGCCTTGAGCCACTGCCCAAACGGACGTTGCCGGGCGCTGTGCAGGCTGTCGAGCAAGCGGGCGCTGCTGCGTTCGCCGAAGCCGGCAATGTTAGCAAGCTCGTCGGCATCGAGGGTCATCCAATCCAGCAAACCATTGAGTCGCCCGGCCGCCAGGAGTTTTTCCCAGGTGCCCGGGCCGACATGGGGCAGGGCTAAACCGTGCTTGCCGCTGAGCCAGCCCAGGCGCGCCAGAAACTGGCTTTCGCAGCCGGGTGTCGGCTGCCAGCAACTTAAAAAGTGATAATCGGCTGCCGTTGGGGCGTTCACGTCCTGGCGCTCGACACTGCGCAGCACGACGCTGTCCAGGCGCGGGATAGTCAGCCCGGCCAGGCTGATGGCGACCCGGTCGCCAGGACGGATGTCCATTTGCTCCCAGCGTTTGAGGGAGCTGACGCTCACGCGGCGGATTCGTCGGTCGTCGAGCATGACAGGTTCAAGTTCCAGCACGGGCGTGATGCGCCCAGTACGACCAATCTTGAAGCGCACGTTGCGCACCTCGGCCAGGGCCTGGGCATAGGGGTACTTCCAGGCCACGCTCCAGAACGGCGCCCGGGCTTGCCAGCGGTCGGCCGGTGGGCGGCGGCTTTGACGCAGGACGATGCCATCGCTGGCAAAGGGCAGTGGCGTGCGATACCAGTGGTTGCGCCAGTGCTCGACGTCGGCCAATGCCTGAACGGGCTGGCTGTAGCCGATGGTGTCGGCGAAGCCCAGCGCCTGCAGGGTCGCCTCCCGTTCGGGCAGCGTGGCCGGTCCGTCAGGCCAGTCCCAGACAAACAGGCCGATGTCCGCCCCTTCTTGCGCGGTCAAATTCGTGCGCGCCATCAGCCCCGCCACGGTCGCCCGGGCGTTGAGACTGCCGTTGCGGGCCTGGACATGGGCAATCAGCCGCCAGTACAGCTCACCCTGAACGACCAGGTCCAATGGCTGATTCAGCCGTTGCGGGATGGCGTTGATTTTGTGCGCAGCCCAGGTCCAGTCTTGCCCCTGGGCACCATCACCGCGGCTGATCGCCTGATGCAGGCGCCCCCCGCGATAGATCAGAGTCACGGCCACGCCATCGACTTTCGGTTGGACCCACAGGTCTTCTCGGCCTTGTAGCCACGCCTTGACCGCGTCGGCATCCTTGAGTTTGTCCAGGCCGGTGTGTGCAACCGGGTGTGGCACTTTCCCGCCCGCCGTGCGCAGGGGAAAACTGGGTGTCACAAGGTCAAAGCAGTCGCGCCAATGGCCCAGCTGGATGCGGGATTGATCGTAGAGTTCATCGGCTACCAGTGATCGGCCGAGACGGTGATAGCTGTCATCCCACGAATCGATTCGCTGTTGCAGGGCGGTGATTTCCGCCTGGGCGCGTCCGAGGGGCCAGTCGGGACAAGGCGCGGCAATGACAGGGGAGCAGATGAATATAAGACAGGCCAATAGGCGTGATAACGGCAGCATCGAAGCATCCTTGCTTGGTGGTGTGCTTGAAGGCTAGTCACTGTCACAGAAGGTGCGAGGCTGGGAGCGTTACCGGATTTTGCAGGGGGCGATAGCGAAGTCGTGGCGGTACAGTGCAGCGTGATTTGGTTGCGCAACTGTGCCTTGAACCCATCAGGGGCGAGTGCAGAATGGGGGCTCGATCCGCTCTGCCAGGCGTGCATCCCTATGGACCTGACGACCCTCGCTGTTTTCATCCCGGCCTGCTTCGCGCTGAACATGGCGCCGGGGCCGAATAACCTGCTGTCCATCAGCAACGCCTCGCGTTATGGCTTCGTCCGGGCGTGCAGCGGTGGCATTGGCCGGTTGCTGGCGTTTGCACTCATGATTGCCCTGGCAGCGGTGGGATTGACCGCTGTGCTGCATACCTCGGAACTGTTGTTCCTGGGGATCAAGTTCGTGGGTGCCGCTTATCTGTTCTACCTTGCCGTGCAATTGTGGCGGGCGCAGCCAGAAACCGGAGCTGAAACGGCGGTCACTTCGATGAGCGTGACCCGCCTGGCACGCCAGGAGTTTCTGGTGGCGATCGGCAACCCGAAGGCGATCCTGTTGTTCACCGCCTTCCTGCCGCAGTTCGTCGACCGCGCCAGCACTGTCACCCAGCAGTTCGCCGTGCTGGGCGGCCTGTTCCTGGCGTTGGAGTGCATTGCCATCGGGTTGTATTGCTACATGGGGATTTATGCGCGGCGGCTGTTTGCCCGGCCGAGCGGCAAACGTCTGTTCAATCGCCTGTGTGCGGGGCTGCTGGCCAGTGCGGCTTCGTTCTTGCTGGTGGCGCGACGGTCCTGAAGTCGATGGTCCCTTGCTCCCACAGATAAGTGCCCAAGCGACAAATCCTTGCATGGCTTAAACCCCCCTGAATGGGTATGAGCCGGACATGAAAAAGCCCCTGACGACCCAGTCGCCAGGGGCTTTTCGTACCCGCAGTTTTTACAGGCCGGCAGCGGCGCGCAGGGCGTCGGCGCGGTCGGTTTTTTCCCAGGTGAAGGTGGTGAAGGTGTCGTCACCGACCGTCTTGGTCTGCGGCGTACGACCGAAGTGGCCGTAGGCGGCAGTGTCCTGGTACATCGGGTGCAGCAGGTCGAGCATGGTGGTGATGGCGTACGGACGCAGGTCGAACACTTCACGAACCAGCTTGATGATCTTGTCATCGCCGATCTTGCCGGTGCCGAAGGTGTTCAGCGAGATCGAGGTAGGCTGAGCAACGCCGATGGCATAGGAAACCTGGATCTCGCAGCGCTCGGCCAGGCCGGCGGCCACGATGTTCTTGGCCACATAACGACCGGCATAGGCTGCCGAACGGTCGACCTTCGATGGATCCTTGCCGGAGAACGCGCCACCGCCGTGACGGGCCATGCCGCCGTAGCTGTCGACGATGATCTTGCGACCGGTCAGGCCACAGTCGCCTACCGGGCCACCGATGATGAACTGGCCGGTCGGGTTGATGTGGAACTGGGTGTCCTTGGACAGCAGCTCGGCAGGCAGTACGTGCTTGACGATCAGCTCCATCACGCCTTCACGCAGGTCTTTATAGGACACTTCGGGGTTGTGCTGGGTCGACAGTACGACGGCATCGATACCGACAACCTTGCCGCCTTCGTAACGGCAAGTCACCTGAGACTTGGCATCCGGGCGCAGCCAAGGCAGCAGGCCGGATTTACGGGCTTCAGCCTGGCGTTGAACCAACTGGTGCGAGAAGGTGATCGGTGCTGGCATCAGCACGTCGGTCTCGTTGCTGGCGTAGCCGAACATCAGGCCCTGGTCGCCGGCACCCTGGTCTTCAGGCTTGGCGCGGTCAACACCCTGGTTGATGTCGGGGGACTGCTTGCCGATGATGTTCATCACGCCGCAGGTCGCGCCATCGAAGCCGACGTCGGAGCTGTTGTAGCCAATGCCCAGGATGACGTCACGGACGATCTGTTCCAGGTCGACCCAGGCTGAAGTGGTGACTTCGCCAGCGATGATCGCCACGCCCGTTTTCACCAGAGTTTCGCACGCCACGCGGGCGAACTTGTCTTCAGCAATGATGGCGTCCAGCACCGCATCAGAAATCTGGTCGGCGATTTTGTCCGGATGCCCTTCAGACACGGACTCGGAGGTGAAAAGGGAGTATTCGCTCATCTCGATGTTTTCCTACAAGTTACCGATGGTGAGTGTCGCCAGCCGGTCGCTGAAAATGGCGGACCTGGATCTGGAAACCATTACGTAAGCCCACATAGAGGCTTTCCCCGGGCACGAGGCCCGCAGCGGTGGCCCAACGGGCCAGATCGTCCTGTTCAAACCCCAGCCAGAGATCACCGCAGGCCTCCTTGGCCCAACTCTGGTTGTGGCTGCATAACTCTGTCACTAACAGGCTACCGCCCGGTTGCAGCAAGTCGGCCATGTGCTTGAGCGCATCGGCCGGCGCGGCGAAATGGTGAAGCACCATGTTCAATACAACACAATCGGCCTGCAGGCTCACACCATTCAAGGCATCGGCCAGTTGCAGGCTGACATTAGCCAGTGTTTCACGTTCGCACACCTGGCGTGCCAGCTCGAGCATGGCCGGGCTGTTGTCCAGCGCCGTCACTTGGCTGAAACGCCGCGCCAGCTCCGGCAGAAACGCACCGTCGCCAGGGCCGACTTCAATGGCCGTGGCGGTGGGCTCGAATCCCAGTTTGTCGAGCAGCGCCACGACGCTTTCACGGTATTGCGGCAACCCGGCAATCAGGTCCTGCTGGGCGCGAAACTTCTCGGCCACCCGGGCGAAAAAATCCTGGCTGGCAGCGGCTCGCTGCCCGTGTACCTGGGCGATGCGGGCCTGCACGTCTGCCGGCAGGTCCAGCTCATCCACCTCTTCGAGCAACGCGGCATGCAGCTTGCCGCCCAGCAGATCGGTATGGGGCAGGGCGCGGCGGTAAAAAATCGCATTGCCTTCACGACGGGTCGCCACCAGGTCGGCCTGGGCCAGGACCTTGAGGTGGTGGCTCATGCCGGATTGACCGATGCCGAAGATCTGCGCCAGTTCCAGCACGCCGAACGAATCGTTGGCCAAGGCGCGCAATACATTGAGCCGCAGCGGATCGCCGCCGGCCTTGCAAAGGGCCGCCAGCTCATCGCAATCGTCATGGCGAATGGAAGGCACGCGTAAATTCATAGGGCGGCAGTCTAGTGAGGGGTATGGATCACCGCAAGGTCAATATCAAAAAGTTTTGATATTGCTCGATAAATGGCACTTCCCAAGGTGTGCTCGACTCTACAAACCTTCAGCGGAAAGGTTTCACCTGGCGAATGCGACTTTATCCACCGGAAAAAAGCCTCTGGATGACTATCTGTCATTGCCCCGGGGCGGGTGGGTGAGGGAAAATGCTCGCCTTTTTTCAGTTTCACAATTCAAAACCCAGGAGATCAGCGATGCCCAGCCGTCGTGAGCGTGCCAATGCCATCCGTGCACTCAGCATGGATGCCGTGCAAAAAGCCAACAGCGGCCATCCCGGTGCCCCTATGGGTATGGCGGATATCGCCGAGGTGCTTTGGCGCGACTACCTCAAGCACAGCCCGAGCAACCCGTCGTTTGCCGACCGTGACCGCTTCGTGCTGTCCAACGGCCACGGCTCGATGTTGATCTATTCGTTGCTGCACCTGACCGGTTATGACCTGTCGATCGATGACCTGAAGAATTTCCGCCAGTTGCACAGCCGCACTCCGGGCCACCCGGAATATGGCTACACCCCAGGCGTGGAAACCACCACCGGTCCACTGGGCCAAGGCCTGGCCAACGCCGTGGGCTTTGCCCTGGCGGAAAAAGTCCTGGCGGCGCAGTTCAATCGCCCAGGCCACAACGTTGTCGATCACCACACCTACGTGTTCCTGGGTGATGGCTGCATGATGGAAGGCATTTCCCACGAAGTCGCCTCCCTGGCCGGCACCTTGGGCCTGAACAAGCTGATCGCTTTCTACGATGACAACGGCATTTCCATCGACGGCGAAGTCGAAGGCTGGTTCACCGACGACACCCCCAAGCGTTTCGAAGCCTACAACTGGCTGGTCATCCGCAATGTCGACGGCCACGACCCGGAAGAAATCAAGACCGCCATCGAGACGGCGCGCAAGAGCGCCCAGCCGACCCTGATCTGCTGCAAGACCACCATCGGTTTCGGTTCGCCCAACAAACAAGGCAAGGAAGACTGCCACGGCGCGCCACTGGGCGCCGAGGAAATCGCCCTGACCCGCGCTGCGTTGAAGTGGGAACACGGTCCGTTCGAAATCCCGGCCGACATTTATGCCGAGTGGGACGCCAAGGAAAAAGGCCGTGCCGCCGAAGCCGAGTGGGACCAGCGCTTTGCCGCCTACTCCGCGCAATTCCCTGAGCTGGCCAATGAACTGGTCCGTCGCCTCAGCGGTGAGCTGCCTGCCGATTTCGCTGAAAAAGCCTCGGCTTACATCGCTGAAGTCGCCGCCAAAGGCGAAACCATTGCCAGCCGCAAGGCCAGCCAGAACACCCTCAACGCTTTTGGCCCGCTGCTGCCGGAGCTGCTCGGCGGTTCGGCCGACCTGGCCGGTTCCAACCTGACCTTGTGGAAGGGCTGCAAAGGCGTCAGCGCCGAAGATGCCAGCGGCAACTACATGTACTACGGTGTTCGTGAGTTCGGCATGAGCGCGATCATGAACGGTGTGGCTCTGCACGGCGGCCTGGTGCCTTACGGCGCTACCTTCCTGATGTTCATGGAATACGCCCGCAACGCAGTGCGCATGTCGGCCCTGATGAAGAAGCGCGTGCTTTATGTGTTCACCCACGACTCCATCGGCCTGGGCGAAGACGGCCCGACTCACCAGCCGATCGAGCAACTGGCAAGCCTGCGCTGCACGCCGAACCTGGACACCTGGCGCCCATGTGACGCCGTGGAATCGGCAGTGGCCTGGAAATACGCCATCGAGCGTAACGACGGTCCATCGGCGCTGATCTTCTCCCGCCAGAACCTGCAGCACCAGAACCGCGATGCCGACCAGATCGGTGACATCACCCGCGGCGGCTATGTGCTCAAGGACTGCATTGGCGAGCCTGAACTGATCCTGATCGCCACCGGCTCCGAAGTCGGCCTGGCCGTCCAGGCCTACGACAAACTGACCGCGCAGGGCCGCAACGTACGTGTGGTGTCCATGCCGTGCACCAGCGTGTTCGATGCCCAGGACGCCGGCTATAAGCAAGCGGTATTGCCGTTGCAAGTCAGCGCCCGGATCGCCATCGAAGCCGCTCACGCCGATTACTGGTACAAGTACGTCGGCCTGGAAGGTCGCGTGATCGGCATGACCACCTACGGCGAATCGGCGCCTGCGCCGGCGTTGTTCGAGGAGTTCGGCTTTACCCTGGAAAACATTCTGGGTCAGGCTGAAGAGCTGTTGGAAGACTGATCCGAAGTCGCGTCGTCCGGGCTGACGCCATCGCGAGCAAGCTCGCTCCCACAAGGATCTCCACCGACCCTGTGGGAGCGAGCTTGCTCGCGATGGCGATGGCTCAGGCAACGCTGCCCTGATGGATTCACCCAAGTCAGAGAACCCCATGCCCCAACCGCGTCCCTACAAAGTTGCACTCAACGGCTACGGCCGGATTGGTCGTTGCGTCTTGCGTGCGTTGTTCGAGCGAGGGGCCAAGGCCGGGTTCGAGATTGTGGCGATCAACGATCTGGCCGACATGGCCAGCATCGAATACCTGACACGCTTTGACTCCACCCACGGCCGGTTTCCGGGCGAGGTGCGGATCGAGGGCGATTGTCTGCACATTAATGGCGATTGCGTGAAAGTCCTGCGCAGTGCCACTCCCGAAGGTATCGATTGGGCATCCTTGGGTGTCGACCTGGTGCTTGAATGCTCGGGCGCCTACAACACCCGTGAAGATGGCCAGCGCTTCATCGCGGCCGGCGCGCCGCGGGTGTTGTTCTCCCAGCCGATGGCCAGCGAAGCGGATGTCGACGCGACCATTGTCTACGGCGTGAACCAGGATTGCCTGAGCGGCGACGAGCTGTTGGTGTCCAACGCGTCCTGCACCACTAACTGCGGCGTGCCGCTGCTGCGCCTGCTGGACCAGGCCATTGGCCTGGAATACGTGTCGATCACCACCATTCACTCGGCGATGAACGATCAACCTGTGATCGACGCCTATCACCATGAAGACTTGCGGCGGACCCGTTCGGCGTTCCAGTCGGTGATTCCGGTGTCCACTGGTCTGGCGCGCGGCATTGAACGGCTGCTGCCGGAACTTGCGGGGCGAATTCAGGCCAAAGCCGTGCGGGTGCCGACGGTCAACGTGTCCTGCCTCGACATCACTATGCAGACCGTGAGCGATACCGACGCCACCGAGGTCAACCGGATCTTGCGCGAAGCCGCCACCAGCGGTCCGCTCAAAGGCCTTCTGGCTTACACCGAGTTGCCCCATGCCAGCTGTGATTTTAACCATGACCCACATTCGGCCATCGTCGATGCCAGCCAGACCCGGGTTTCCGGGCCACGGCTTGTGAACATCCTGGCTTGGTTCGACAACGAATGGGGGTTTGCCAACCGAATGCTGGACGTTGCCGAGCATTACCTGCAAACCGCTTCTAAAAAACCTGCTCTCTAAACAGTTACCCAGGAATTGCGACCCATGACCGTGTTGAAGATGTCCGACCTCGATCTGCAAGGTAAGCGCGTACTGATCCGCGAAGATCTCAACGTCCCCGTCAAGGACGGTGTTGTCACCAGCGACGCGCGTATCCTGGCTTCGCTGCCGACCATCAAGCTGGCCCTGGAAAAAGGCGCGGCCGTGATGGTCTGCTCCCACCTGGGCCGTCCGACCGAAGGCGAATTCTCGGCGGAAAACAGCCTCAAGCCGGTCGCCGCTTACCTGAGCAAAGCCTTGGGCCGTGACGTACCGCTGGTGGCTGACTACCTGGGCGGTGTGGACGTGAAGGCCGGCGATGTCGTGCTGTTCGAAAACGTGCGCTTCAATAAAGGCGAGAAAAAGAACGCTGACGAACTGGCCAAGCAGTATGCAGCCCTGTGCGACGTGTTTGTGATGGACGCGTTCGGCACCGCCCACCGCGCCGAGGGCTCGACCCACGGCGTGGCGAAGTTCGCTAAAGTGGCCGCTGCTGGCCCGCTGCTGGCCGCCGAACTGGACGCACTGGGCAAGGCCCTGGGCTCCCCGGCCCAGCCGATGGCTGCCATTGTTGCCGGCTCCAAGGTCTCCACCAAGCTCGACGTGCTTAACAGCCTGAGCCAGGTGTGCAACCAGTTGATCGTCGGCGGCGGCATTGCCAACACCTTCCTTGCTGCGGCCGGTCACCCGGTCGGCAAATCCCTGTACGAGCCGGACCTGCTGGACACCGCCCGGGAAATCGCCGCCAAGGTCAGCGTGCCGTTGCCGGTGGACGTGGTGGTCGCCAAGGAATTTGCCGAAGGCGCCACCGCCACCGTCAAGCTGATCGCTGACGTGGCCGAAGACGACATGATCCTCGACATTGGCCCCCAAACCGCAGCCAATTTCGCCGAACTGTTGAAATCTTCCAAGACTATCCTGTGGAACGGTCCGGTCGGCGTGTTCGAGTTCGACCAGTTTGGCAACGGCACCAAAGTGCTGGCCCAGGCCATCGCCGAGAGTGACGCTTTCTCCATCGCTGGCGGCGGCGACACCCTGGCGGCGATCGATAAATATGGCGTGGCCGAGCAGATCTCCTACATTTCTACCGGCGGCGGTGCGTTCCTCGAATTCGTCGAAGGCAAAGTACTGCCAGCCGTGGAAGTCCTGGAAAGCCGGGCCAAGGCCTGAGGTTTCGTTGACCAGGCAAAGGAGTGTTGTGATGGTCAAGACGTTGGCGCTTTTATTGCTGACCGCATCCCTGGCCGCTTGCGGGAGCCACCCGCAAGCCGCACCGGAAGCGGTCACTCCCAGCGAGCCGAAAACAGGTTGCTACCAGGCCGAGTGGCAGGCCGAAACCAACCCGGTGCTCAATAAGCGTTCCGGGCCGGACGGCCTGGACAAATACGAGACGCAGGTCCCGGCCAAGGAACATGGTTGCCCTTGACGGGTCTGACTCATTAACTCATTAACTCATGGCTGGCGGCTTGCGCTGTCAGTCGAGGAACACGGATGAAAGGCTTTATCGCCGTTGTGGCGCTGGCAATGCTGGCCGGTTGTGCGCAGCTGGATCGGTTTCGTTCGTCCGAGCCTGTGGTAGAGGGCTGGACAACCTGGACCTGTGACAGTCAGGCCAAGGTGCTGTGGCGCTATACCGATGACACCCGCAAGGAAGTCGACGTTCGCCTCGGCGGTGCCGAGCAGGTCTATCACCTGAAGGAAGAGCCGGGCGCATCGGGTACGCTGTACAGCGACGACATGCTGGCGTTTCACGTCAAAGGTGAGGAAGGCCTGGTTTACTGGGTCGCCACCAATGACTTGATTGGCCGGGGCTGCAAGGCTGACTGATTCAATAGAGATCCAATGTGGGAGCGAGCCTGCTCGCGATAGCGATGTATCAGGCATCAGTGATGTTGACTGTCGGGCCCTCATCGCGAGCAGGCTCGCTCCCACAGGGGCCTCTTATAGTTTCGAGATTTTGTTTCACCGAACACACAGGCCGGACCCACCCCCGACCTGCAATGACTTGAATAGCCGCCGCCGCTCCGGCAGGCTGGCACGATTAACGACCCTCGACCGGGAGAGACACACTAATGGCACTTATCAGCATGCGTCAGATGCTGGACCACGCAGCCGAGTTCGGCTACGGCGTCCCAGCCTTTAACGTCAACAACCTTGAGCAGATGCGCGCCATCATGGAAGCCGCTGACAAGACTGACTCCCCGGTGATCGTCCAGGCTTCGGCCGGCGCTCGCAAATACGCCGGCGCGCCATTCCTGCGTCACCTGATCCTGGCTGCCATCGAAGAATTCCCGCACATCCCGGTGTGCATGCACCAGGACCACGGCACCAGCCCTGACGTCTGCCAGCGCTCCATCCAACTGGGCTTCAGCTCGGTCATGATGGATGGCTCGCTGGGCGAAGACGGCAAGACCCCGACCGACTACGAATACAACGTGCGTGTCACCCAGCAGACCGTCGCCATGGCCCATGCCTGCGGCGTCTCGGTGGAAGGCGAACTGGGTTGCCTGGGCTCGCTGGAAACCGGCATGGCCGGTGAAGAAGACGGCATCGGCGCCGAAGGCGTGCTGGATCACAGCCAGATGCTGACCGACCCGGAAGAAGCCGCGGACTTCGTCAAGAAGACCCAGGTCGACGCCCTGGCCATCGCCATCGGCACCAGCCACGGCGCCTACAAGTTCACCAAGCCGCCTACCGGCGACGTGCTGGCCATCGACCGCATCAAGGAAATCCACAAACGCATTCCCAACACTCACCTGGTGATGCACGGTTCTTCCTCGGTTCCGCAAGAGTGGCTGGCGATCATCAACCAGTACGGCGGCGACATCAAAGAAACCTACGGCGTGCCGGTTGAAGAAATCGTCGAAGGTATCAAGTACGGCGTGCGCAAGGTCAACATCGACACCGACCTGCGCCTGGCCTCTACCGGTGCTATGCGTCGTTTGATGGCGACCAATCCGAGCGAGTTTGATCCGCGTAAGTTCTTCGGTGCGACCGTGACGGCGATGCGTGATGTGTGTATTGCGCGTTACGAAGCTTTCGGTACTGCGGGTAATGCTTCGAAGATCAAGCCGATCTCGTTGGAAGCGATGTATCAGCGGTATTTGAAGGGTGAGTTGAACGCTAAGGTTAACTAAGGCTTCAGCGTTGTGGTTGTGAGAAAACCCGCAGTGATGCGGGTTTTTTTATGTGTGGGATTTGTGTGTATATCCGTTTTTTGGGTAACGGCTGCTTATGGTTCCCCCCTTACGGCGGGTCACTTTCGAAGAGCGCGAAAGTAACCAAAGCGCTCCTGCCCCACCACTCGGTGCCTCGCCTAGGCTCGGCATGCCCGAACGCAGGCATTGCTCCGTGGGCCCGCCGCGAAGGGCCATCCATGGCCCAGCGCGGCTATCCCGGCATCCATGCCGAGGTGCCCACTCCACAATACCTGCGTTCGGCCAGCGTGGTTAACGGGGCCCCCAGATCAAAATCAAAAGCGAGGCGGCCTGATAGCCGACCTGGCTCTTGCGGGTGTACTCCAATCCAATTGTGGGAGCGAGCCTGCTCGCGATAGCGGTAATTCAGTTGCACAGAAGTTGGATTTACTGCCGTCATCGCGAGCAGGCTCGCTCCCACAGGAGAAACGCGATCAATCAAAAAACAGGTCGGCTATAAGGCCGCCTCGCGGAGGACTTTGATCTCGGCGCCCCGTTAACCACGCTGGCCGAACGCAGGTGTTGCGTAGTGGGCACCTCGGCATGGATGCCGAGGTAGCCGCGCTGGGCCATGGATGGCCCTTCGCGGCGGGCCCACGGAGCAATGCCGGAGTGAGGGCACACCGAGCCTAAGCGAGGTGCCGAGTGGTGGGGCAGGAGCGCTTTGGTTGCTTTCGCCTGGGCCGGCTTCCGGATTTTCGAAAGTGACCCGCTGTAAGAGCGGAACCCTAAGTGGCCGTTACCGCAGCAACGGATATACACACAGATCTTGATAGCGCCGTGTCAGCCAACATCTCTGCCGCTGACCCAGCGCTATCGCGAGCAAGCTCGCTCCCACAGGGGATCATCTCCCGCCGGGAGGGCTTTATTGGTCTTCGAGGCCGCGTTGTTCAATGACGCCGAACACATCGGTGACATCCTGAACCAGGATCCGGGCGACATTGGTGAGGGTATTGAGGTCGCTGGAGGCCGAATCGCGCAGGGTGGCGCAGGCCATGAGCGTCAAGTAGTCGAGCGTGGCATGCAGGCGTTCGCTGGCACAGGCGTGAAGCTCGCTCAGTGGGACGGTTTTATCGATGAACAGGACGGGTTGGGTGGTGGCGATCGGGGTCAAGGGCGTGAAGCGGCTAATCGATTGATGCATGGTCATAGATGAAATTCCCTATAGAAAAAGAATTGCCACCTTTTTGCTGCGAAACAAAGTGGGTGGCAGCTACGCGCGGGTTCGCAGACCGAGAATGACCAAACCCGGCAGACCCAAAGGCCTCCCGCGCGCAACCGCCATAAAATGAACGTCGGCAATTCTGCCTGAGTTTTCATTTTGCGGTGCAAAGTCATTGTTCTCTGTCGGGCTGCGAAACCCGTGCCCCGCTGACCAAAGCCAGCAGACGAACCCGAACTATAGAGGAGATTTTCGAGCCCAAAATCGACCTGTAGGACGCACCGCGCCCACGTGGCGAGGGAGCTTGCTCCCGCTCGGGCGCGCAGCCGCTGCAAAACTTGGGTATGTGCTAGGTCTGACGAAAAGAGGGGACTGCTTCGCAGTCCAGCGGGAGCAAGCTCCCTCGCCACGGTGGGCGAATTCCTACGAAATTTACAGACGGCCAGGCGAGCAGCATTCCGTTGCTGCTGTGGCGCCTGAAGCACCGTGGTCAGGTGTTGTGATCGATATCCAGCTTGCTGAACGTCACTTTCCCGCCTTCGCTGGTATAGCCCGTATTGTCTTGCACATACACGCCAGCCTTGAAATACAGCGGCTTGACCTTCCATTTGGCGCTCATGGTGGTGTACCAGCTACGACCCGCCGCGGTGATGCCCAGGTCGCCGGTACGATCAAGATGGATCCGGTAAGAAAAGGACCGATCAAGCTTCACCCCCGTGGCAACGGTAATGACCCGGCCGTCGTCGTCATCGGGGCGCATGCGCACTTTGGCGACGATGTTGCCGGTCTTGCTGTCGTCCTTGTACTGGTATTCCAATTTCAGCATGGGTTTGTTGCTGTCCTTGGCGTGGATCTGACCGATCACGATCTTGCCGCTGCTGGGCACCTGATTGACTGCCAGGGTCGCCTGCAGATAGTTGTCGGCGTCGGGGTACAGCCAGTTGCGCAAGGTGCCGTCTTTATAGGTTTCCCGCAGCTCGCTGCGCGGGTATATGGCGTTTTCCGTCTTGGCGCCGGTCACCGGTGCCCAGAAATACACCGTCTGGCCTTCAGAGTTGAAATATTTGTTCTTGAAACCGTCCACCAGTCGAGGGGTTTCGATGGTTTTGGGTGGGCTTCCCTCGGGGATGCTCAAGTTCCAGGTTGCAAGATCGACCATGTGCGGGCCCTTTCTACGGAATGAATATGTTGCAAGATCCAGCCGGAGGCTCTAGCCAGCGCTTTATGACGCATCCCGAGAAACGCGGGGGATCGAATTTTCATATCCGTCCGGCGGGGGGTTGGCGTCAACTGTCCGTCAGAGTGGTGTTTGCCGCTTTGGTGCCCGAGGACGACGACCGTTAGTCGGGCAATTCGAATTTTTTTTGAACGATGGCGCTATGGCATCGGTGTCGATGTGGGTCACGTTCGAAGGGAGCAGCGTCCATGCTGCGGTATGCCAGGGGAAATACCCTTATCGAACGGTGTGATGAATTTCCAGCATGCTGAACGTCACTTTTCCACCTTCAGTGGTGTAGCCGGTGTTGTCCTGCACGTAGACCCCGGCTTTGAAATACAACGGCTTGTCCTTCCAGTCCGGGCTTACCGTGGTTCTCCAGTTGTAACCCGCCGCGCTGATGCCCAGCGCGCCCTTCGGACTGAGGTGAATCTGGTAGGAAAATCTGCGATCAAGTTGCACGCCTGTGGCGATGGTGATGACTTGGCCTGACGCATCATCGGGGCGTAGTCGGACTTTGGCGACGATGTTGCCGGTGGAGCTGTAGGCCTTGTATTGGTATTCCAGTTTCACCATGGGCCGGGTGCTGTCTTTGGCGTGGATCTGGCCGATCACGAGCTTGCCGGTGCTGGGCACCTGGTTGACGGTCAAGGTGGCGCGCAGCTTGTTGTCTGCCGCGGAGTAGAGCCAGTTGCGCAGGGTGCCGTCGCTGTAGGTTTCCCGCAGTTCGCTGCGCGGGTAAATGGCGTTGGCGGTCTTGGCACCGGTCACGGGAGCCCAAAAAAACAGGGTGCCGGTTTCGGCATTGAAATACTGGTCTTTGAACCCTTGCGCCAGTCTCGGCGTCTCGATGGTCGCCGGAGGGCTGCCTTCGGGAATGCTCAGATTCCAGGTGGTGAGGTCGATCATGGTCGGATCCTGCGTAACGAAAGTAAAAATGCTGAGAACCAAAGCGGGAGGCTCTACTCCAGGCACTTGGGGTGTGTTGATCACGCAGGAAGGAGTTTTTTTGAATGACCATCCGGCGGATGTTTGACGTCAATTGCCCGTCGAATAGGTCATTTGCAGCATCTGTGCCTGGAGAGAGAACCGTTAGTCGGCAGTTTCGAATTCGCCCTGAACGATTTCGCATTGATAGGGTCGCCTGGGCGGGCAGCGCTGCGTTGCTGCCATGGCGCCCTGCCAAGCGGCTAGATGTGATCGATATCCAGCAGGCTGAACGTCACGGTCCCGCCTTCGGTGGGATAACCGGTGTTGTCCTGCACGTACACGCCCGCCTTGAAGTACAGCGGCTTGTCGCTCCAAGTGGAGCTGATGGGGGAGCTCCACTGGTAACCCGCACCATTGATGGTCAGGACGCCGGCGGGGCTGAGGTGGATCAGGTAAGAGAAGGACTGATTGAGCTTTATGCCTGTGGCGATGGTGATGACCTGGCCCGATTCGTCGTCGGGACGCATGCGCACTTTGGCTACGATGTTGCCGGTGGAGCTGTAGGTTTTGTACTGGTACTCCAGTTTCACCATGGGGCTGGTGCTGTCTTTGGCGTGGATCTGGCCAATGACGAGCTTGCCAGTGCTGGGGACTTGGTTGACGGTCAGCGTGGCGGCCAGCTTGTTATCAGCCGCTGAGTACAACCAGTTGCGCTGGGTACCGTTGCTATAGGTTTCTCGCAGTTCGCTGCGTGGGTAAATCGCGTTGGCAGTCTTGGCGCCGGTGACCGGTGCCCAGAAAAACACCGTTCCGGAGTCGGCGTGGAAATACTGGTTCTGGAACCCCTGCACCAGTTGAGAGGTTTCGATGGTCGTTGGTGGGCTGCCTTCGGGGATGCTCAGGTTCCAGGTGGCGAGATCAATCATGGTCGGATCCTACGTAACGGAGTGAAAATGCTGAACGCCCAGCCAGAGGCTCTAGCTCAAGCTTTTCGGCGCATTGATCACGCAGGGGGAAATTTTCGATGACCGCCCAGCGAATGATTGACGTCAATTGTTCGTCGAAGGTGTCATTGCAGGTTTTGTGCCCGAGGTGGGTGACCGTTAGTCGGCTATTTTGGGCTTTGTCTGGATGATGGCGGGATGACACCTACTGCTTTTCAGAATCACGGTCTAGAGTGAGATCACAGTATTTGTCCGCCTTGCTACGTCAGGACGGACGTGACGCCCGATAAGAGAAGCAGCATGGAATGCGTGCAACCACCGCTTGGCGAAGACAGTTCCGTCCTTTTGATAGTTGATGATTACCCTGAAAACCTGCTCAGCATGCGAGCGTTGTTGCAGCGTCAGGACTGGAAGGTGATGACCGCGTCCTCGGGTGTCGAAGCCCTTAACCTTCTACTCGAACATGACATCGACCTGGTCCTGCTGGATGTGCAGATGCCCGACATGGACGGTTTTGAAGTAGCGCGTCTGATGCGCGGCAGCCAGCGGACACGGCTGACCCCGATCATTTTCCTGACCGCCAACGAGCAATCCCAGGATGCGGTGATCAAGGGCTACGCCAGCGGCGCCGTGGATTACCTGTTCAAACCATTCGATCCGCAGATTCTCAAGCCCAAGGTTCATGCCCTGCTCGAACACCAGCGCAATCGCCGGGCCTTGCAGCGCCTGAGCCAGGACCTGGAAGCCGCCAGGGCTTTCAACGCCTCGGTGCTGGATAACGCCGCCGAAGGCATCCTCGTGGTGGACGAAAGCGGGTGTATTCGCTTCGCCAATCCGTCTACCTGCCGCCTGCTTAATGCCACCGCCGAGCAGTTGCAGGGAATGCCGCTCTTGGATTTCCTGCAAAAACCCCACATCCCCGAGTGGGCCGGCTCCGATATCCATGTCGCCTACTGCCGGGGGCAGACCTGGCGCCTGCACGATGCGGTCTTGCGCACCGCGCCCGGCCAGCAGGTGTCGGTGGCCTTGTCTTGTGCGCCCCTGCCTGCGGAGCAGAAGGCCATGGTGGTAACGCTTCAGGACATGTCGGTGGTGCGTCACTTGCACCAGCAACTCGAATACCAGGCCGTCACTGACCCGCTGACCGGTCTGCTCAACCGCAGGGGGTTTTATCAGACAGCCGAAAACCTGCTGATGCGCAGCGAGCGGCTGGAAAGCAACTGGGTGCTGCTGTACCTGGATCTTGATGGCTTCAAACGGGTCAATGATTCGTTGGGCCATGATGCCGGTGACCGCGTGTTGCGCTGGGTGTCGGAACAACTGAAGGCGTGCCTGCGCCCGTTCGACATTCTGGCGCGTCTGGGCGGCGATGAGTTCACCGCCCTGCTGGATCTGGAGGTGCCCGAGCAAGCGGCCAAGATTGCCGAGAAACTCATCGAACGAGTGTCTATCTGCCAACAGATCGAGGGCATGGACGTAGCGCTGGGGGCCAGCATCGGCATCGCGACGTACCCCGATTGCGGCGCCAATCTCGACGGTCTGCTGCGCGCGTCCGACATCGCCATGTACGAGGCCAAGCGCGCTGGCCGTCAGCAATACCGTTTTTACGATCACGAAATGAACGGTCGAGCCCGTTCACGGCTGATGCTCGAAGAAAGTGTGCGCTCGGCCATCGAAAACCGCGATTTCAATATGGTCTACCAGCCCCAGGTGGCGGTTGGCGACGGGCGCATCCGTGGCTTCGAGGCGCTGTTGCGCTGGCAGCACCCCAGCGTCGGTGATGTGCCGCCGGGCTTGTTCCTGCCATTACTGGAAGAGGCCCGGTTGATCAGTCGGCTGGGGAGCTGGATTTATCATCGCAGCGCCGCCCAGCGTAAGGTCTGGGAGCGCTTGTTCGCTGATGATCTGGTACTGGGGGTGAGTCTGAGCAGCACCCAGTTCGGTTTGCCCAATCTGGTGACCGAATTGCGTCAGGTCCTGGAGCGACATGCCCTCAAACCCCGGCAACTTGAGGTCGAGGTGACGGAAGACGCACTGATGCGCAACCCCGACGAAACCCATAAACAACTGCGGCTGCTGCATAACCTGGGGGTGCGGGTGGCGTTGGATGATTTCGGTTCCGGGCCTTGCTCGCTGGCGCACCTGCGCGACCTGGAGCTCGATACCCTCAAGCTTGATCGACACCTGATCGCCCGTCTGCCGGATTCGCCCCGGGATGCGGCACTGGCGGCGTCGGTCATCGATTTGTGCAAGCAATTGGGGTTGCGGGTGATCGCCGAGGGCGTAGAGACGCCTGAGCAATATAAGTGGCTCAAGGCCCACGGCTGCGAATATGTGCAGGGGTTCCTGGTAGCGCGGCCCTTGATGGCCGAAGACACGGATGCCTTTGCCCGGCCATTTGACTGGAGCGCGATGCAGGTCTGAATTCGCTACACTGGCGGCTTTTGTGACTGTGTTGCCGCCGATGATCGCGCTCAAATACCTCCAGGCTTACCCCGCCGCCCTGCAAGCCCAAGTGCAGCAACTGATTGCCCAGGATCGGCTGGGCGACTACTTGCAGCAGCGCTACCCCGACCGGCATTCGGTCCAGAGCGACAAGGCCCTGTACGGTTATGCGCTGGATCTCAAGCAACAATACCTGCGTAACGCGCCCGCTATCGACAAGGTGCTGTTCGACAATCGCCTGGACCTGACTCACCGCGCCCTGGGCTTGCACACTGCCATTTCACGGGTGCAGGGCGGCAAGCTCAAGGCCAAGAAAGAAATTCGTATCGCTTCGCTGTTCAAGGACGCGGCACCTGAGTTTTTGAAAATGATCGTGGTGCACGAACTGGCCCACTTCAAGGAGTCGGACCACAACAAAGCCTTCTACCAACTCTGCGAGCACATGCTGCCGGGGTATCACCAGTTGGAATTCGACTTGCGGGTGTACCTGACCTGGCGCGATCTGCAACCCCCCAAGGAATGACCGAATGGACGTCAGCAAGACCAAAAGCAGCTTCTATCGTCGTTTGTATGTGGCGTACCTGATTGATAGCGGCGTGGCCAGCAACATTCCCGCGCTCACCGAAGTCACCGGCATGCCGCGACGCACCGCCCAGGACACCGTGGCAGCGCTGGCGGACCTGGATATCGTGTGTGAATTCGAGCAGCTAGAGGGTGCCCGTAACCATGCCGGGCATTATCGGATCCGTGATTGGGGGGCGATTGATCGGCGCTGGATCGAGGGGAATTTGCCGCGCATTAAAGCGGTGTTGGAGTATCCCTGAACATTGGCGGCGTCTGGGTCGGCGTTATCGCGAGCAGGCTCGCTCCCACATTGATCTGCAGTGGACATATGATTTATGTACCACGCAGATCCACTGGGAGCGAGCCTGCTCGCGAAGAGGGCATCAAGGCCGATGCATGCCAATGTGTGGAATCCCGTCTTCCATGTACTCGATACCCACCACTCCAAACCCATACCGCGAGTAATACCCCTGCAGATGCGCCTGTGCCGACAGTGAGATCGATGTACCGGGCCAGTGCTTCTCGGCCTGCTTGAGACCCTGTTCCATCAGTTTGTGGCCCAGCCCCTGTCCCCGTGCTTGGGGGGAGATGACCACGCGCCCGATGACCACGTCACTGTTTTGCGAGTGCGGATCGAGCAAGCGAAGGTAAGCCACCAGACGATTGTCCTGCCAGGCCATCAGGTGGCAGGTGTCGCCCTCCAGGTCCAGGCCGTCGACGTCCAGGTAGGGGCAATTCTGCTCCACGACGAATACTTCGGCGCGCAATTTGAGGATGGCGTACAGCTGTTCCTTGCTCAGGTCACTGTGATGTTTGCAGACCCAGTCGATATCCATTTTTTGAATTTCCTGAAGAACCTGATGCCGATATTAAGCGGGCTGGCTGCGGAAGTCTCTTTCTTGGACAACTGTAAAAATCTGTGACAAAGGCCAAAATGCCATCATCGAATTGTCGCGGCGTGGCCTTCTTTGTGTAATCTTCGATTCAACGCTGCGCAGCGGTTCCACTGAGCTAATGTTAGGACCGGATGTCTGACGACATCTCTTGAGATTCGGCTAAAAACAAACCGGGCTTTGAACCCGTCAAGGATGTTTGGCATGCCGCGATTGCATCGAGCTCTTGCTTTGGTCGGGTTGCTGTTGCTGAGCCACAACGCCTGCGCGCAAAAGTTGCGTCTGGTGGCAGATGGCTGGCCACCCTTTACCGACACCACGCTGGTCAATGGTGGCCTGGCGACCGATATCGTCAGTACCGCTCTGGCGCGAGCCGGTTATGCCAGTGACTTTGAGCAGGTGCCTTGGGCCCGGGCGATGCTGGGCATCGGCGAGGGGCGCTATGACGTGCTGATCAATGCCTGGTACAGCGAAGAACGTACCCATGTGGGCCGTTTCTCGGCTGAATACCTGCTCAATCGCGTGCGCTTCATCAAGCGCAAGGACGCACCCATCCAGTACGAGAACCTGCAGCAGCTGCATGCCTATCCCATCGCCGTGGTCCGCGGATACGCCTACTCCAAGGCGTTCGATGAGGATCAGCAATTGCAGAAAATCCCTGTGCATAACTTTGCAATGGCCGTGCGCATGCTCGCTGCCGGTCGGGTGAAGCTGACCCTGGAAGATGAGTTCGTCGCCCGTTATTACTTGGCTCGTGAGTCGGCCAAGGTGCGCAACGCCGTGGAGTTCATGCCCAAGCCACTGAGTGAAAACAGCCTGCACATTCTGGTCAGCCTGAAGAACCCGCAGCACGAGCAGATTGTCGCGGGATTCGATCGGGAGATTGCGGCGATGAAGGCCGATGGTAGTTATGCGCGGTTATTGAAGGCGCACGGGATGTGATCTTGCGGTGCCTGGACTGGCGCTATCGCGAGCAGGCTCGCTCCCACAGTTGATCTAGAGCGGACACTTAAATTTTGTACGGCTGAGGTCCACTGTGGGAGCGAGCCCGCTCGCGATGGCGGTGGTGCGAGCACCACACTCCTCAAGCCTCGCTAGTATCCTTGACCAGATGCGCCGCCAACGTGCGCAGCGGCCCCAACTGACGGCAGATCAACCCCAGTTGCGTCTGCACCAGCCGCTGACCCTCGTCGATATCATCGGGCATCTGCTCAAGCTCACTGGCCAAGGCTTCTTCCTCGTCGCTTTGGACCGCTATCGGTTGTTTGCTCGCCAGGCCCTGGGCAATTTCGTCGATGCTCGCGGCCAGTTTCACCCCTGCGCCGTCGATCAGGTGTTCGCGCACGTCTGCAGGCAATGGGGTGTCCCGATGGGCGCCCAGACCTGACAAGTAGCTGAGCAGGGTGTGGGACAGCACCAGGAAGCGGAACCCGACATCGGCTTCCTTACGGAAATGCCCCGGCTCCATCAGCATGTTTGCCAGGGTGGTGGACAATGCGGCGTCGGCGTTGTGGGCGTTGCGTCGGGCCAGGCGATAGGCCAGGTCATCGCTTTTGCCGGCGGCGTATTGCTGCATGATCTGGCGCAGGTAAATGCTGTTGCAGGTCAGCGTGTTGGCCAGCACCTTGTTCAACCGGCGGCCTTGCCAGTCCGGCAGGAACAGGAATACCGCAAGGCCGGCGATCAGGCTGCCCAGCAGCGTATCGAACAGGCGTGGCAGCAGCAGTCCATAGCCGTCGCCCACCTGGTTGAAGCAGAACAGCACCATGATCGTGATCGCGGCGGTTGCCAGGGTGTAGCGGGTCGTGCGGTTGGTAAAGAACACCACCCCGGCGGCGATGGCGAAAGACGATTGCACCAGCGGGTTGGGAAACAGATCGAACAGCGCCCAGGCCACCGTCAGGCCGATGGCGGTGCCGATGATCCGTTGGCCGAGCTTGCGCCGGGTGGCGCCGTAGTTGGGTTGGCACACGAACAGCGTGGTGAGAATGATCCAGTAGCCTTGGGACGGGTGGATCAGATGCACCATGGCATAACCCACACTCAGCGCCAGGGGCAGGCGCAGGGCATGTCGGAACAGCAGCGAGGTGGGCGTGAGCTGTGTGCGCAAGCGGACCCAGACGTCCTTCAGGTTGCGCGGTGAGCGATCCAGCAGGCTGCTATCGGTGGCGTCGGCCAGGGCGTCGGGGTTGCTCGCGTCGCTGAGCAGGCGGTCCATGGTGCCAAGGTTCGCCGACAAGGCCCGTAGCGAACGCAGCAATCCGCGCCAGGCCGGGTTGCTCTGGATCCGCAGGTGTTCGAGGGAGGCATGCAGGTCATTCAGCGCCTCGGCGAAGCTGGCGTCATAGACGAACGGCTGGCGCAGTTGGATCGACTCGGCCAACGCTTGGCAGGCTTTACCTTGCTGGCGTAGCAGGCGTTGGCAGCGGAACAGCACGTCGCTGTGAAAGAACGCCTCGGCCAGCGCGTTGTAGGGGTAGTGGGAGGAGCTGGCGCGCTCGTGGATATCCTGGGCGAGGAAGTACAGCTTCAGGTAGCGGCTGACCTTCGAGCCTGGTCGCCCATTGCCTACGCGGTGCAGGATGATTTCCTTCGCCGCGTTAAGCGCGGCGACGACCCGGCCGTTCTGCTGGGCCAGTTCCAGGCGTCGGGCTTCGACGTCCAGTTGACGGATCGGCTCGAAGAGCGATGATTTGAGCTTCAGATAGCGTCCCAGCTCGCGGAACAGCCGCGCCAGGCTTTGCTGCACCGGCTGGTTGGAAAACAGCGCCTGCCACAGCACCGAGAGCAGGCCGTACCAAGCCGCACCGGCCACCAGCAGCAAAGGTTCGTGCCAGAAATCGGTGACCGCGCCACCGCGCTGGTCTACGCCGATCATGGTGTAGACCGAGAGAATCAACGTGGCCGAGGCAATCGCGCCATAGCGCTCGCCCAGCGCACCGAGCATAGTCAGGGCGAAACTCGCCAGCGCCAGGGCAACGATGAACAGAACCGGATAAGGGAACAGCAATTCCACCGACAGCGCTGCGATGGTGAAGCACACCAGCGTCACGGCCAGCGCGTTGAGGCGGCCCTGCCAGCTGTCATCGGTCTCGGCCAGGGCGCTGGCGATGATGCCCAGGAACAGCGGGATCAACAGCGCCATCTCATCCAGATACCAACACAGCGCCATGCTGCCGGTCAGGGCGATGAACACCCGCACGCTATAACTGAATTTATCCAACGCCCAAAGGCGACGCAGAGACTGACTAAACGAGGTCGATGACATGAAGTGCACGGGCCTGACGGGCAATGACGCTAAATTGAGGCAGTAATGACGCCGACGCAATGGCGGCGATCACATCCGGCAGCAAAAAGTGTTCCGGGATGCTCCAGCAAACCCCAGTGGGAGCGAGCCTGCTCGCGATGAGGCCGGTACATTCAACATTGATGTTGTCTGATAGTCCGCCATCGCGAGCAGGCTCGCTCCCACAGGATCATCATCCCCATTGGATTCTATGCATCCCTTCAATCAGACGTATTGCGCAGCCGCATACCCCGACGCCCAGGCCCATTGGAAGTTGAACCCGCCCAGGTGCCCGGTGACGTCCAGCACTTCGCCGATGAAATACAGGCCAGGGCTTTTCAACGATTCCATGGTCTTGGACGAGACTTCCCGCGTATCGACACCGCCCAGGGTCACTTCGGCGGTGCGGTAGCCTTCGGTGCCGGCCGGGACGACATTCCAGCTCGACAGTTTCTCGGCAATGTCTGCCAGTTCGGCGTGGGTGTATTGCTTCATGGGTTTGGAGACGAACCAAGTATCGGCCAGCAGGGTGGCCATCTTCTTGGTGAACAATTCGCCCAGCAGGGTTTTCAGTTCGCTGTTGGGGCGTTCGGCCTGTTGCTGTTGCAGCCAGCTCGGCACGTCGTGGTCCGGCAGCAGGTTGATCTGCACCGTGTCACCCGGTTCCCAGAACGAGGAAATCTGCAGGATCGCCGGGCCGCTGAGGCCGCGGTGGGTGAACAGGATGTTCTCGCGAAAACTCTGCTCGTTGCAGCTCACCAGGCAATCCACTGAAGTGCCTGAAAGTTCGGTGCACAACGCCTTGAGCTGGTCGGTGATGGTGAACGGCACCAGCCCGGCGCGGGTGGGCAGCAGTTGGTGGCCGAACTGTTTGGCCACCTGGTAACCGAAACCGGTCGCGCCCAGCGTCGGGATCGACAGCCCGCCCGTGGCAATCACCAAGGATTGGCAGGTGATGGCCCCGAGGGTGGTTTGCAGCAGGTAGCCGCTCTCGGTTTTCTCGATGCGCTCGATCGAGGTGTCCAGGTGCAGGTTGACACCGGCCTGGTCGCATTCGTCCAGCAGCAGGCCGAGGATGTCGCTGGACTTGTTATCACAGAACAACTGGCCGAGTTTTTTCTCGTGATAGGGCACGCCGTGCTTGGCCACCAGGGCGATGAAATCCCACTGGGTGTAACGGGCCAGGGCCGACTTGCAGAAATGCGGGTTCTGCGAGAGGAAATTGCCCGGTTCGCTGTACATGTTGGTGAAATTGCAGCGCCCACCGCCGGACATGAGGATTTTCTTGCCGGCCTTGTTGGCGTGGTCCAGCAGCATCACCTGCCTTCCGCGCCCTGCGGCGGTCAGCGCGCACATCAACCCCGCGGCGCCAGCGCCAATGATCACGACTTCGGTAGAGCGCAAAACGGTGTCCCTCTAAATGTCACCACAAAACCCATTGTGGGAGCGAGCCTGCTCGCGATGAGGCCGGTACATTCAACATTGATGTTGTCTGACTGTCCGTCATCGCGAGCAGGCTTGCTCCCACAGTTTGATCTCTGTTGGAGTTACAGGATCCGCACCCGCAACGAACGGCCCTTGATCTTGCCATCGTTCAGGCGTTGCAGCGCCTGTTTGGCGATTGCGCGCTCCACGGCGACATAGGCCTGGAAGTCGAAAATCGCGATCTTGCCGACCTGGGCGCCGGGGATGCCGGCCTCGCCGGTGAGGGCGCCGAGGATGTCGCCGGGGCGGACTTTGTCTTTGCGCCCGGCACCAATGCACAGGGTGCTCATGGCCGGCAGCAGCGGGCCGCCGCCCTGGGGCTTGAGGTTGTCGAGTTGGTCCCAGCTCAGTGGCGACTTCTGCAACTGTTCGATCGCTTGGGCGCGGTGGGCTTCGGACGGCGCCACCAGGCTGATGGCGATGCCTTTTTCACCCGCACGCCCGGTGCGGCCGACGCGGTGAATGTGAATTTCCGAGTCACGGGCCAGTTCGACGTTGATCACCATGTCCAGTGCGTCGATGTCCAGGCCACGGGCCGCCACATCGGTGGCGACCAGCACCGAGGTGCTGCGGTTGGCGAACATCGCCAGCACCTGATCGCGGTCGCGCTGTTCCAGATCGCCATGCAGGCCGACCGCCGAGATACCTTTGGATGTCAGATGGTCGACGGTTTCCTGAACCTGCTGCTTGGTGAAGCAGAACGCCACGCAGGAGGCCGGACGGAAATGCGCCAGCACCTTGACCACGGCGTCCATGCGCTCCTCGGGGGAGATTTCATAGAAACGCTGCTCGATCTGCGCGTCGGAGTGAAAGGCTTCGGCCTTGACCTGCTGCGGGTTGCGCATGAACTTGGACGACAGTTGCTTGATGCCCACCGGGTAGGTGGCGGAGAACAGCAAGGTCTGACGGCGTTCCGGGGTCTGCTGGATGATGTCTTCGATGGCGTCGTAGAAGCCCATGTCGAGCATGCGGTCGGCTTCATCGAGGATCAGCGTGTTGAGGCCGTCCAGCACCAGCGAGCCCTTGCGCAGGTGCTGCTGGATGCGCCCTGGCGTGCCGACGATGATGTGGGCGCCGTGCTCCAGGGAAGCGATCTGCGGGCCAAACGACACGCCGCCACACAGGGTCAGGACCTTGATGTTGTCTTCGGCGCGGGCCAGGCGCCTGATTTCCTTGGCAACCTGATCGGCCAGCTCACGAGTCGGGCAGATCACCAGTGCCTGGCAGCCGAAGAAGCGCGGGTTGATCGGGTTCAGCAGGCCGATGCCGAAGGCCGCGGTCTTGCCGCTGCCGGTCTTGGCCTGGGCGATCAGATCCATGCCCTTGAGGATCACCGGCAAGCTCTGCGCCTGGATCGGCGTCATCTGGGCATAACCGAGGGATTCGAGGTTAGCCAGCATGGCGGCGGACAGCGGCAGAGTATTAAAAGCGGTGGCAATGGTGGTCACGGGACTGGCCTGCAAAACAAAATGTCGCGCAGTGTAGCAGCCTCGTGCCACTTTTCTCGAAAGTTCTGGACGAGCTGTGGCGCAGTTCTGAAGCGGACGAATTCCCTGTGGCGAGGGAGCTTGCTCCCGCTGGGGCGCGAAGCGCCCCCAAACCGGCCAACACGGTGTACCTGAAAGTTCGTGTCGCCTGGATTGCGACTGCTGCGCAGCCGAGCGGGAGCAAGCTCCCTCGCCACGAAAGCTCACCGATCCTGGTCAGTGCTCGATATGCTCATCCGGCCGCTTGGCCCGCCGCCCATCCTCTTTCGACAGCTGCGAAAAAATCGTCGCCGCCAGCATCGCCATGATGCCCACCGTCAGGAACGTCAACTGGAACGCGCCAAGCACGGTGTCCACCCCGTCGTTGCCGACCTGGGCGGTAAAACCGCCGAGCAGCGCACCAGCACAGGCCACGCCCAGGCTCAGGGACAGTTGCGCCACCACCGACAGCAGGCTGTTGCCGCTGCTGGCGCTGGCGTCGTCCAGGTCAATCAGGGTCACGGTGTTCATCGCGGTGAACTGCAACGAGTTGATCGCCCCCAGCACCGCCAGTTGCGCCAGCAGCAGCCAGTACGGCGTCTGTTCGCTGACCAGGCCCATGCTCGCCAGCATCAGGCCCAGGGCCAGGGTATTGGCGGTCAATACGCTGCGGTAGCCGAAGCGCTCGATCAAAGGCCGGGCCACGGACTTGGCGACCATCGCCGCCGCGGCCAGAGGTAACATGCTCATCCCGGCCTGGGACGGTGAATAGCCCAGGGCCACTTGCAGCAGCAACGGCACCAGGAACGGCAGGGCGCCGCTGCCCAGGCGCGCGAACAGATTGCCGAGAATCCCCACGGCGAAGGTCCGGGTCTTGAACAGCGACGGTGCGAACAGCGGGTTTTCGATGTGCCCGGCCCGTAGCCAATAAGCCGCCAGGCAGGCCATGCCGCCGAACAACAGCAACATCACGCGCAAGTGCGGCAGGTGCAGTTCACCGAGGCCTTCCATGGCGATGGTGATCAGCACCATCGCCGCGCCAAACAGCAAAAATCCCAGGCCATCGAACCGGGTACGCTCGCTGCCGCGCAGGTCCGGGATGAATTTCCACACCGCGTAGCAACCCAGCACGCCCACCGGCAGGTTGATGATGAAGATCCAGTGCCAGGTCAGGTACTCCACCATCCAGCCGCCCATGGTCGGCCCGATCAGTGGGCCGAGCAGGCCGGGAATGGTGATGAATCCCATGATCCGCACCAGTTCCGAGCGTGGGTAGGCCCGCAGCACGACCAACCGGCCCACCGGCAGCATCAGCGCGCCGCCCAGGCCCTGGATCACCCGGGCGCCGATCAGCATGGACAACGAATTGGACAAGGCGCAGAGCAACGAGCCGAAGCTGAACAACAGGATCGCGCCGAAGAAAATCTTCTTGGTCCCGAAGCGGTCGGCGATCCAGCCAGAGGCCGGGATCAGCAGCGCCACGGTGAGCATGTAGGCAATGATCACGCCCTGCATGCGCAGCGGGTTTTCCGCCAGGTCGCTGGCCATGGCGGGCAGGGCGGTGTTGAGGATGGTCCCGTCCAGGGACTGCATGAAAAAGGCAATCGCCACGACCCAAGGAAGCCAGCGGGCGGTGACAGCGTCGAGCGGTGCGCGGTTGGGCATGGGACCTCTTGTACGGAGTGTTGATCAGGAACAGATGCCGCTGTTGTGGCGAGGGGATTTATCCCCGCTGGGCTGCGAAGCAGCCCCAGAACTGTCGCCTCGGTGAGTCAGGCAGAACGCATTTACCCTTTGGGGGTCGCTTCGCAACCCAGCGGGGATAAATCCCCTCGCCACAGGTCCTGTGTTTGGTTGGCTACAACGTCAAGGTCAAGCGCTTGACCAGTGCCCCCGGCAACAGCATCGAGGCCGTGGCCCGCTGGCTGTAGGTGCTGGCCGACAGCAGCAGTTCCCGCTCCCGGCTCAGGCCTTCGAGTTGCGATCCGAGCAGGCTGTAGACGCTGTCGTCGAAACGCATGGTGCTGACCGGCGCGACGATCTGGCCGTTCTCGACCCAGAACGTGGCGAAGCGGGTCATGCCGGTCATGCGCGCGGCTGGTTGGTCCGAGTAGTTCAGGTACCAGAGGTTGCTGATGTACAGCCCGGTGCCAAGGTGTTCGAGGATGTCTTGCTGCTCGAGCTGGCCTTCGTTCATCACCAGCGCCGTGGGGTATTCGTAGCTGCTGGCGCCGTTGGCGTTCAGGCCGTGCTCGGCGGCGCTGCGGGAGTTGATCAACTGTGCACCGGCCATGCCTTTGACGATCAGGCCCAAGTCATCGCGCGGATAACCTTCGTCGGAAAACGCCGGGCTCAAAGAGCCGCTGACCTGCTCGCTGAGCCATACGTCGGGGCTCAAGCTTGCTTCGTTCGCGTAGAACTTCTGCAACGGACTTTGCTTGCTGGCAATCGCCCGGGCCGAAAACCCGCCCCAGCTGAGCATGCCCATGATTTCTTCCATCGCCGCTGGTGCCAGGTAGGCGCGGTATTCACCGGGCGGCAGGGTGCGCAAGGGGCGGCCCAAAAACGCCAACTGCTCGCGGGCCTGTTCAAAGCGCCTGGCAAAGCCTTCGCTGCTCCATTCGTGCCCGGCGTAGCTGGCTTTTACCGCCTGGCCGTTTTCATGGAACAGGCTGAAATCGAAGTTGAAGCTGTTGGCCTGATGCCAGCCGAACGCCCCCGAAGAACTGGCGAAGCCTCGGCTGATGGGGCCGGCGGCATAGAAACCGACCAAATCCAGACCGTCGGCGGCGCGGGTGATTTCGGCCACGGCCTGGTCAGTGTCCGGCAACGGATGGTCCTGCACGTTGTGGCTCTGCCAGTGGTTGTGGTTGAGCAGCAGGTACGGATCGGGCGGCAGCAGCGGCAGGGTTTCGCGCAACTGTTGCAGACCTTCGGCCAGGCGATGCAGGTCGGTTTCGACTTCACCGGACAAGGTGATCTGCAAGTCGGCGTGGCGCCCGTCGTTGATCAGTTTGAAGCTGACGCTGGCCTGCTGCACCTGCCCGGCCTGACGGACCTTGCCATGGTTGAAACGCACAAAAGCAGAGGATTCGGCGGCGTAGCCGAGGGTGAACTGCTCGGCTTCGCGCAGTGCATTGCGCAGCCAGTCGACCAACGCCTTGAAGGCCTCGGCCTGATTGTTGCCGGTGCTCATATTGCCGGTGCTCATCAGGCATCTCCCCCAAACACTGCGACATTGCTGAATACGCACGCCGGCGAGGCATGGCCGACGCGAATGACCTGGTTCGGTTCGCCCTTGCCACAATTTGGCGTGCCCAGTACCTGGGCGGTACTGGCATCGCCCACCGCCCGCAGGCTTTTCCAGAATTGCGCGGAAATGCCTCGGTAGTTGGGGTTTTTCACCACGCCCTTGAGCTCGCCGTTTTCGATCAATTGGCCCCACTCGCAACCGAACTGGAATTTGTTGCGGGCATCGTCGATGGACCAGGAGCGGTTGGTGCGCATCAGCACGCCGTGTTCGATGCCCTGGATCAGTTGCTCCAACGATTGGTCGCCGGGCTCGATGTTCAGGTTCGCCATGCGGTCGATGGGCGGGCGATTCCAGCCACAGGCGCGGCTGTTGGCGACCCCGCTCAGGCCTGCACGAAATTGCGACAGCGCACCACCCAGGGGGCGCAGCAACAGCCCTTCACGAATCAGAAATTCTTTGCTGGCGGCGGTGCCGTCGTCGTCATGGCTGTAGCTGGCCAGCTCTTCGGGAACGTTCGGGTCGAAGGTCACGTTCAATAGCTGGGAGCCGTACTGCAGATGCCCGAAGTCGCCGGTCGTGACGAAACTGGTGCCGGCGTAATTGCGCTCGTCTCCCAGGATGCGGTCCAGTTCCAACGGGTGACCGATGGACTCATGGATCTGCAGCATCATCTGGTCAGGCATCAACAGCAGGTCACGGGGGCCTTGCGGGGTGTTCGGCGCCAGGAGCAATTGCAGGGCCTGGTCGGCGATCTTTGGTGCGGCACCGATCAGGCCGCAGCGGCGGATGACATCGAAGCCGCCTTGCTGGCCGAAGTTCTCACGGCCCAGGGTGCGGGTCTGGCTGTCGTTACCGTCGAAGGCGGTGACGTCCAGGGCCGGATAAACAAAGCGTTGGGCCTGGCGCAGTTCGGCGCCGGCGTTATTGAGGTAGATCTGCTCGACCTGGGTCAGGCCGATGCTGACCTGCCAGTTCACCAGGCGCTCATCCTTGGGCACCGCGGCGGATTCGTCGCCCAGTAACTGATAGCAGTCGTTGAGGGACGGGAACGCCTGGTCGAAGTGAGGCGAGAAGTAGTCGGCGCGGTCGCTGGAGACCGCCTGCTCGCGCAAGTCGAGCAGGGCGTGTGGCTTGAGCCGGCGGGCTTGTTGCTCGGCCCGCTCCAGCGCCGCTTGCAGGCCGGCCTGGGACAGGTCGTTGGTGGCCGCATAGGCCTCGACACCGTTGACCCGCACGGTCAGCATCGCCCCTTCGTCACGGCCCAGGCTGGGCGGTTCGGCGATGTTCTTGCGCACCGACAGATGCTGGCCGGACTCGCGCACGTAGCGCAGGGAAAAGAACTCAGCGCCCGTGCGCAAGGCAGCAAACCGCTGCTTGAGCTGGGGGTGGACATCGAACATGGAACCTCCTTGTCTGGAGTGGCGGTGCAGCGAGGTGCGGCGCATTGACGCGACGGCTCTAGATTAGGCCTGGGCGGGGGAGGGATCAAGGCAGATGGGAATATGGAGTGTCAGGCCGGACGCCATCGCGAGCAGGCTCGCTCCCACAGACGGTTGTCGGGCACAAGATCTGTGTCCGCCGCAGATCCACTGTGGGAGCGAGCCTGCTCGCGATAGCGGTGTAATGCTTTACTGTGCCAGAGGCCCGACTTCACGCATTGGCTTGCCGCGCACCGGCGCGTCGCCGGCCACGTAGTACGGCGCGGTGCTGCGTGGCAGTGGCTGGCGGCCACGGATCTTGTCGGCGATTTTCTCGGCGATCATGATCGTTGGCGCATTCAGGTTGCCGGTGGTGATGATCGGCATGATCGAGGCATCGACCACGCGCAGCCCTTGCATGCCATGCACGCGGCCTTCGCCGTCCACCACCGCCATGTCGTCGGTGCCCATCTTGCACGAGCAGGATGGGTGGAAAGCGGTTTCGGCGTGCTCGCGGATGAACTGGTCCAACTGCTCGTCAGTCTGCACCTCGATGCCCGGACTGATTTCGCGACCGCGGAACGGGTCGAGCGCCGGCTGCTGCATGATCTCGCGGGTCAGGCGAATGCCGTCGCGAAACTCCTGCCAGTCCTGCTCGGTGGCCATGTAGTTGAACAGGATGCTCGGGTGCTGGCGCGGGTCCTTGGACTTGGCCTGGATCCGGCCCCGGCTTGGCGAACGCATCGAGCCCATGTGTGCCTGGAAACCGTGTTCCTTCACGCCGTTGCTGCCGTTGTAGTTAATCGCCACCGGCAGGAAGTGATATTGAATGTTCGGCCAATCGAAGTCCGGGCGGGTGCGGATGAAACCGCCAGCCTCGAATTGGTTGCTGGCGCCGATGCCGGTGCCGTTGAACAGCCATTCGGCACCGATGGCCGGCTGGTTGTACCAGAGCAGCGACGGGTACAGCGAAACCGGCTGGGTGCAGGCGTATTGCAGGTACAGCTCCAGGTGGTCCTGGAGGTTTTCACCGACGCCTGGCAGGTCATGGACCACCGGGATGTCGAGGCTTTCCAGCAGTTTGGCCGGGCCGACGCCGGAGCGTTGCAAAATCTGCGGCGAGGCGATGGCGCCGGAGCAGAGCAATACTTCCTTGCGGGCGCGGGCTTCGACGCGCTCTTCAGCAGCGCCCACCAGATAACGCACGCCGACCGCACGTTTGCCTTCGAACACGATCTTGTCGGTCAGGGCATGGGTGACGATGGTCAGTGTCGAGCGCTTCTTGGCCACGTCCAGGTAACCGCGAGCGGTGCTGGCGCGACGACCATTGGGCGTGACGGTACGGTCCATCGGGCCGAAACCTTCCTGCTGATAACCGTTGAGGTCTTCGGTGCGCGGGTAACCGGCCTGAACGCCGGCTTCGACCATGGCATGGAACAGCGGGTTGTTGCCGGCCTTGGGCGTGGTCACGCTGACCGGGCCGTCACCACCGTGGTAGTCGTTCGGGCCGATGTCGCGGGTTTCGGCTTTGCGAAAATACGGCAGGCAGTCCAGGTAGGCCCAGTCTTCCAGGCCCGGCAGCTTGGCCCAATTGTCGTAGTCCAGGGCGTTGCCGCGGATGTAGCACATACCGTTGATCAGCGAAGACCCACCCAGGCCCTTGCCGCGACCGCATTCCATGCGACGGCCGTTCATGTGCGGCTCAGGGTCGGTCTCGTAGGCCCAGTTGTAGCGACGACCCTGCAGCGGGAACGCCAGGGCAGCGGGCATTTGCGTGCGGAAATCCAGGCGATAGTCCGGCCCACCGGCTTCGAGCAGCAGGACGGTGACGCCTTCGTCTTCGGTCAGGCGGGTGGCCAGGGTGTTACCGGCCGAACCGGCACCGATGATGATGTAATCGAATTCTTGGGACATGAAATGCACCCTCTTTTTGAATTGGGTTCAGGGCTGGCGAGTGCTTTGCACTCAATCGCGAGCAGGCTCGCTCCCACCTTGGAATGGGGACTCCTGTGGGAGCGAGCCTGCTCGCGATGACGGCCTCAGAGGCGACGTCGGTTTAGAACACCGACGCGTAATCGCCCAGTTCGACCTGTACCGATTTGATACGGGTGAAGTTGTTCAGCGAACTGATGCCGTTCTCCCGGCCCACGCCCGATTGCTTGTAACCGCCGACCGGCATTTCGGCGGCCGATTCGCCCCAGGCGTTGATCCAGCAGATGCCGGCTTCGAGCTGATGAATCACGCGGTGCGCGCGGTTCAGGTCGCGGGTCACGACGCCGGCGGCCAGGCCGAAGTCGGTGTCATTGGCGCGACGGATCACTTCTTCTTCGGTTTCATAGGTGAGGATGCTCATCACCGGACCAAAGATTTCTTCGCGCACGATGGTCATCTCATCGGTGCAATCGGTGAACACGGTCGGCGCAACAAACGCGCCCTTGGCCAATTCGCCTTCAGTCAAACGCCCGCCGCCGCACAGCAGGCGCGCGCCCTCGGCCTTGCCTTTCTCGATGTAGCCCAACACGCTTTCCATGTGGGCGAAGCTGACCAGCGGCCCGAAGTTGGTGTTTTCATCTTCTGGATTGCCGATGCGAATACGTGCCACGCGCTCGGCGATCTTGGCTTCGAAAGCTGCCTTGAGATGGCTCGGCACGAACACCCGGGTGCCGTTGGTGCAGACCTGGCCGGAGCTGTAGAAGTTGGCCATCATCGCGGTGTCGGCAGCACGATCCAGGTCGGCGTCGTCGAAGATGATCAGCGGTGACTTGCCGCCCAGTTCCATGGTCACGTCCTTGAGCGACGAGCTCGAGGCGCTGGCCATGACTTTCTTGCCGGTGTCGGTGCCGCCGGTGAACGAGATTTTCTCGATGCGCGGGTGCTCGGTCAGCCAGGTGCCGACTTCACGGCCGCTGCCCGTCAGCACGTTGAACACCCCCGCTGGAACGCCGGCTTCGGTGTAGATCTCGGCCAGTTTCAGGGTGGTCAGCGAGGTGACTTCGCTCGGCTTGAAGATCATCGCGTTACCAGCGGCCAGGGCCGGGGCCGATTTCCACAACGCGATCTGGATCGGGTAGTTCCACGCGCCGATGCCGGCCACCACGCCCAGGGGTTCGCGACGGGTGTAGACGAACGAAGTGGTGCGCAGCGGCACCTGCTCGCCTTCGATGGCGGGCACTAGGCCGGCGTAGTATTCCAGCACGTCGGCGCCGGTGACGATGTCGACGTAGCGGGTTTCGGAATAGGCTTTGCCAGTGTCGAGGGTTTCCAGGGCGGCCAACTCATCGTTGCGCTCGCGCAGGATATCTACGGCGCGGCGCAGGATGCGCGAACGCTGCATGGCGGTCATTGCGGCCCAGACTTTCTGGCCTTTTTCGGCGCTGACCACGGCGCGCTCGACGTCTTCTTTGGTGGCCCGCTGCACCTGGGCGAGTACTTCACCGTTGGCCGGGTTGATGGCTTCGAAAGTGGCGTCGCCGCTGGCATCGCTGTACGCGCCATCGATGTAGAGTTTTTGCAGTTCGAAACGGGCCATAAAGTCCTCGCAAGTGCATGAGTGGTTGGCTGACCACCGGGGCGTGTCGTCTACAGCTGACTACGCGGTTCGGTGGCGGTTCAGGAGCCGAGCGGTTCTGTGTGCTCTGTTACCCCTGCCTTGGCCAATTGGAAATCCATGTATTCGTAAGCGATCCGGTGCGCCTGGGCGGTATCGAACGCGTCTCCCGACAGCGCCCCGCGCAGCCACAAACCGTCAATCAACGCGGCCAGTCCCCGTGCCGCGCTACGTGCCTCATCGAGGGGCAACGCGCGGCGGAACTGGCAACACAGGTTGGAATACAGACGGTGATCGTTGATCCGCTGCAACCTGTGCAAAGACGGGTGGTGCATGCTGGTGGCCCAAAAGGCCAACCAGGTTTTCATTGCCGGGCCATTGACCTGGCTGGCGTCGAAGTTGCCTTCGATGATCACCTGCAGGTGAGCCCGTGGGCTTGGGTCCTCCAGCGCCTGACGGCGTGCAGTGACGTTCTCGCTCAGGACACTCATCAGGTACTGGGCCGTGGCCGCGATCAGGCCATTCTTGTCCTTGAAGTAGTGGCTGATGATGCCGTTGGAGACACCGGCCAAACGGGCGATCAGCGCAATGCTGGCGTCCCCCATCCCGACCTGATCGACCGCTTGCATAGTGGCTTCGATCAATTGCTGGCGGCGGATGGGTTGCATACCGACCTTGGGCATCTGGTACATCTCCTTAGGCCATCCGATGGATGAGTGTTGTCTATCGGAATGAAGGCCAGTCTATTTTGTTTTGATTGAACGTTCAATCAACAAAAATAAGTTCTATGACAAGTCGTCGCTATTTGCCGGGGCGAGGACTTTTGGGGATGTCTTTATAACACTCGTCGGTTGGCATGTAGGCCAAATGCGCTTGATCGCTGGAATACTGTTGTGGTGAGAGGATTTGCATTCCAAGTCAAGCTGGTCAGCAGTTGAGAATCACCCAAACAAAAACGCCGCGATCATCTCGCGGCGTTTTTGTCGGTTTCGCTTAGCCCAGGTTTTTGCCGAGCAGTGCGTGGTACAGCTCACTGTCGCCAAGAATCCCGACGACCTGTTGGTTATCGTGAAGCACCAGCTTGTTGCCGGTCTGGTAGCGAATCTGCAGCGCGTCGCGCATGCCGATGTTGGAGTCCACCAGGGTCGGACGACGGCCCAGGTCTTCGACGGCTTGGCCCGGGGCCCAATTTTGCAGGTCCAGGGCCGCGCCGTTCTGGCGGGCGCCCTTGATGGTGTTGCCTTCGGCCAGATCGAGCCAGGAGTCGCCGCCCGGATCCAGGCACACCGAACCGTTGATGCGCTTGCAGTTGTCCAGGGTGCGCATCAGGCTGCGGCCACAGAGCACGTTGAGCGGGTTGGTGTGGGCGACGAAGGTGCGCACGTAATCGTCGGCCGGGTTCAGCACGATTTCTTCCGGCTTGCTGTACTGGATGATCCGGCCGTCTTTCATGATCGCGATCCGGCTGCCTAGCTTCAGGGCTTCGTCCAGGTCATGGCTGACGAACACGATGGTCTTGCTCAGTTTGCGTTGCAATTCCAGCAATTCGTCCTGCAAACCCTGGCGGATCAGTGGGTCGAGGGCCGAGAAAGGTTCGTCCATCAGCAGGATATCGGCGTCCATCGCCAGGGCGCGGGCCAGGCCGACCCGTTGCTGCATGCCGCCGGACAACTCGTCCGGTTTCTTGTTGCGCCACTGGGTCAGGCCCACCAGCTCAAGTTTTTCATCCACCAGCTTCTTGCGTTCCTTTTCCGGCCGGCCCTGCATTTCCAGGCCGAAGCTGATGTTTTCGCGCACCGTCAGCCAGGGCATCAGGGCGAACTTCTGGAACACCATGGCAATGCGCTTGGTGCGCATCATCTTCAGTTCGGCCGGGCTGCAGGAGGCGATGTCGATCTGCCGGCCTTCATGCTCGACGAACAACTTCCCGCGACTGACGGTGTTCAAGCCGTTGATGCAACGCAGCAGGCTGGATTTACCGGAGCCGGACAGCCCCATCAGTACGCAGATTTCGCCTTTTTCAATGTCCAGGCTGGCTTTTTCCACACCGACGATTTGCCCGGTTTTCTTCAGGATTTCGTTGCGCGTCATGCCTTGGTCGAGCAGCTTGAGGGCTTCACGTGGATCTTTGGAGAAGATCACGTCGACCTCTTCGAAGCGGATTATGCTCATGCGTCACCCCCTACTTTGGCGTCGGGTTGCTTGCAGATTCGGTCGAGCATGATTGCCAGCAATACGATCGCCAGGCCTGCTTCGAAGCCCAGGGCGATATCAGCGGTGTTCAGTGCGTTGACCACGGGTTTGCCCAGGCCGTCGGCACCCACCAGCGCGGCGATGACCACCATCGACAACGACAGCATGATGCATTGGGTGATACCGGCCGCGATGCTGGGCATCGCATGGGGCAGTTCGATACGGGACAGCAGTTGGCGACGGGAGCAGCCGAAGGCTTTGCCGGCGTCCATCAGTTCGTCCGGAACGTCGCGGATACCCAGGTAGGTCAAGCGGATGGGCGCGGCAATCGCGAACACCACCGTCGAGATCAGACCGGGGACCACACCCAGCCCGAAAAGGGTCAGGGTAGGAATGAGGTAAACGAAGGTCGGTACGGTCTGCATCAGATCGAGCACCGGACGCATCATGGTGTAGAACAGCGGCTTGTGCGCGGCAACAATGCCCAGCGGCACGCCGATCAAGACACAGACCAGGGTCGCGAACAGCACCTGGGCCAGGGTTTCCATGGTTTCCTGCCAGTAACCCAGGTTCAGGATAAGCAGAAAGGCTGCGATAACGAAGACCGTCAGGCCCCACTTGCGCTGGATAAAATGCGCCAGTAGAGCGATGAGGCCGATCAAGACAAGCGGGTTGAACCAGGTCAGCGCAAACGTCACGCCGTGAATCATCGTTTCCAGTGACAAGGCGATGGCATCGAATGTGTTGGCGCCGTGTTGCGTCAACCAGTCGACAAAGCCCGCAATGTACTGGCCCAGGGGTATTTTCTGATCAATCAGCATGGTAGTGAACATCCGCATGCAAGGAATAAACAGCCCGGACGAGCGAACCCGCCCGGCATAAAAGCATTACTGCGCAAGCTTGGCTTTCACGGCTTCCAGGCCGGGTTTACCGTCAATGGTGGTCACGCCAGCGAGCCAGGTATCAAGTACCTGTGGGTTTTTCTTCAGCCAGGCCTTGGCGGCTGCGTCAGGCTTCATCTTGTCGTCAAGCACGTTGCCCATCAGCGTGCTTTCCATGTCCAAGGTGAAGGTCAGGTTTTTCAACAGCTGACCTACGTTGCTGCATTCCTGGACGTAGCCTTTGCGGGTATTGGTGTAGATGGTTGCCTGGCCGAAATTCGGACCGAAGTACTCGTCACCACCGGTGAGGTACTTCATTTTGAAGCGGGTGTTCATCGGATGGGGTTCCCAGCCGAGGAACACCACGGCGGTGCTGCGGCGCTCGGCGCGATCGACCTGTGACAACATGCCGGCTTCGCTGGACTCGACGATCTTGAAGCCGGCGTCCTTCAGGCCGAAGGCATTCTTGTCGATCATGCTCTGGATCAGACGGTTGCCGTCGTTACCCGGTTCGATGCCATAGATCTTGCCGTCCAGTTCCTTCTTGAACTTGGCGATGTCGGCGAAATCCTTCAGCCCTTTGTTATAGAGCTCTTCGGGCACCGCCAGGGTGTACTTGGCGTTCTCCAGGTTGGCCCGCACCGTATCCACGGTGCCGGCTTCGCGGTAGGCCTTGATGTCGTTTTCCATCGTCGGCATCCAGTTGCCGAGGAACACATCCATGTTCTTGCCGTCGGCCAGGGACTTGTAGGTCACCGGTACGGAAATCATGGTGGTCTTGGTTTTGTAGCCCAGGGCCTCAAGTACCACGCTGGTGGTGGCGGTGGTCACGGTGATGTCGGTCCAGCCGACATCGGAGAAGTTGACGGTGCTGCACTGCGCGGGTTCAGCAGCGTTGGCCAGCATCGGAAGACTCAGCATGGCGGCCAACAACAACGGCGTGGAACCTTTCATGGGTGGACTCCTGGTGTTTTATCGGCGGTGTCCGGTCAGGACCACCGCGCTTATTGGGGTTGCGGTTGGTGGCGCGTGGGCACTCTTCGACACGCGGCCTTGCAAACGAGCCGTAACCGATCATGTACCAGTGCAAATCTGTCGCCTACAGGGTGCGTCGTATCCAGTACAGGGAGGGTCGCATCCAGTGTCAGTGACGTCGTTTACAGATTTTTTTCACCCTTGGCTGGCCTCTGATACGCAAAAAACGTCGTAAAACCGGGGCAAAGGGCGGGCGACGTCGGTGGGCATGATTGCGTCGGTGTCAGACGTCGAACGCCCTGGCAAAAGCCGGATGATGCGGGCATCCCGGCGTTGAGCGTAGCAGCTCCGCCACCGGGCGCTCCTGCGCCCGGATGTGCCTGTTCTGGAGGTTCTCGGCAATGGCAATCAGCGTGTTCGACCTGTTCAAAATTGGTATCGGCCCGTCCAGTTCCCACACCGTGGGCCCCATGCGCGCTGCGGCGCTGTTCGTTGAAGCGATGCGGGCGAAGTCGCTGCTGCGCGATGTGCGTCGGATCGAGGTGCAATTGTTCGGTTCGTTGTCAGCAACAGGCATCGGCCATGGCAGTGACAACGCGGTGATCATGGGCTTGATGGGCGAGTGGCCAGACGCAATCGATCCGTCGCAGATTGGCCCGCGCATCGAGTTGTTGCGCCAAACCCAGACCCTGCTGCTGGACGGTCGCCTGCCGGTGCCTTTCGTCTGGTCCCGGGATATGCGCCTGCTTGACGAAAACCTGCCGTTCCACCCCAACGCGATGACGCTGGTGGCCGAGGGTGACCACGGCGAGTTGCACCGCGACACCTATTATTCAGTCGGCGGTGGCTTCGTCGTCGATCAGGCCCAGGCGTCCAGCGGCGTGGTGGATCTGGACGTCACTGAACTGCCTTACGATTTTTCCAGTGCCGAAGAACTGCTCCAGTTGTGTAGCACCCACAACCTTCGGGTGGCCGAGCTCATGATGGCCAACGAAAAGGTCTGGCGCTCGGAGGAGGAGATCCGCAGCGGCCTGATGAAACTCTGGCGGGCGATGCAGGATTGCGTCGAGCAGGGTCTCAAGCATGAGGGCATCTTGCCCGGCGGTTTGAATGTGCGCCGGCGAGCGGCCAAGTTACACCGCAGCCTGCAAGAGCTGAACAAGCCCAATGTCATCGGCTCGACGCTCAGCGCCATGGAATGGGTCAACCTGTTCGCCCTGGCGGTCAATGAAGAAAACGCCGCCGGTGGGCGCATGGTCACGGCCCCGACCAATGGTGCGGCGGGGATCATTCCGGCGGTGCTGCATTACTTCATGAAATTCAGCGAAGCGGTCACCGATGCCAACGTTGTGGATTACTTCCTCGGCGCGGCGGCGGTGGGCATCCTGTGTAAAAAGAACGCCTCTATCTCCGGTGCTGAAGTCGGTTGCCAAGGGGAGGTGGGCTCGGCCTGCGCCATGGCGGCGGCCGGCCTGGCGGAGATCCTCGGCGCGACGCCTGAGCAATTGTGCAACGCGGCGGAAATCGGCCTGGAGCACAACCTTGGCCTGACCTGCGATCCGGTGGGCGGCCTGGTGCAGGTGCCGTGTATCGAGCGCAACGCGATAGCCGCGGTGAAAGCCATCAACGCCGCGCAGATGGCGCTGCGCGGAGACGGCCAGCACTTCATCTCTCTGGACCGGGTGATCCGCACCATGCGCGATACCGGCGCCGACATGCATGACAAATATAAAGAGACCTCGCGCGGTGGACTGGCGGTCAGTGCGGTGGAGTGCTGATCGCCTCGCCCGCGGCGATCGCATATCGCTCACAAAATGCCCACCGATCCACAAACGCGCCACCTTTTAGCGCGTCGCAAACAGACATGACACCGTTTGTCGGACCCACCGCTGTTCGTCCCTCGACCGTTCGTCATTCGCACCTGTGGTGATACCGGTTGCGCAAGTGGCGCAGCCCAGTTCCCACAAGTGCTACCGTTCTGCTCACGGCCAACGGTGGCGGGTGCCTGCCGCCCCTGATGGCACCTATAACCCACACTCATCGCGTGCCTTATTTAGACTGGCCGCGATGTCGTTTTCAGGATTTATTGAACACGCATTCAATTTAGGCATGGCAATTGCTCTATCGATGCAAAGCCCGTCTCTTGCGTAGAGACCGAGGGCAACAACCAATAAAAAGAGCCTCCGCCTGAGGCCATCACTTGCTTTGTGTGAGGAGATACCGCGATGACGACGTCCAACTCAGGGGCCCAACCCCAGAACCGTGCGCCTCAATCCATCGGCTTTTTGCTGCTGGACAATTTCACGCTCATTTCCCTGGCGTCCGCGGTGGAGCCGCTGCGCATGGCCAACCAGCTGTCCGGTCGTGAGCTGTATCGCTGGACCACCCTCACTGTTGATGGCGGCCAGGTCTGGGCCAGTGATGGCTTGCAAATCACGCCGGACGCGGCCATGCACAAAGCGCCGCCCATCGACACCGTCATTGTGTGTGGCGGCGTGGGCATTCAGCGCACCGTCACCCGTGAACACGTGTCATGGCTGCAGAGCCAGGCCCGTCAGTCCCGGCGCCTCGGCGCGGTCTGCACCGGCAGTTGGGCCTTGGCCTGCGCGGGTCTGCTGGATGGCTTCGATTGCAGTGTGCACTGGGAATGTCTGGCGGCAATGCAGGAAGCCTTTCCGCGGGTATCGATGAGCACCCGTCTGTTCACCCTCGACCGCAACCGCTTCACCAGTTCCGGCGGCACCGCGCCACTGGACATGATGCTGCACCTGATCAGCCGCGATCACGGCCGCGAGTTGTCGGCAGCGATCTCCGAAATGTTTGTCTATGAGCGCATTCGCAACGAGCAGGATCACCAGCGCGTGCCACTCAAGCACATGCTGGGCACCAATCAGCCGAAGTTGCAGGAAATCGTCGCGCTGATGGAGGCCAATCTCGAAGAGCCGATCGACCTGGACGAACTGGCGGTGTACGTCGCCGTCTCCCGGCGCCAGTTGGAGCGCTTGTTCCAGAAATACCTGCATTGCTCGCCGTCGCGCTATTACCTCAAGCTGCGGCTGATCCGGGCGCGGCAACTGCTCAAGCAGACGCCGATGTCGATCATCGAAGTGGCGTCGGTGTGCGGTTTCGTTTCCACGCCGCACTTCTCCAAGTGCTACCGCGAATACTTCGGCATTCCACCGCGCGACGAGCGCGTCGGCTCCAACACCGCGCAGCAGGTGGCGATGATGCCGCTGCCACAGGCGCTGGTGCTGTCGCCATTGTCCGGCCCGCTGTCAGCGTTGAGCCAGGCACGTAATGAGTCGACGTTTGCCAGTGTGAGGCTCTAAGACCGAGGCGCCGTCAATCGCGAGCAGGCTCGCTCCCACAGGTTCTGTGATCGACACCGAATCACTGTGGGAGCGAGCCTGCTCGCGATAGGTTTTTCAGACGTTCTGGTTTTTCTGATACTCCGCCAAAGCCGGCAGCAGCTGCAGATCAATCGCCCGACGCACAGCGGGCAGGATGGTGGCGCTGCTGGTGTACATATTCCTGACCATCATGCGCAACTCATTGGCGCGGGCCGTGTCCAGCCCGCGCACCGCACACTCGCAGGCCTGCTCGGCAGTGGAGCCGCTGGGTATTTGCAGCCCCAGGGCCTTGAGCTGGCCCAGCAGGTCTTCCTGGTCGATCAAATCGGCGTGCATCATGACGCTTTTCCTTGTTCAGGGATTGGGGTCGTGACTCGATTCTGGTAGCCGGTCGAAGCGGCGGCAAGGGCAAACTGTCGGCATGGCCCGGATACCTATGAGCAGGTCGTTTTCGGCTAACTCCGGCTGTCCCGGACTGGGCACACTGGCCCCAAGCTGAATCACGACGGTTTGGTCACCCTCGCGCAACAGCTCCTCCAGTAACGCAACTGCCCCGATCCAGTCACGGCTTGATCGGGGATTTTTTTGCCTGGGTGAATCAGAGGGTGATGGGGTGTTGGACAGACCGCTATCGCGAGCAGGCTCGCTCCCACAGGTCTTGTGCACGACACAGAACGCCTGTGGGAGCGAGCCTGCTCGCGATGAACGATGACGCGGTCTACCTTTGCAGTACCAGAATCTTCGACAGCAACTCATCGCGATCCACATAGCACCCTTGGAAATGCCGGGCTCCGGTGGCGGGGTCGAAGGCATTGCGGGCGTGCAGGGTACGGCGGTTGTCGAAGCACCAGAGCTGGCCGGGTTCAAGCCTTTGCATCAGGCGAAACTGCGGCTCGCGGGTCAGGGCGATGAAGCGGCGATAGGCACGGTAAAGTCTAGGCATCTGCTCGACCGAGGTGTCGAACGGCCCGCGCAGGAAGTTCGCCATGCGGATCTCCAAGACCTGTCCCAGGGCATCCAGCGCGATGATGGGCGCCAGGCAGCGGTAATCACTGTGGCGGTCCTTGTTGCGAAACTCCACCGGGATTTCACACAGCGCGGCAAAGGCCTCGGGGTCTTCCTGGCGCAGCGCCTCGGCGATGGCAAAACCGTCGACAAATAGGCTCTCGCCGCCGTCGGCGTCATTCACCAGGCAATGCAGAAACTGCAATCCTGGTTGCAGCTCCCGGGTGGGCAGGTCGCTGTGCAGCGGCAGGTTGAAAGCGGTGTAGGCGTTACTGTCGGCATCGGCCTTGGATTGCACGTTGAACAGCACGCCGAAGTTGCTCTGGCGGATGAACGAAATCTGCTGGGCGATCAGTTTCAGCGAGCCGGGTTCGGTGGGTACGCCGCGCACCTGGGTCAGGCCGATGTCGCGCACCGCCAGCAACCATTGCAGCAACGTATCGGTGTCGTCCATCAACGCTTGGTAATCGAACACCGGCAGTTGCAGGTCGTGCTGCCAGAGCTGGCGCTTGGGCTTGCTCGCCAGGCGTTCAGTCCTGGACTGATCATCGTAGGCATGGGCGCGCAGCCAGCCCGGGTCGAAACGGCTTTGGTGACCGTCCTGCCAATCCACGCACAGGCAGCCTTCACTGTCGAGACGGGTCGCGCCGGGGGCCAGGTCTTCAGGTACATCGACGATTTCCAGCACCTGCTCGCGGGTCACGGTGTAGACGCATTGCGCGCAGGGGCAGTTGTCCCGCAGCCACTGATGATGGAAGGGGCTGATTCGACCGTCGGCCCAGGTGACCTGCACCCGGTCGGTCAAGGGCGTCACTGCGGTCAATCCACAGATCAGGGGGTAACGACGGAAGTCGGCAAAAGCGGCGGCGGTGTTCATGGCGATCTCCTGTTCGGGGTTTATCGGGCCGGTGGCAATGCGATGACCCGGCCGATGTAGGCCGGCGGCGACAGGTCGGATTGCTCCGTGAGCAGGGCTTTGAGCTTGCCCAGGGTCTGTTCCGTGAAGGGCGCCGAGCGCGGGCCGGCCAGGTCGACGTGCAGCAGCATCTGCTCGTTGCCGGCCAGTTCCTTATCGCCGCCGACCAGGTGCAGGCTGTGGTAGAGATGCAGGCGTTTGGCGTCGTGGCCGATGATCTGTGTACGCACTTCGACCTGGGCGTCGAGCTTCACTTCGTGCAGGTAGTTCAAGTGCAGTTCGAGGGTGAACAGCGAGTGGCCGCTGGCTTCGCGGTTCTGGCTGTCCATGCCCAGGTGATCCATCAGTGCGTCGGTCGCGTAGCTGAAGATCAACAGGTAAAAGGCATCGCGCAGATGGCCGTTGTAATCGACCCATTCGGGGAGGATGCGGGTTTGGTAGGTGGTGAGGGTGGGCATGTTTCTGGTTCCGACAGTTGTGGTGACTGGGCTGGCGTTATCGCGAGCAGGCTCGCTCCCACAATGAACTTCTGGGTGAGACAGATCGCATTCACACCTCAAATCCTGTGGGAGCGAGCCTGCTCGCGATGGGGCCGAACCTGCTGATCCAAAAAGCCAAGGTTTACTCGCTGAAGGCCATCCCATGCTTTTCTTTGGTGGTCTTCACCGCTTCCAGCACTGCCAGCAGGCAATCATCACGATAGCGCTCCAGGGCCGAGATGCTGTGGCTGCCCAGTTGTTCGCTCGTGCCGTCCACCACATCGTCGATCAGCTTGTCGGTCAGCTCCGGCGCCGGCAGGTAGGTCCACGGCAACTGCAACGCAGGGCCGAATTGAGCCATGAAATGGCGCATTCCGGCATCGCCACCGGCCAGTGTGTAAGTCAGGAACGTGCCCATGAACGACCAGCGCAAGCCGGCGCCAAAACGGATGGCATCGTCGATTTCGCCGGTGGTAGCCACACCGTCGTTGACCAGGTGCAGGGCTTCGCGCCAGAGCGCTTCGAGCAACCGGTCGGCAATGAAACCGGGCACTTCCTTGCGTACATGCAGTGGGCGCATGCCGAGGGATTCGTACACCTGCATCGCGGCCTGTACCGCTTCGGGCGTGGTGTTTTTGCCGCCGACGACTTCCACCAGCGGCAGCAGGTAGACCGGGTTGAACGGGTGCCCGACCACGCAGCGTTCCGGGTGGGTGGAACCTTCATAGAACTCGCTTGGCAGCAGTCCCGATGTGCTGGAACCAATCAGCGCATTGGGCTTGGCGGCGGCGCTGATCTGGCCGTGCAGCTCAAGCTTCAGTTCAAGGCGCTCGGGGGCGCTTTCCTGGATGAAATCGGCGTCGCGCACGCATTCTTCGATGGTCGCGACAAAGCGCAGCCGATCCTGGGAGGCGCCGGGTGCCAGGCCTTGTTTCTCCAGTGCGCCCCAAGCGTTGGCCACGCGTTTGCGCAGCGCTGCCTCGGCACCCGGCGCCGGGTCCCAGGCCACGACGTCCAGGCCATGGGCCAGGGCGCGACTGACCCAGCCGCTGCCGATAACACCGCTGCCCAGGGCGGCGAAGGTCTTGATGTCGGTGATAAAGCTCATGGTGAGTTCCTGAAAGGGTTCGCTGATCTAAATGTGGGAGCGAGCCTGCTCGCGATGGCGCTGTGTCAGTCGGCACATCAGTCGCCTGTTTCACCGCTATCGCGAGCAGGCTCGCTCCCACAGGGGAAGGTGTCGGTTGGGTTTAGCCGCGGGTGGTCAGACCCATCTTCTTGCGCCCCTCCGCCGGGGTGAGCACGCGCGCGCCGAGGCGGCTGAGGATTTCGCTGGCGCGTTCCACCAGTTGGCCATTGGTGGCAAGCACGCCTTTGTCCAGCCACAGGTTGTCTTCCAGGCCGACCCGCACGTTGCCACCCAGCAGCACCGCCTGGGCCGCCATCGGCATTTGCATGCGGCCGATGCCGAAGCCGGCCCACACCGCGTCGGCAGGCAAGTTGTCGACCATGGCTTTCATGGTGGTGGTGTCGGCCGGCGCTCCCCACGGGATGCCCAGGCAAAGCTGGAACAGCGGGTTGTCCAACAGGCCTTCCTTGATCATCTGCTTGGCGAACCACAGGTGGCCGGTGTCGAAGATCTCCAGCTCGGCCTTGACCCCCAGTTCGCTGATGCGCTTGGCCCCGGCCCGCAGTTGCGCCGGGGTGGAAACATAAATGGTGTCGCCGTCGCCGAAGTTCAGGGTGCCGCAATCCAGGGTACAGATTTCCGGCAGCAACTCCTCGACGTGGGCCAGGCGGGTCAGTGGGCCCACCAGGTCGGTATTGGGGCCGAACTCCATGGGATTTTCGCCGCCGCCGATCTCCAGATCGCCGCCCATGCCGGCGGTGAGGTTGACGATGATGTCCACGTCCGCCTCTCGGATGCGCTCCATCACTTCGCGGTACAACGCCACGTCACGGCTGAACTTGCCGGTCTGCGGATCGCGAACGTGGCAGTGGACCACCGTGGCGCCGGCCTTGGCGGCCTCGACGGCGGCTGCGGCGATCTGTTTCGGGGTGACCGGCACGTGTGGGCTTTTGGCGGTCGTGTCGCCAGCACCGGTGAGTGCGCAGGTGATGATGACGTCGTGGTTCATGGTGCAGGTTCCTTAAAGGCGTGATGAGTCACTGCGCAGCCGATTGGCGCTGCGCAGATGGATGGCGTTTGTTCAGTTGCTGGTCAGTTTCAGGTTGTCGGCGGCAGGCTTGCCATCGAAGGTGGTGACGCCTTCGAGCCAGCGTTGCTTGTCTTGCGGATTATCCTTGAGCCATTGCTTGGCCGATTCGAGCGGGTCCTTGTGATCCAGCAGTGGCTGCATCATCCGGCTCTCGTCTTCGGCGGTGAATGTCAGGTTGCTCAGCAGACGGCTGACGTTCGGGCATTTTTGCGCGTAGTCCGGCGCGGTGACGGTCCATACGGTGGCCATGCCTTCGTTCGGGCCGAGGGCGTCTTCGCTGCCGGTGAGGTAGGTCATTTGCACGTTGACGTTCATCGGGTGCGGCGCCCAGCCGAAGAACACCACGGCTTCCTTGCGGCGCACGGCGCGGTCCACGGCGGCGAGCATGCCGGCTTCGCTGGATTCCACCAGTTGGAATTTGCCCAGGCCGAACTGGTTCTTGGCGATCATCGCCTTGATCTGGGTGTTGGCGCCGGAACCGGGTTCGATGCCGTAGATCTTGCCGCCCAGTTCTTTCTCGAATTTGGCGATGTCAGCGAAAGTCTTCAGGCCTTTGTCGGCCAGATAAGTCGGCACGGCCAGGGTGGCGCGGGCGTCCTTGAGGCTGGGTTGCTCCAGGACCTTGACCTGTTTGGCCTCGACGAACGGGGTGATGGTCTGGGTCATCAGTGGGTTCCAATAGCCCAGGAACATGTCCAGGCGCTGGTCGCGGATGCCGGCGAAAATGATTTGCTGGGAGGCGCTGGTCTGTTTGGTCTTGTAGCCGAGGCCGTCGAGCAACACTTGGGTCATGGCGCTGGTGGCGATGACATCGGTCCAGTTGACCACACCCAGGCGCACGTTCTGGCACGCGGCGGGATCGGCCGCCATCGCAGCGGAACTCAGGAAGGTGGTGGTGCTGAGTGCAAGAACGCAGGAGCTGATCAGTCGTTTCATGTCGGGTTCCTCGGCAGTCTTTGTTATGGGTTCCGGCATCTGCGCGCCGGTAATGCCAAGTTACGCAGCCAGCCCGCCGGCAAAACGCACAGCGGCGACTCGCTCTTGCACTGCAGCGACCTGTGGCGTATCAAGGAGCGCACGCTACCCGCCAACCGAGTGCGCTACATGTCCCAGGATTTCTACTTCTTGTTGATGCCGGGTTTTTCGGCCATCGGTTTCATTTCGGCCATCGAACCGTTGCGGGTCGCCAACCGCTTTCGCGGTGAGTTGTACCGTTGGCATGTGTTGAGCGCCGATGGCGGGGCGGTGCTGGCAAGCAATGGCATGTCGGTCAACGCCGATGCCGCGTTGGAGTCATTGAAGAAAGGCGCGACCCTCTGGGTGGTGGCGGGGTTCGAACCGCTCAAGTTCGTGACCCCGGCGTTGGAGCGCTGGCTGCATCGGCTGGACAACGAGGGCGTCACCCTGGGCGGCATCGACACCGGCAGTGTGGTCCTGGCTGAGGCGGGGCTGCTGGAAGGGCATCGTGTGACCCTGCACTGGGAAGCGATCGAGGCGTTCAAGGAATCTTATCCACAGCTGAGTGTGACCCAGGAACTGTTCGAAATTGACCGCAGGCGCATCACCTGCGCCGGCGGCACCGCGTCCATCGACCTGATGCTGGACCTGATCGGCCAGGCCCATGGCCCGCAACTGGCGATTGAGGTCAGCGAACAATTCGTGCTCGGCCGCATCCGTCCGCGCAAAGACCACCAGCGCATGGAAATTGCCAGCCGCTATGGCATTCGCAACAAGAAACTGGTGCACGTCATCGGCGAGATGGAAACCCACAGCGAGCCGCCCCTGAGCACCTTGGCCCTGGCCGAATCCATCAACGTCACCCGCCGCCAGCTCGAACGCCTGTTCCGCCTGCACTTGAACGACACTCCCAGCAACTTCTACCTGCGCCTGCGCCTGGAAAAGGCCCGGCAACTGTTGCGCCAGACCGACATGAGTGTGCTGGAAGTGAGCATCGCCTGCGGTTTCGAGTCACCGTCGTACTTCACCCGCAGTTATCGAGCGAGGTTTGAACGGTGCCCGCGGGAAGATCGGCGGCGCCAGGGGGATGGGCGGGAGGTGGTTTGACAGGCTTTTATACTCAATTATACTCGCGACTATAAATTATACCTGTCGCCATAATTGAGTATAAAACCATGTCCAAGCACCCCGGTTTTGTCTTTCGGCGCCCAGATCTGGCCCGCAATATTGTCGATGGGCTGGTCGGCGCCGGGATCCAGGATTACACCTCAGGCCTGTTCCTGGCCGCTCCGAGACGTACCGGAAAAAGTACCTTCCTGCGCGAAGACTTGATTCCCGAATGCGAGACGCGTGGCTGGCTCGCTGTTTACGTCGACTTGTGGGCCAACAAGGAAAAAGACCCTGCCGACCTGATTGCCTCGGCTATTGCCGCAGCGCTGGTGCCTTATGAAAAGGGCATTCGCAAGCTGGCCAAGTCCATGGGCATCGACAAACTCAGCTTCTTGCGCACGTTGTCCTGGGATTTCAGCCTGCCGCAACTGCCTGAAGGTGCGACGCTGACCCAGGCGCTGGAGTTATTGCACAGCGCTGCCGATAAAACCGTGGTGCTGGTGATCGACGAAGCCCAGCATGCGTTGACCACCGAGGCCGGGGTCAATGCGATGTTCGGCCTCAAGGCCGCCCGCGATCAACTCAACCAGGGGCGTGAAGACGCTACCAGCGGCCTGCGCCTGGTGTTCACCGGCTCCAATCGCGACAAGCTCGCTCATCTGGTACTCAGCCGCAATCAACCCTTCTATGGTTCCAGCATCACGCCATTCCCACTGTTGGGCAAGGAGTTCACCAAAGCCTATGCCGCCCATTTGAACGCTCATCTGGCCCAAACCAACCAGTTCAATGCTGATGACCTCGACCAGGCATTTGAGCTGGTAGGGCGCCGCCCTGAAATGTTACGTAGCGTCATTGGCGAAATTGCCCTGGAGCTGGGGGAGGCGAGTCATTTGGGCGAATTGCTGCGCAGCAGCGCCGAAATGCTGCGCGCCGGCGTCTGGACCGAATTTGAAAGCGCCTGGAATGCCCTGACGGTGCCACAACGGGCCGTGTTGCAGGTCATGGCCGAGCGCTCGCAAAACAACGAACCCTTTGCGCCCTTCACCGATTCAACGTTGGAAGCTGTGGGCAAGGTGCTTAGCAGTATGGGAAGCGAAGTCGTGCCCGGCACTCAAACCATCCAATCCTGCATCGATGCCCTGCGTGACAAGGAACTGGTGTGGAAGTCCAATCGGGGTGGTTATGCGCTGGAGGACAAAGCGTTTGCGGATTGGTTGAAGGGGTATCGCAAGCAGCAGAGCTGATCCTGCTCGGTAAGCTGCCACGCAAAGAACCAGTGGCGAGGGGGAAGTGTGGGAGCAAGGCTTGCCCGCGACGAAAGCGGCGCGGTGCATGGGAGAGCGAGGCACCTGTATCGCGGGCAAGCCTTGCTCCCACACAAAAAACTGCCGCAAGTGCAGTGTTTGGCTGAAAGAGGCTTACTTCTTCACCAGCGCCGAACACGCCGCCTTATAAGCCTCATGCTGATACTTGTTCAGCGTCGCGGGCAATGCGAAGTCGTGTTTCTTGTTCTGCGCATTGATAGTCTGCGGCGACAGCAGCGTCACCTCACAACCCTCAAGCAACTGGAAAACCCCTTCGATCTTGAACGTGGTCGGCCCGCCAGCGAACTCGCCTTTCTTGCTGCGCTTCTTGATGGCGATGCGGTCGATACCGTTATCCACCACGAACGCCCGGACCTGGGCGGCGAACGCCTTGACGTTGGCGGCCTCGTCATCATCGTCCAGGGCGATTTTCTTGGTATTCAGCACGACGTGACTCAACGCCTGTTGATCCAGCGAGGCAACGGCGATGATCGCTTCGCTGCCTTTGATTTCGATGCCGCAGATTTTCATGTGAATTCCTTTGCCAATGATGCAAGCAGCTTACCGCGCTAAACGGCTTCTGAAGCATCACTCCTGCCCAATCGACTCCAAAAACTCCGACCGGTCATCACTCACCTGGGCCATGCAGTCGTTTTCGGCGATTTTGTAGGCTTCGCTGCCGGGTTTGGCCGGGAAGGCGGCGATGGCGCAGTCGGCATCGCGTTGTTTTTGCCACAGTTGTTGGGCAACTCTGATTTTGCTGGTGATGTCGTTGAGCTGGGCCTTGTTGTCGGCGTAGAGGGTTTGCAGGCGCTCAAAGAGGCTCTGCAGGTTGTCGGCGAGCAGTTGTTCGGCGGCGGCTTTGCCGTAGGCCGAACAGGCCAGGGTCTGGACGTCGTTTTCCACGGCGTCGCAGGGGTTGTGTTCGGTGTCTTCGGTCGCGTGGGCGACGGTGCTGATCAGGGCCAAAGCCAGGATGATTGATTTCATTGTGTTGCCGCTCGAGTCCAGTGAAAGCCAGTGATGCGGCGGATTCTGGCGTAAGCCTCGGGTAAAGAACAGACGGGTAGGGTGGCCCGCTCATAGCCCTTTGTCGTGGATTGACGCTTTCGGCAATTCCCCTGTCGTTTTTGCACCCGGTCGCCAATGCACCGAGGCATATGCTGGCCCCAAAGCGCCGGCACACGATTCGGCGCATGAATCGCTGACAAAAGGGGACTGCCTGATGAGCCCAGCCGAATTGCACGCCGACAGCATCGTTATCGACGGGCTGATCATTGCCAAGTGGAACCGTGACCTGTTCGAAGACATGCGCAAGGGCGGTCTGACTGCCGCCAACTGCACGGTGTCGGTGTGGGAGGGTTTTCAGGCCACCATCAACAATATTGTGGCCAGCCAGAAACTGATCCGCGAAAACAGCGATCTGGTGATCCCGGTGAAAACCACCGCCGATATCCAGCGCGCCAAGGCTCAAGGCAAGACCGGCATCATCTTTGGCTTCCAGAACGCCCACGCTTTTGAAGACCAGCTTGGCTACGTCGAGATCTTCAAGCAGCTCGGCGTTGGCGTGGTGCAGATGTGCTACAACACCCAGAACCTGGTGGGCACCGGCTGCTACGAGCGTGACGGCGGCCTGTCGGGCTTCGGTCGTGAAATCGTCGCCGAGATGAATCGGGTCGGCATCATGTGCGACCTGTCCCACGTCGGCTCCAAGACCTCCGAAGAGGTCATCCTCGAATCGAAGAAACCGGTCTGCTACTCCCACTGCCTGCCCTCGGGCCTGAAGGAGCACCCGCGCAACAAATCCGATGAAGAACTGAAGTTCATCGCCGACCACGGCGGTTTTGTCGGCGTGACCATGTTTGCGCCGTTCCTGGCCAAGGGCATCGATTCGACCATCGACGACTACGCCGAGGCCATCGAATACACCATGAACATCGTCGGTGAGGACGCCATCGGCATCGGCACCGATTTCACTCAGGGTCACGGTCAGGATTTCTTCGAAATGCTGACCCACGACAAAGGCTATGCCCGTCGGCTGACCAGCTTCGGCAAGATCATCAACCCCCTGGGCATCCGCACCGTGGGCGAGTTCCCGAACCTCACCGAGACGCTGCTCAAGCGCGGCCATCCAGAGCGGGTGGTGCGCAAGATCATGGGCGAGAACTGGGTCAACGTCCTGAAAGACGTCTGGGGCGAATAAAGCCGCCGCATCACTGAATCCTTAACCTGCGGCCATTAGCGCCGCAGGCATACCACGAATTTCCGGAGTTAAGTTTCCATGGCCAAAATCGCCCCTCAATTGCCTATCGAAGTCGACAGTGAAACCGGTGTCTGGACCTCTGATGCCCTGCCGATGCTCTACGTGCCGCGGCACTTTTTCGTCAATAACCACATGGGCATCGAAGAAGTGCTGGGCGCCGACGCCTACGCCGAGATTCTCTACAAGGCCGGCTACAAATCCGCCTGGCACTGGTGTGAAAAAGAAGCCGAATGCCATGGCCTGGAAGGCGTCGCGGTGTTTGAGCACTACATGAAGCGTCTGTCCCAGCGCGGTTGGGGCCTGTTCAAGATCCAGGACATCGACCTGGATAAAGGCACCGCCAGCGTCAAGCTGGAACACTCGGCGTTCGTCTACGTGTACGGCAAGGTCGGGCGCAAGGTCGACTACATGTTCACCGGCTGGTTTGCTGGTGCCATGGACCAGATTCTCGCCGCCCGTGGCAGTTCGATCCGCACCGTGGCCGAGCAGGTCTACGGCGGTTCCGAAGAAGGCCACGACGACGGCCTGTTCATCGTCAAGCCGTTGTAAGTCGAGGATCGCGCCATGGCTTTTGAAGCAATGTTCCAGCCGATCCAGATCGGCAAACTGACCATCCGCAACCGCGTGCTCAGCACCGCCCACGCCGAGGTCTACGCCACCGACGGCGGCATGACCACCGATCGGTACGTGAAGTATTACGAAGAGAAGGCCAAGGGCGGCATCGGCCTAGCGATCTGTGGTGGATCGTCGGTGGTTGCCATCGACAGCCCGCAGGAATGGTGGAGCTCGGTGAACCTGTCCACCGACCGCATCATCCCGCACTTCCAGAACCTGGCCGACGCCATGCACAAGCATGGCGCCAAGATCATGATCCAGATTACCCACATGGGGCGTCGCTCGCGCTGGGACGGCTTCAACTGGCCGACCCTGATGTCGCCGTCCGGCGTGCGCGAGCCGGTGCACCGTGCGACCTGCAAGACCATCGAGCCGGAAGAAATCTGGCGGGTGATCGGTAACTACGCCCAGGCGGCACGGCGTGCCAAGGCCGGTGGCCTGGACGGCGTCGAGCTGTCCGCCGTGCACCAGCACATGATCGACCAGTTCTGGAGCCCGCGGGTCAACAAGCGTACCGACGAATGGGGCGGCAGCTTCGAGGGGCGGATGAAGTTCGGCCTGGAAGTGCTCAAAGCCGTACGCGCCGAAGTGGGCGACGACTTCTGCGTGGGCATGCGCATCTGCGGTGATGAGTTCCACCCGGACGGCCTGTCCCACGAGGACATGAAGCAGATCGCCAAGTACTACGACGACACCGGAATGCTGGATTTCATCGGTGTGGTGGGCTCGGGTTGCGACACCCATAACACCCTGGCCAACGTTATCCCGAACATGAGTTATCCACCGGAGCCATTCCTGCACCTGGCCGCCGGTATCAAGGAAGTGGTCAAGGTTCCGGTGCTGCACGCGCAGAACATCAAGGACCCGAACCAGGCCACGCGGATCCTCGAGGGCGGTTACGTCGACATGGTCGGTATGACCCGTGCCCACATCGCCGACCCGCACCTGATCGCCAAGATCAAGATGGGCCAGATCGACCAGATAAAGCAGTGCGTCGGCGCCAACTACTGCATCGACCGCCAGTACCAGGGCCTGGATGTGCTGTGCATCCAGAACGCTGCAACCTCCCGTGAATACATGGGCGTGCCGCACATCATCGAAAAATCCACCGGGCCCAAGCGCAAAGTGGTCGTCGTCGGTGCCGGCCCGGCCGGGATGGAAGCGGCGCGTGTGGCCGCCGAACGTGGCCACGACGTGACCCTGTTCGAGAAGAAGGAATTCATTGGCGGGCAGATCACCACCGCTTCGAAAGCCCCGCAACGGGACCAGATCGCCGGCATTACCCGCTGGTTCCAGCTGGAACTGGCCCGGTTGAAAGTCGACCTGCGCCTGGGCGTGGCGGCGGACGCGGCGACCATCATGGACCTGCGTCCGGATGTGGTGGTGCTGGCCGTCGGCGGGCATCCATTCCTCGAGCAGAACGAACACTGGGGCGCCGCCGAAGGGCTGGTGGTCAGCAGCTGGGACGTGCTCGATGGCAAGGTTGCACCGGGTAAGAACGTACTGGTCTACGACACCATTTGTGAATTCACCGGCATGTCGGTGGCCGACTTCCTCGCCGACAAGGGCAGCCAGGTCGAAATCGTTACCGACGACATCAAGCCGGGCGTGGCCATTGGCGGGACTTCGTTCCCCACTTACTACCGCAGCATGTACCCCAAGGAAGTGATCATGACCGGGGACATGATGCTGGAGAAGGTCTACCGCGAAGGCGACAAGCTGGTGGCGGTGCTGGAGAACGAATACACCGGTGCCAAGGAAGAGCGCGTGGTGGATCAGGTGGTGGTGGAAAACGGCGTGCGGCCGGATGAAGAAATCTACTACGCGCTCAAGGAAGGTTCGCGCAACAAGGGCCAGATCGACGTCGAAGCCTTGTTCGCGATCAAGCCCCAACCGTGCCTGGAGCAGAGCGGCGATGGCTACCTGCTGTTCCGCATCGGCGACTGCGTGGCCCAGCGTAATACCCACGCCGCCATCTACGACGCGCTGCGGTTGTGCAAGGATTTCTAACGGCTTGCACATAGCCCTGTGGGAGCGAGCCTGCTCGCGATGAACGATAACGCGGTCTGCCTGAGGCACCGCGGCGCCTGAATCGCGAGCAGGCTCGCTCCCACAGGAACCGAGTAAGGCATCTCGACCTGCAAGACCTGAGGTCTTTGGGAGCTTCACCATGCTGAACACCCTTCTTCCCATCCTGCTGTTCGCTGCCTTGGGCCTTGCGGTCCTTGGCGCTTTGCGGCGGGTGAACATGTGGCGCCGGGGGCGACCGTCCAAGGTCGACCTGATCGGTGGTCTTTTCGCCATGCCCAAGCGCTACATGGTGGATTTGCACCATGTGGTGGCGCGGGACAAATACATCGCCAACACCCACGTCGCCACGGCGGGTGGTTTTGTGCTGGCGGCGCTGCTGGCGATTCTGGTGCATGGTTTCGGCCTGCAGAACCGCATTCTGGGCTATGCCTTGCTGTTCGCCACGTTGCTGATGTTCAGCGGCGCGATCTTCATTGCCCTGCGTCGTCGCAATCCACCGTCACGGCTGTCCAAAGGGCCATGGATGCGCTTGCCCAAGAGCCTGTTCGCGTTTTCCATCAGTTTTTTCCTGGTGACCTTGCCGGTCGCCGGGATCTTGCCGGCCGACTTCGGGGGCTGGGTGTTGGTGGCGCTGTTGGGCCTGGGCGTGCTTTGGGGTGTGTCGGAAATGTTCTTCGGCATGACCTGGGGCGGGCCGATGAAACATGCCTTTGCCGGGGCCCTGCACCTGGCCTGGCACCGCCGCGCCGAACGCTTTGGTGGCGGCCGCTCAACCGGTCTCAAACCTTTGGACCTGAACGACCCCGCAGCACCGTTGGGCGTTGAGAAACCCAAGGATTTCACCTGGAACCAGTTGCTCGGTTTCGACGCTTGCGTGCAGTGCGGCAAGTGCGAAGCCGCGTGCCCGGCCTTTGCCGCCGGCCAGCCGCTGAACCCGAAAAAACTCATCCAGGACATGGTCGTCGGCCTGGCCGGCGGCACCGATGCGAAATTCGCCGGCAGCCCCTACCCATCCCTTGACGGCAGGGGTAAACCGGTGGGCGAACACAGCGGCAACCCACACCAGCCGATCGTCAACGGCCTGGTGGATGCCGAGACGCTGTGGTCCTGCACCACTTGCCGGGCGTGCGTCGAGGAATGCCCGATGATGATCGAGCACGTCGATGCCATCGTCGACATGCGTCGCCACCTGACCCTGGAAAAAGGCGCCACGCCGAACAAGGGCGCTGAAGTACTGGAAAATCTCATCGCCACCGACAACCCTGGCGGCTTCGCCCCGGGCGGGCGGATGAACTGGGCGGCGGACCTGAACCTGAACCTGCTCAGCGAGGTGAAATCCACCGACGTGCTGTTCTGGGTCGGCGACGGTGCCTTCGACATGCGCAACCAACGCACCTTGCGCGCCTTCGTCAAAGTGCTCAAGGCGGCGAACATCGACTTCGCCGTGCTCGGCCTCGAAGAGCGCGACAGCGGCGATGTGGCCCGGCGCCTGGGTGATGAAGCGACCTTCCAGCTGTTGGCCAAGCGCAACATCCAGACCCTGGGCAAATACAGCTTCAACCGGATCGTCACCTGCGACCCCCACAGCTTCCACGTGCTGAAAAACGAATACGGCGCCTTCGATGGCAACTACCGGGTGCAGCACCACAGCACCTACCTGGCAGAAGTCATCGAGGCCGGCGCACTGAACCTCGGCCAGCATAAGGGCGACAGCGTGACCTATCACGACCCGTGCTACCTGGGCCGTTACAACGGCGAATACGAGGCACCACGCCAAGTGCTGCGTGCGCTGGGCATTGAGATCAAGGAGATGCAGCGTTCCGGTTTCCGCTCCCGTTGCTGCGGCGGTGGCGGCGGCGCGCCGATCACTGACATTCCGGGCAAGCAGCGTATCCCCGACATGCGCATGGAAGACATCCGCGAAACCGGCGCCGAACTGGTGGCAGTAGGTTGTCCACAGTGCACCGCGATGCTAGAGGGTGTGGTTGAGCCACGCCCGATGATCAAGGACATCGCTGAACTGGTGGCCGACGCTCTGCTCGAAGACGCGGTTGCGAACAAACCAGCGGCTCCGGCCAAACGTGAACCTGCGGAGGTGCACTAATGAGCGACATCATCCGCCGCGACCCTCGCGCCGAGTGGATCGCCCGTAACCGCCTGCACCCACTGCACGCGGCCATGCAACCGGTCCAGCACAGCTGGATGGGTCCCAACGGTGTCATCCGCAAGAACGTTCATGGTGTCGGATTCATCGGCCCCAACGGCATCAAGCGTATCGACCGCAGCGGCGCCCAGCAGGGCGGCGCGACCAAGCGCACTGCGGCAATTGAAGTGCAATTGCCGCTGCATCAGGTGCCGCAACCGGCGTTTTATATCTGCGTGGTGCCGGACATGGTGGGCGGTCGTCTCAGCAGCCACGACCGCGATCTGCTGGGCCTGGCCCATCAATTGGCCGGTACCGACGGCGCGGTGCTGGCGGTGGTGTTCGGCGAGCACAAGGAAAGCACCTTCGCCACGGCCGGTGTCGACCGCTTGCTGGTATTGGAAGGCGAAGCGTTCAGCGGTTATTCACCGGAACAGCGAGTCCAGGGCCTGCGGGCTGTGGATAACCAATTCAATCCACGCCATTGGCTGCTGCCTGACAGCCGCACCGGTGGCGGCGAACTGGGCCGGCGGTTTGCCGCAGCCCTGGGCGAGCGCCCGGCCACGCGGGTCTGGCAGGTCAAGGGTGAGGAATGCATCGGTCGTGCCGGTGCCGGCCTGCAAGACCTGGCGCGGCCTTTGGCACGGTTGATCCTGGCCGCGGCCGAATGCGCCGAACCGGTGAGCGAAACCCGCCACGAAGCCTTGCCGGTGGAGTTATCCACAAGCGTGGCCCGCAGCTTGTCGCGCATCGAAGACCTGGGCTCGGTGGCGGTGGACCCGGGCGCGATCCCGATGGCCGAAGCCGAATTCATTTTTTCCGGCGGCAACGGGGTCAAGGACTGGGCGCTGTTCCACCAGACCGCTGCGGCCCTGGGCGCCACCGAGGGTGCTTCGCGGGTAGCGGTGGACGATGGCTTCATGGCGCGGGATCGCCAGGTTGGCGCGTCCGGCACCTGGGTTACGGCGCGGGTCTACGTCGCGGTGGGGATTTCCGGGGCTATCCAGCACCTGCAGGGCATCGGCGCCTGCGACAAGGTGGTGGCGATCAACCTCGATCCGGGCTGCGACATGATCAAACGGGCAGACCTGTCGGTGATTGGCGACAGCGCGGCGATTCTCCAGGCCTTGATCGCGGCGGTAGAGGCGTACCGCAACGAAGCCAAGCGCGATGCGGCTTAAGCTAAGGATTCAACCATGAGTACTCAAGTGATCAGCCTGGTGTCCATCGGCGCCCACCCCACTTCCGGTCGGCCCCGGCGCGCCGAGCAGGATGCGCGGGCCGTGGAACTGGGCCTGCAACTGGCTGGCAACGACCTGCAAGTGCTGCACGCAGGCGACGTGGCTGAACCGGCCCTGCGCGCCTATCTGGGCATGGGTCTGGACGAACTCTACGTACTGGATAACCCCGCAGGCGCCGACGCACTGCCGGCCCTGACCGACTATCTGCGTGACGCGGGAGCCCAAGTGGTGCTCACCGGCAGTCAGGCGGAAACCGGCGAGGGTTCCGGCATGTTGCCGTTCCTGCTGGCAGAAAATCTCGGCTGGCCGCTGGTGGTGGGGTTGGCCCAGGTCGAATCCATCGACAGTGGCGTAGCCTTGGTGCTGCAAGCCTTGCCCCGCGGCCAGCGGCGACGTCTCAAAGTGCGCCTGCCGTTCCTCGCCACGGTGGATAACGCGGCCCCCAAACCCCGGCAAAGCGCCTACGGCCCGGCCCGACGCGGGGCGTTGCACGCTGAAGAAGTCGAGGTGATCGACGACGCCCTGTTGGCGGTGGCGACCCTGCAACCGGCCAAACCACGGCCCAAACGCCTGAAAGTGATCAAGGCCAAGAGCGGCGCCGACCGCATGAAAGCCGCCACGGCCAAGGCCAGCGGCGGAGGTGGGCAGGTGCTCAAAGGCGTGAGCCCGGAGGCGGGCGCCGAGGCGATTCTCAAGTTGCTGATTGAGGAAGGGGTGGTTCGCTAAATCCAGGCTCACCTTGTCCCTTGTGGGAGCGAGCCTGCTCGCGATAGCGGTCTTCCATTCACCTCGATGTTGACTGGCATGGCCCCATCGCGAGCAGGCTCGCTCCCACAAGGGCTGAGGTTTACCCACAATCCCTGTGCGCGCCTCTGTGGATAACCTGTTCGATCCTATCCAGACACCGCGCAAATCAGGCCTTTCAAGCCTTCGCTCAAAAAACGTCCAATCTGACCCGCTGCAACATCCAGCCATAAAACCGCTGCCCTGGCATGTTGTCGTGACTCAAACTTGCGCCTAAAAAAGCTGTTTGACAGCTAATGGAGCCACATCAATGGAAGTTGAATTTCGTCCGGCGTTGCCCACGGATACACGGGAGATCGCTCGTCTGTTCCGGATTTCCTCAGAGGGCGCGTCGGATTACATCTGGAGCCAGCTGGCGGAGTCCGGGCAGGATCTGCTGGAGGTAGGGGCTGCTCGCTATGCCCGTGAGGATGTCGATTTTTCCTACCAGAACTGCCTTATTGCAGAAGCCGGCGGACAGGTCATCGGCATGATGCATTGTTACGTGACGCGTGAGGATCCGCAGGCGACTCCCGTCACTGATCCGATCCTGGCGCCCTACGCCGACATGGAAGTCCCCGATACCCTCTATATATCGAGCCTGGCCCTGCATGAAGGGTGGCGTAACAAGGGGCTCGGCGTGCGCTTTCTCGAGCGAGCGCAACAACGTGCCGATCAACTGGCGCTCAAAGGCCTCAGTTTGATCGACTACGCAGCGAACACCGGCGCCCGGCGCTTTTATGAGCGCCATGGCTTTGGCATCGTCAAAACCTGCCAGGTCGTCCCGCATCCGCTGATTCGGGTGACGGGGGAGGCGTATTTGATGCATCGGCCTTAACCATTACGACGGCCTCACCAGACACCCTTGTGGGAGCGAGCCTGCTCGCGATAGCGGTCTTCCATTCACCTCCATGTTGACTGGCATGGCCTTATCGCGAGCAGGCTCGCTCCCACAAGGGGCTGAGGTTTACCCACAATCCCTGTGCGCGCCTCTGTGGATAACCTGTTCGCCCCTCGCCACACCCCACGCAGATCAAGCTCCCCAAGCCTGCGCTTAAAAAACAACCAGCCTAACTCACGGTTTTTCCTCGATTTTGTTTGTGAATAAGCGTGAGCGCAAGACGCTACTTGCCCCCAATCTCTGTTGGCGCTTCTGTGGATAAGATGTTCGCTACCCTCTACAAGCCATACGGAACGGGGCTTTTATGGGATTGATCATAAAATGATCAATTCGTCGTTTTTATCCGGAAAACTCCGCTAAAACCTCGATTTACCGGCCATAGTCGCGGTTTTCCACAGAACCGTCAGAATTACCCCCAAACACTGTTGGCGCTTCTGTGGATAAGGTGTTCGCTCTCCTCCAGAAGCCAGGCTAGACAAGGCTTTCAGGTGGCTGATCAGTTTTTGACCTATATGGAAAGGAAACGCTCTTTGTTCATAAGTCACGGTTTTTCTTTAGCTTTTACTTAAAAAAATCAGTCGCAATGAGGCACTTGTCCCCACTAGCTGTGGGTGGACATGTGGATAACTTGTTTGCGAAAGCGTAAGAGCCACGGCGGGTATAGGCCCAGACGCTATAGATCAAATTTCATACAGTTCTAAGGATCCACCTTGACGTGGCCCTGGCAGCTGTCTTCACTCATGGCACAAGGACACCGCCACTTTATCCACATCTGGTTCAGGGAGAACGCATGATGGATAGCAAGCCCCCCTGCTGGTACCCGATCTCGGCTGCGACCTGTACTCCGACCCCTCCCACCCGGTTACCCAAACGCAGACGTCGTCGTGCCACCAATCAGCGTGCGCGTCTATAGCGCGTCGTTGAGCCCTGAGTTTCCCCTGTAACACCGTTGACTGCCGCTCCAACCCGTACGGGATAGTGGCCAGGCGTTCGTGCGCCTGTCGATTTGCAGGCAACCGCAGAGTTGCCCCATCTGCCTGAGAGGACTTGAACATGACACGGATCTCGACCCCCATTAGCGAAATCAAGGAGCATTACGACGTTATCGTCATTGGTTCCGGCTACGGCGGTGGCATTGCTGCGTCACGCCTGTCCCGGGCTGGGCGCAAGGTTTGTCTGCTGGAGCGGGGCCGGGAGATCCAGCCCGGCGAATACCCCAACACCATGCTTGCGGCCACCGAAGAGTTGCAGGTGCATGACCCGGACGGTCACATCGGGTCGCGCACCGGACTGTTCGACCTGCACGTCAACGCCCAGCAGAACGTGGTGGTCGGTTGCGGCCTGGGCGGCACTTCGCTGATCAATGCCAACGTTTCGCTGGAGCCGGAGCCCGGTGTGTTCGAGGACTCCCGCTGGCCGCAGGCGGTGCGTGACCATTGCGACACGCTGCTCAAGGACGGTTATGCGCGGGCTCGGGAAATGCTCAAGCCCAACCCTTACCCAGATGCGGCGCCGAACCTGCCCAAGCTCGACGCCAACCGCAAGTCGGCGAGTTATCTCAAGCAGGACGCACATTTCTACAAACCGCCCATCAACGTGACATTCGACAAGTTGCCCAACAACCTCAACCACGTCGGCGTCGAGCAGTTGCCGTGCAACGGCTGTGGGGATTGCGTCTCGGGCTGTAACAACAAGGCCAAGAACACCACGCTGATGAATTACCTGCCGGATGCCTGGAACCATGGTGCGGAGATTTTCTGTCAGGCCCAGGTGCGGCACCTGGAGCGCGACGGCGACGGCTGGATCGTGCATTTCCAGTACCTGGACAGCGGTCGCGAGTTGTTCTCGGCGCCAACCCTGTTCGTGCGCGCCGACATCGTGGTGGTGTCCGCCGGCACCCTGGGCTCTACCGAGATCATGCTGCGTTCCCGGGACAAAGGCCTGTCGATGTCCAGTCAACTGGGCGAGAACATGAGCGGCAACGGCGACATCCTCGGGTTTGGCCACAACTGCGACCAGACCATCAACGGTATCGGTTTCGGCGCCCACTCGGCCAAGGAGCTGGAGCCGGTGGGACCGTGCATCACCTCGATCATCGACATGCGTACCGAGGGTGACTGGCGCAGCCGCATGGTCATCGAGGAAGGCTCGATCCCCGGCGCACTCGGTCGGCCCATGGTGCCGAGCATGGCGGCGTTCGCCGGGATGATCGGCGTGCCCACCGACACGGGCCTGGGTGCCAGCCTCAAGTACAAGGCCCGGGAAGCCGAGAGCTTTCTGCGCGGCCCGTACTATGGCGCGCTGCATAACATGCAGACCTACCTGATCATGAGTCACGACAACGGCAAGGGGCGCATGGTGCTCGACAACAAGGACCAGCTGCGCATCGACTGGCCCGGCGTCGGCGAGCAGGAAAACGTGACCCTGGGCAATGAGCGTTTGCACCAGAGCACCAAGGCGTTGGGCGGGATCTGGGTCGAGAATCCGATCTGGACCAAGCTGCTCAAGCACAGCATCGTTTCGGTCCATCCCTTGGGCGGCTGCGTGATGGGGGAAGACGCGACGCAAGGCGTGGTCAACCACAAGGGCCAGGTATTCAGTGGTGCCAGCGGGACGGATGTCTATCCCGGTCTGTACGTGACGGACGGTGCGGTGATCCCGACTTCCCTGGCGGTGAACCCGTTGTTGACCATCTCGGCGGTGAGCGAGCGCAACATGGGGCTGCTGGCGGCCGATCGTGGCTGGATCATCGACTACACCCTGCCTTCGGCCCCGCGCAAACCGGTGGCGGCGCCGACCCTTGGCGTGCAGTTCACTGAAACCATGAAGGGCTACTTTTCCACAGCCTTCACCCAGCCTCAGGGCACTGATCTTTCGCTTTACGAAGCCGCGGCCAAGCGCGGCAAAGCCGATAACTCGCCCATCGAATTCACCCTGACCATCACTGCCGCCGATCTCAATCGCCTGATCAAGGAACCGGAACACGCCGCCACCCTGGTGGGTACGCTGGATGCGCCGATGCTTTCGCCCAAGCCGCTGGTCGCCAGCAACGGAGTGTTCAACCTGTTCGAGCAATACCAGGAACAGGTGGATGTGCGGCACATGAACTACGACATGAAACTGACCGCCGAGGATGGCAGCGATTATTACTTCAGCGCCTTCAAGACCGTGCCCGAGAACAACGGGGTGCTGAACATCTGGCACGACACCAGCACGCTCTATGTCACGCTGTATCGCGGGCCGGACAAGAGCGGCGAGGTCATCGGCTCGGGGGTGATGCACATTCTGCCGGCCGACTTCGCCAAGCAGATGACCACCATGAAAGTGCTCAACGCACGTAACGAGCGTGAGCGAGTGGAAGCGTTGGCCCGCTTCGGCAAGTTCTTCGCCGGCATTTTGTGGGAGAGCTACGGCGGGGTGTTCGCTGGCGATGTGTACTTCAATCCGGACGCGCCGCCTCGCAGCAAGCGGCCGCTGGACGCACCGGCGCCGACCGTGCATTTCTTCCAGACCGAGGACAACGTCGAGCTACGCCTGACTCGCTATCAAGCGGGCAGCAAAGGCCCGGTGATGCTGGTGCATGGCCTGGGGGTGGGGTCGAATATTTTCTCCACCGACACCATCCAGACCAACTTGCTGGAGTACCTGTGCAAGCACGAGTACGACGTCTGGCTGCTGGACTTGCGGGTGAGCATCCTGCTGCCGGCCAGCAAGCATGAATGGAACGGCGACCAGGTGGCCCAGTACGACTTCAAGGCTGCTATCGAGCAGATCCAGCAGGCCACGCTGGCCCGTGACGTGCAATGTGTGGTGCATTGCTACGGTGCGACGACGTTCTTCATGTCGATGCTGGCGGGGCTGCAAGGGGTGCGCTCGGTGGTCTGCTCACAGATCGCCGCCGACACGGTGGTTGCCACCGCCACCGGACTGAAGGCCGGTTTGCATTTGCCGGGGATGCTCGATGCCATCGGCATCAAGTCCCTCACGGCCTACGCCGACACCAAGGAAAGCTGGTTCAACAAACTCTACGACAAGGCTCTCAACGGTTATGCCCGGATCGAGGCCCAGGGCTATTGCACCAACCCGGTCTGCCACCGCATCACGTTCATGTATGCGTCGCTGTACCGCCACGATACCCTCAACGAAACCCTGCACGACAACCTGCATGAATTGTTCGGTGAGTCGAACATCCAGACCTTCGAGCACCTGGCGCTGATCGTGCGCAAGGGGCATCTGGTGGACTTCAAGGGCAACGACGTCTACATGCCGCATTTCGATCGGTTGAAATTGCCGATCTGCTTCATCAGCGGCGCCGAGAACCAGTGCTACCTCCCTCAAAGCACCCTCAAGACCTACGAGCGACTGTGCGATATGCACGGCCCGCAACTGTTCAGCCGTCACGAAGTGCCGGGCTACGGCCACATCGACTGCATTTTTGGCAAGGACGCGGTGGTGGATGTGTACCCGATCATCCTTGAACACCTGGAGAAGACCGCGCTCGGTTGACGCAAGACCGAGTCGACTGCATCGCGAGCAAGCTCGCTCCCACAGGGGGCTATGCGCCGCTGAATTCGTGCACGCCACATATCCAGTGTGGGAGCGAGCTTGCTCGCGATGGCGGTCGCCAGAGCGCCGCATCTCGAGGGTCAAGAATAAGGAAAAGGATGCCATGAACACTTACATCCGTTGGTTCCAACGCATCATCTGGGTGGGCATTGTGATGAACATGGTCTTCGCGATTCCGGCGCTGTTCGCGCCGGCGTTGCTGACGTCCATGCTCGGCCTGCCGCCCGTGCTGTCCGATCCCTGGCTGGAAAACACCGGCATGTTGCTGGTGGGGATCAGCCTGTTCTACATGCCCTCGGGGTTCAACGCGCCGCGTTTCGTGGTGCATTCGTGGTTGTGCGTGCTGTCGCGGCTGGTGGCGGTGGTGTTCTGGATCTACCTGATCAACACCAACAACCAGGGCCAGTTGTTCGTGCCGATGTTGATGGGCGACTTGAGCATGTTCCTGATTCTGGGCGTGCTGCTGTACCTGGGCAGCCCGGTGGCCCATCGTCCACTGGCCTTGCTCTGCGCCGGTTGGCGGGAGTGGCGCGCCGGCTGGGCGCAGCGCTGGCAGAGCCATAGTTTCAAGGTTGGCATGCTGGTGATGCTGCTGGTGCTGGGTTTTATCGGCTACCAGACCTGGTACCAGATGATCCGAGAGGTGCCGCAACCGGATTTTGCCTCCGACGAAGACCATTACAAATACGCCGCCATCGGCCTGGGCATCGAAGCGCGGATCCCTTATTACCTGTTCGCCGTGCTGCCGCAGATGTGCCCGGAAAAACTGCCCAAGCCCGGCGGTTACGAGGTGTTCGGGTTTCTCTATGAGAACGGCAACGACCTGCCGATTGGCATGGCCAAGCGGCAACTGGGCTACCCCACCGTGGAGCCGAACTGCGCGCTGTGCCACACCGGCTCGTACCGGGCCAATGCCAGTGACATAGCGGTTCCGGTCGCCAGCGCGCCGGCCAACACCCTGCAACTGCAGGCCTTCCAGTGGTTTGCCTACGATTGTGCCAGCGACCCGAAATTCACCCCAGATGCGGTCATGGCGGCGATCAACAGCAAGTTCCAGCTCGGTTTTTTCGAAAAACTGTACAACCGTTACCTGATCATCCCGATGGCCAAGAGCGCGCTACTCAAGCAGAAGCAGGCCTACGCCTGGCAGAAACTGCGCCCGGCCCAAGGTCCGGGGCGGACCGATACCTTCAACCCGACCAAAATGGTGGTGTTCGGCTTCCCGGATGACTCCACCATCGGCACCGTGGACTTGCCGCAGGTCTGGAACCAGAAACCCCGTGAGTCGATGTATCTGCATTGGGACGGCAATAACAACAAGATTCACGAACGCAACTACGCGGCGGCCATGGCCGTGGGCGCGACACCGCAATCGGTGCTGCCGCCGAGTTTCAACCGGGTGACCAATTGGCTGCTGGGCCACAAGGCGCCGGCCTGGCCGTTCGCCCTGGACCAGGCGAAAGTCGCCCAGGGCAAACCGATCTGGGAGCAGAACTGTGCCGCTTGCCACGACTTCGGCCGTGCCGACACAGGACAGGTCACTACCAACATCGACCAGTTGGGCACCGATCCCCATCGCCTGAACTCCTTCACCGTCGGGCTGGTGACGGCGTTCCACGGCTTCAAGAAACCGCCGTTCGACTTCGGCGCGTACCGCAAGACCCAGAGCTACAGCAACACCCCCACCGACGGCATCTGGCTAAGGGCGCCGTACCTGCACAACGGCTCGGTGCCGACCCTGTGGGACTTGTTGCAACCGCCCGAGTTGCGGCCGCAAGTGTTCTACACCGGCTCCGATATCTACGACCAGGAGAAGGTCGGCTTCATCACCAGCGGCGCGCAGATGAAGGCGTCGGCGGATTTCAAATACGACACCCGCCTGGAAGGCAACCACAACGGCGGCCACCTGTATGGCACGCAGTTGTCGGATGTCGACAAACGGGCCCTGATCGAATTCATGAAAACCCTGTAGCCCAGGGCACTGCGAAGGAGCGTTCACATGTCATTACTGCACCATTGGGAACATGAGTTCGACAAGGTCAAAGTCCGCCTGCACGGGTTGGTCACGCGGCTGGAGATGTCCTGGAAAAAACTCGTCAACGACCTGGAGCCCGAAGAGTTCGAGGCCATCGTCAAGCTGCTCCAGCGTGGCCACGATCAGGCCCGGCACGTCATCGATCACGGCGACCTGCCGGATGACGAACCGGCCGTGCCGTGGGAGCTGGCCCACGGTCTTTCGATCCTGAAGATTGGCAATGCCAGCGCCTTGCCGCAAACCGAGGACGAGCTGCCGACCCGCGTGCTCAAGGACGGCACCTTGCTCGGTTGCCGCAAATGGGAGTTGCTCGACCTGTTGTGGAGTGAGGCGTTGCTCAAGTGGATCGAGAACCTGCGCCATCACGCGCCGTTCGCCACTAACCCGGCACTGGTGAAAATGGACAGCGACGTGGTGTTGGCGATTGCCGGCGACTGGGGCACCGGACCGTTCGACAGTCATGCTCCGGCCGTGGCTGTCGCCAATCAGATGCAACTGGCCGAGGCTGACTTCACCATCCATCTGGGCGATGTGTATTACGCCGGCACCCATTCCCAGGAGGACGTCGACATGGTCGGCTGGCCCCAGGGCAAGCACGGCTCGTTCACGCTCAATTCCAACCACGAGATGTACAGCGGCGCCCACGGTTATTTCAAGGAGCTGGCCAAGCGTTTCCCGGTGCAACAGGGCACCAGTTACTTTGCCCTGTACAACGACGATTGGCTGGTGGTCGGCCTCGACAGTGCCTACGCCTCGGACGCGATGAATCTGTACATGGATGGCACCCTCAACGCGCAACAGATCGACTGGATGAAAAACCTGCCCAAGCGCAAAAAGCTGATGGTGCTCAGTCATCACCAGGGCTTCGATATTTCCGGGCACCACAAGACCGCGCTTTACCAACCGGTCTGCGATGCCCTGGGGCGTGAGCCGGACTACTGGTATTGGGGGCATCTGCACAATGGCATCTGCTACGCGCCCCAAGGCGGGCTGCACGCACGCTGTGCCGGGCACGGAGCGATTCCCTACGGCACCACCAGCGAGTTGAACGGACATGCCGGGGTGTTGTGGTCGGAAACGCAACTGGCGGGGGATGAGACGTACCCGGAACGGGTGTTGAACGGGTATGTGAAGGTGCGGCTGGTGGGGGAGGAGATTGTCGAGACGTTTTATGGGGAGGATGGGTCGGTGCGGTGGTCTTCACAGTAATCGGGTGAATGTGAGGCCGCTATCGCGAGCAGGCTCGCTCCCACATTTGATCTTCGGTGCGCCAAAGATCCTTTGTGGGAGCGAGCCTGCTCGCGATGCTTTTGCTGTCAGCCCTGGACCGGAACGCCCTTGAGATACGGCGCAGGTTCCGCCCCCAGGTTGTTGAGCATGCGCTCGCTGTACCAGTCCACGAAGTTCACCACGCCGAACTCATAAGTCTTGGAGTACGGGCCTGGCTGGTAGGCGGTGGAGTTGATGCCGCGCTGGTTTTCTTCGGCCAGGCGACGGTCCTGGTCGTTGGTGGCGTCCCAGACCTGGCGCATGCGTGCCACGTCGTAGTCCACGCCTTCGACCGCGTCCTTGTGTACGATCCACTTGGTGGTGACCATGGTCTCCTGGGCGCTGATCGGCCACACAGTGAACACGATGATGTGGTCGCCCATGCAGTGGTTCCACGAGTGGGGCAGGTGCAGGATACGCATCGAGCCCAGGTCCGGGTTCTTGATGCGGCCCATCAGTTTGGCGCAGCCCTGCTTGCCGTCCATGGTCATCGACACGGTGCCCTTGAGCAGCGGCATGCGCACGATACGGTTGCGCAGGCCGAAACTGGCGTGGGCGTAAGGGATTTTCTCGGCTTCCCAGGCTGCGGCGGAGGCCGCTACATGGTCCTTGAATGCCTGGTCGGCCCGTGGGTCGGTGACGTCGTCCCATTCCAGCAGGGTCTTGAGCAGTTCCGGGTGCGCGCCGCCGCAGTGGTAGCACTCGCGGTTGTTTTCCAGCACCAGCTTCCAGTTGGCCTTTTCCATCAAGGTGGTTTGCACCGCCACCTTGGTGTTTTCCATGTCATAGGGTTCCATGTAATGGGTCAAGGTCGCCAGGAAGTCGTCGATGGCCGGTGGGTTCTCCGCCAGGCTGATGAAGATGTAGCCACCGGCGGTCTTCACGTTCACTGGCTTCAAGCCGTACTGGTTCATGTCGAAATCGGCGCCCATTTCGGTGCCGGCGAACAATAGGCGACCGTCCAGCTCGTAGGTCCACTGGTGGTAATGGCAGACCAGCTTGGCGACCTTGCCCTTGTCGCTGGTGCACAGCCGCGAGCCCCGGTGCCGGCAGACGTTGTGGAACGCATGCACCACGCCGTCGGCGCCGCGAATCACGATGATCGGGTTCTTGCCAACCTGCAGCGTCAGGTAGTTGCCCTTGGTCGGAATTTCGCAGGTCATGCCGGCGATCAACCATTCCTTCTGGAAGATTTCCTGCATGTCGATATCAAACAGGCGCTCATCGGAGTAGAACGGCTGCGGCAGCGAGAAAGTGCGCTCGCGTTCCTGCAGCATTTGCGCGGTGGCCTTGCGTGCGGGTTCCAGCGGATCGCCCAGGCTCAGGGTTGCGGTGACGTCCATCGTTTTATCCTCATGGCCCTCTACGTGGCCGGCGAAAGTGGCTAATCAAATGTGCTACGCAAGGCAGAAAATATTATTTATCTGTTGGGGCGAGTGTGGGGCCGCGCAGGGGGCGAACCTTATCCATGGGCGACATGGCCCAATCTGTTCCCGACGCGCAAGGTCCGGTCGTTGGGGGCTGGTCGCGGTAAGCATGTGAATGTCGCAGATAGGTAAATGGGCGATTCGCGCTATACGCAGAATCGCCTCATAAGAGGCCGACAGTCGGCCGTGGAGATCAGCATGTCCAACAGCTTCCTGAACCCGGTAACCACCCAGACCTGGGCCAATGGTCGTCACATTGTCCGTTGTGTCAAAGTCATCCAGGAAACCTGGGATGTGCGCACCTTTTGTTTCATGGCTGATCAGCCGATTCTGTTCTTTTTCAAGCCGGGGCAATTCGTCACCCTGGAGCTTGAAATCGAAGGTCAGCCGATCATGCGCTCCTACACCATCTCCAGCTCGCCGTCGGTGCCCTACAGTTTTTCGGTGACCATCAAGCGCGTACCAGGGGGCAAGGTTTCCAACTGGCTGCACGACACCCTGCACGAAGGCCAGGAGCTGGCGGTGCACGGGCCGGTCGGCCTGTTCAATGCCATCGACTTCTCGAACCCCAAGGTGCTTTACCTCAGTGGCGGTGTCGGCATCACGCCGGTGATGTCCATGGCGCGCTGGTACTACGACACCAATGCCAACGTCGACATGGTGTTTATCCACAGCGCCCGCTCGCCCAAGGACATCATCTATCACCGCGAGCTGGAACACATGGCGTCGCGGATCGATAACTTCAACCTGCACCTGATCTGCGAAAAACATGGGCTGGGCGAGCCTTGGGCCGGGTATCGCGGCTATCTGAACCACAAGATGCTGGAGCTGATGGCGCCGGACTTCCTGGAGCGCGAAGTGTTTTGCTGTGGCCCGACGCCCTACATGAACGCGGTCAAGCGCCTGCTGGAAGCCGCTGGCTTCGACATGACGCGTTACCACGAGGAGTCCTTCGGCGCCACGCCACCGGAAGCCCGCGCCGACGCGGTGGAACAGGCCGAACAGGCTGCCGACGCCCCGGAAGTCGATGTGGCGGACCTACATCTGGTGGAGTTCACCGCCTCTGGCAAGAGTATTCGCGTGGGGCCGGGAGAAACCGTCCACGCCGCCGCCGCCAAGCTCGGCATGATGATTCCCAAAGCCTGCGGTATGGGCATCTGCGGCACCTGCAAGGTTTTGAAACTGGGCGGGGAAGTGGAGATGGATCACAACGGCGGTATCACCGAAGACGACGAGGCCGAAGGTTACATCCTGTCGTGCTGCAGCGTGCCGAAGGGGGATGTGCGGATCGAGTTCTGATCAGTCCATCCAAGTAGCGATGAGCACCTTCTGTGGGAACAAAGCCAGTGGGAGCAAGGCTTTGTTCCCACTGTGAGCCCCTCTCACCACAGGGGTATGACGGGCATGGGTTCGGTTTTTCTAGCCCGCCATCACTTCCCGAATATCCACCGCCAATTCCCGCACTCGCGCTTCTTCGGTGTCCCACGAGCACATGAACCGCGCGCCGCCCTTGCCGATGAAGGTGTAGAAGCGCCAGCCCTTGGCGGTCAGCGCGGCGATGGCCGGTTCCGAGAGTTGCAGGAATACGCCGTTGGCCTGGACCGGGAACATCAGTTCCACGCCTGGGATGTCGCTCACCAGTTGCGCCAGCAGTTGGGCGCAGTGGTTGGCGTGCCGGGCGTGCTTGAGCCAGGCGTCGTTTTGCAGCAGGCCGACCCAGGGCGCCGAGAGAAAGCGCATCTTCGAGGCCAACTGCCCGGCCTGTTTGCAGCGATAGTCGAAGTCTTCTGCCAGGTCGTGGTTGAAGAACAGGATCGCTTCACCCACCGCCATGCCGTTCTTCGTCCCACCAAAGCACAGCACATCCACCCCGGCTTTCCAGGTCAGGTCTGCCGGTGAGCAGCCGAGGAAGGCGCAGGCGTTGGAGAATCGTGCGCCGTCCATGTGCAGGTTCAGCCCCAGTTCCTTGCAGGTGGCGCTGATGGCGCGGATTTCTTCCGGGGTATAGACGCTGCCAACTTCTGTGGCCTGGGTCAGGGTTACAACGCGGGGCTTGGGGTAGTGGATATCCTGGCGCTTGAGGGCGATCTCGCGGATCGAGTCCGGGGTCAGCTTGCCATTTTCGGTGCGCGCCACCAGCAGCTTGGAACCATTGGAAAAGAACTCCGGCGCGCCGCATTCGTCAGTTTCGACGTGGGCGGTTTCCGAGCAGATCACGCTGTGGTAACTCTGGCACAGCGAGGACAGCGCCAGGGAGTTGGCCGCGGTGCCGTTGAACGCAAAGAATACTTCGCAGTCGGTTTCGAACAAGGCACGGAAATCATCCGCCGCGCGGTGGGTCCACTCGTCATCGCCGTAAGCCCGCTGATGACCCTGGTTGGCTTCTTCCATGGCCGCCCAGGCTTCGGGGCAAATGCCGGAATAGTTGTCGCTGGCGAATTGTTGACTCTTGTCGGTCATGGCCTTGCTCCTGAAATAGAGAGTCCTGGGTAAGAGATCCCTGACAGAATTCCCGGATGGAGAATTCCGTGGTCCGGCGTGCTTTGAGTCCGGCACGCGGTGGTCGATAGTGGTGCGCACTTTACCCAAGATTCGCGGGGGAACACACTGGATGTTTCTGTCAGAAACTCACAAAACCGCTAGGGCGGCTGTACCCATGAACCGACGCGACGGAGCCTTGGACCTGCTCAAGTGGTTGGCTCTGTTGGCGATGGTGCTCGATCATCTGCGATATGTCGGTTACTCCGCCGATTGGTTGTATGTGCCGGGACGTCTGGCGTTCCCCTGGTTCTGTCTGGCGATGGCGGCGAACCTGGCGCGCAACGGGGCCAGTGCGAGCTCGTGGCGTTACCTGGGCTGGCTGTTGCTGTTCAGCTCAGTGAGCGAAATTCCTTATCGGTTGTTTATTCCTGTGCCGGCTACCTTGAACGTGCTGCCGACCCTGACCCTCGGGTTGCTGGTGGCGCGTAGTTGGCAAACCCATACGCTGGAAGCGCGTTTGCTGGCAGCGGGGGCGTTGCTGCTGGCGGCGCTGTTTTCCTCGCGGCTGATGTTCGGTTTTTTCGGCGTCCTGCTGCCGCTGGCGATGTTGCTGGTATTTCGCCGGCCCTGGTATTTCGCGTTGTTGCCAGGCTTGGTGTGCCTGGCGGCCAACCAGTGGCGGGTGCTGTATGGCGCGGCCTGGCTGGGGGATGCGGTGGCGATCGGCGGGTTGGTGGCGTGTCTGTTTGCGCCATGGCTTGGGCTGGTGCTTTTGCGACACGCTGGTCGTTTTCATCCTCCGCCCATGCGGCGCTGGGCCTACGGTCTGTATCCCGCGCATTTCCTGCTGTTGCTCGCGGTTCGCCAGATCGCCGCATAGCCCTATGGGAGCAAGGTCTGTGGGATAACACAGGGTTATCCCACAGACCTTGTTCCCCGACTCTTTGAACGCATGTCGTAAACGCACCTTTGCGTGGCGTCCATAGGCATTTGACCTGCCTGCGCCGGCCATACCATCGCTTCCAAAGGGCACGACCGAACGGTGGTCAGTGCCTCACCGAGACGAAAGGCGCACCGCCGCCGCTGGGAGAGACGCGATGTTCAGCAAGCAAGACCAGATCCAGGGTTACGACGATGCACTGCTGGCGGCGATGAATGCCGAGGAGCAACGCCAGGAAGATCACATCGAGCTGATCGCGTCAGAGAACTACACCAGCAAACGTGTGATGCAGGCCCAGGGCAGCGGCCTGACCAACAAATACGCCGAAGGCTATCCGGGCAAGCGTTACTACGGTGGCTGCGAGCACGTCGACAAAGTCGAGGCCCTGGCTATCGAGCGCGCCAAGCAGTTGTTCGGCGCCGACTACGCCAACGTCCAGCCGCACTCCGGTTCTTCGGCCAACAGCGCCGTATACCTGGCCTTGCTGCAGGCCGGCGATACCATCCTGGGCATGAGCCTGGCCCACGGCGGTCACCTGACCCACGGTGCCAAGGTGTCGTCTTCGGGCAAGCTCTACAACGCGGTTCAGTACGGCATCGACACCACCACCGGCCTGATCGACTACGACGAAGTCGAGCGCCTGGCGGTCGAGCACAAGCCGAAGATGATCGTCGCCGGCTTCTCGGCCTACTCCAAGACCCTGGATTTCCCACGTTTCCGCCAGATCGCCGACAAGGTCGGTGCCCTGCTGTTCGTCGACATGGCCCACGTCGCCGGTCTGGTCGCTGCCGGTCTGTACCCGAACCCACTGCCTTACGCCGACGTAGTCACCACCACCACTCACAAGACCCTGCGCGGTCCGCGTGGCGGCCTGATCCTGGCCAAGGCCAACGAAGAGATCGAGAAGAAGCTAAACGCTGCGGTATTCCCCGGTGCCCAGGGCGGTCCGCTGATGCACGTCATCGCCGGCAAGGCGGTGTGCTTCAAGGAAGCGGCGGAGCCAGGCTTCAAGGCCTACCAGCAGCAAGTGATCGATAACGCCCAGGCCATGGCTGGCGTGTTCATCAAGCGCGGCTACGATGTAGTGTCCGGCGGCACCGATAACCACCTGTTCCTGGTCAGCCTGATCCGTCAGGGCCTGACCGGCAAGGACGCCGACGCCGCCCTGGGCCGCGCGCACATCACTGTCAACAAGAATGCCGTGCCGAACGACCCGCAATCGCCGTTCGTGACCTCGGGCCTGCGCATCGGCACCCCAGCGGTGACCACGCGCGGCTTCAAGGTCACCCAGTGCGTGACGCTGGCCGGCTGGATCTGCGACATCCTCGACAACCTCGGCGACGCCGATGTCGAGGCCAATGTTGCCCAGCAAGTGGCGGCCCTGTGCGCGGACTTCCCGGTTTATCGCTGAGTCGGTTTTGGAGTAATCACTATGCAACGCTATTCGGGCTTCGGCCTCTTCAAACACTCTCTCAGCCATCATGAAAACTGGCAGCGGATGTGGCGCACGCCGACCCCGAAAAAGGTCTACGACGTGGTCATTGTCGGCGGTGGCGGGCATGGTCTGGCGACCGCCTACTACCTGGCCAAGGAACACGGCATCACCAACGTGGCCGTGGTCGAGAAGGGCTGGCTGGGCGGCGGTAACACCGCGCGCAACACCACCATCGTGCGCTCCAACTACCTGTGGGACGAATCGGCCCACCTGTACGAACATGCGATGAAACTCTGGGAAGGCCTGTCCCAGGACCTGAACTACAACGTGATGTTCTCCCAGCGTGGTGTCTACAACCTGTGCCATACCCTGCAGGACATTCGTGATTCCGAGCGTCGCGTCAGTGCCAACCGCCTCAACGGCGTGGACGGCGAGCTGCTCAACGCCAAACAAGTGGCCGACGAGATTCCGTACCTGGACTGCTCGAAAAACACCCGCTACCCGGTGATGGGCGCCACCGTCCAGCGTCGCGGCGGCGTGGCCCGTCACGATGCCGTGGCCTGGGGCTTTGCCCGGGCGGCGGACGCGTTGGGCGTGGACCTGATCCAGCAGACCGAAGTGATCGGTTTCCGCAAGGAAAACGGCGTGTGCATCGGTGTGGAAACCAACAAGGGCTTCATCGGCGCCAAGCGCGTCGGTGTGGTCACCGCCGGTAACTCCGGACACATGGCCAAGCTCGCGGGCTTCCGCCTGCCGATCGAATCCCACCCGCTGCAAGCGCTGGTGTCCGAGCCGATCAAGCCGATTATCGACAGCGTGATCATGTCCAACGCGGTGCACGGCTACATCAGCCAGTCCGACAAGGGCGACCTGGTGATCGGTGCCGGTATCGACGGCTACAACGGCTACGGCCAGCGTGGCTCGTACCCGGTGATCGAACACACGGTTCAGGCCATCGTCGAGATGTTCCCAGTGTTGTCCCGTGTACGCATGAACCGCCAATGGGGCGGCATCGTCGACACTACGCCGGACGCCTGCCCGATCATTTCCAAGACCCCGGTGCCGAACATGTTCTTCAACTGCGGTTGGGGCACTGGCGGCTTCAAGGCCACCCCGGGCTCGGGCAACGTCTTCGCTGCAAGCCTGGCCAAGGGTGAAATGCACCCGCTGGCCGCGCCGTTTTCCATCGACCGTTTCCACAACGGTGCACTGATCGACGAACACGGCGCTGCTGCCGTCGCCCACTAACAGGAGAAATCCCTATGTTGCACATCTTCTGTCCTCACTGCGGCGAACTGCGCTCCGAAGAGGAATTCCATGCATCCGGCCAGGCGCACATCCCGCGTCCGCTGGATCCGAATGCCTGCACCGACGAGCAGTGGGGCGACTACATGTTCTTTCGTGACAACCCGCGCGGGTTGCACCATGAGCTGTGGGACCACGTCGCCGGCTGCCGCCAGTATTTCAACGTGACCCGTGACACCGTGACCTACGAGATTCTGGAAACCTACAAGATCGGCCAAAAGCCGCAATTCACCGACAAGGCTGACAGTCCGAAAGCGGCCGCGCAGGCTCTGGGAGAGAAGGTATGAGCCAGATCAATCGCCTGTCCAACGGCGGACGGATCGACCGCAACAAAGTGCTGAGCTTCACCTTCAACGGTCAGACCTATAAAGGCTTCGAGGGCGATTCCCTGGCCGCTGCACTGCTGGCCAACGGCGTCGACATCATCGGCCGCAGCTTCAAGTATTCCCGTCCGCGTGGCATCTTTGCCGCCGGCGCCGAAGAGCCGAACGCGGTACTGCAGATCGGCGCCACCGAAGCCACGCAGATCCCTAACGTGCGCGCCACGCAACAGGCGCTGTATCAAGGGTTGGTCGCCACCAGTACCAACGGCTGGCCGAACGTGAACAACGACATGATGGGTATTCTCGGCAAGGTCGGCGGCAAGCTGATGCCGCCGGGCTTCTACTACAAAACCTTCATGTACCCGCAATCGTTCTGGATGACTTACGAAAAGTACATCCGCAAGGCCGCGGGCCTGGGTCGCTCGCCGACCGAGAACGACCCGGACACCTACGACTACATGAACCGTCATTGCGACGTGCTGGTTGTCGGCGCCGGCCCTGCTGGCCTGGCTGCCGCATTGGCCGCGGCCCGCAGCGGTGCACGGGTGATCCTGGCCGACGAGCAGGAAGAGTTCGGCGGTAGCCTGCTCGATTCCCGCGAGAGCCTGGATGGCAAACCAGCGACCGAATGGGTGGCTGCTGTTGTGGCTGAGCTCAAGTCGATGCCAGATGTGGTGCTGTTGCCGCGCGCCACGGTGAACGGTTACCACGACCATAACTTCCTGACCATCCACGAGCGCCTCACCGACCACCTGGGTGATCGCGCGCCAATCGGCCAGGTCCGCCAGCGCATCAACCGGGTCCGCGCCAAGCGCGTGGTGCTGGCGACTGGTGCCTGCGAACGGCCGCTGGTCTACGGCAACAACGACGTACCGGGCAACATGCTGGCCGGCGCGGTCTCCACCTACGTGCGCCGCTATGGCGTGGCACCGGGCAAGAAACTGGTACTGAGCACCAACAACGACCACGCCTATCGCGTGGCGCTGGACTGGCTCGACGCCAGCCTGCAAGTGGTGGCCATCGCCGACGCCCGCAGCAACCCGCGTGGTGCGCTGGTGGAAGAGGCGCGTGCCAAAGGCATCCGCATCCTCACCGGCAGCGCCGTGATCGAGGCTCGTGGCAGCAAGCGCGTCACCGGGGCCCGCATCGCCGCCATCGACGTCAAGGCGCACAAGGTCACCAGTCCCGGCGAATGGCTGGACTGCGACCTGGTGGCCAGCTCCGGCGGCTACAGCCCAGTGGTCCACCTGGCTTCGCACCTGGGCGGCAAGCCGATCTGGCGCGAAGACATCCTTGGTTTCGTACCGGGCGAAGCACCGCAGAAGCGCGTGTGCGTCGGCGGCGTGAATGGCGTCTACAGCCTGGGTGACACCTTGGCCGATGGTTTCGAAGGTGGCGTGCGCGCGGCCAACGAAGCCGGTTTCAAAGCGGTGGAGGGTGTGTTGCCCAAAGCCCTGAGCCGCCAGGAAGAACCGACCCTGGCGCTGTTCCAGGTGCCGCATGAAAAATCCACTGCACGGGCGCCGAAGCAATTCGTCGACCTGCAGAACGACGTCACTGCCGCCGCCATCGAACTCGCCACCCGCGAAGGCTTCGAGTCGGTGGAACACGTCAAGCGCTACACCGCTCTGGGCTTCGGCACCGACCAGGGCAAGCTGGGCAACGTCAACGGCCTGGCCATCGCGGCCCGCTCGCTGAACGTGAGCATCCCGCAGATGGGCACCACCATGTTCCGCCCGAACTACACGCCGGTGACCTTCGGCGCGATAGCCGGGCGGCACTGCGGGCACATCTTCGAACCGGTACGCTTCACCGCGCTGCATGCCTGGCATGTGAAAAACGGTGCTGAATTCGAAGACGTCGGCCAGTGGAAGCGCCCTTGGTACTTCCCGAAGAACGGCGAAGACATGCACGCTGCGGTCAAGCGCGAATGCAAAGCCGTGCGCGACAGCGTCGGCCTGCTGGATGCCTCGACTCTGGGCAAGATCGATATCCAGGGCCCGGACGCCCGCGAGTTCCTTAACCGCGTGTACACCAACGCCTGGACCAAGCTCGACGTGGGCAAGGCTCGCTACGGTTTGATGTGCAAGGAAGACGGCATGGTCTTCGACGATGGCGTGACGGCCTGTCTGGCGGACAACCATTTCGTGATGACCACCACCACTGGCGGCGCGGCGCGCGTGCTGCAATGGCTGGAGATCTATCACCAGACCGAATGGCCGGACCTGAAGGTGTACTTCACTTCGGTTACCGACCACTGGGCGACCATGACCCTGTCGGGCCCCAACAGCCGCAAGCTGCTGAGCGAAGTCACCGACATCGACCTGGACAAGGACGCTTTCCCGTTCATGACCTGGAAAGAAGGCCTGGTGGGTGGTGTTCCGGCGCGGGTGTTCCGTATCTCGTTCACCGGTGAACTGTCGTACGAAGTCAACGTGCAGGCCGACTACGCCATGGGCGTGCTCGAGCAGATCGTCGAGGCCGGGAAGAAATACAACCTGACCCCGTATGGCACCGAGACCATGCACGTATTGCGGGCCGAGAAGGGCTTCATCATTGTCGGTCAGGACACTGACAGCTCGATGACCCCGGACGACCTGAACATGGGCTGGTGCGTAGGCCGGACCAAACCGTTCTCGTGGATCGGCTGGCGTGGCATGAATCGCGAAGACTGTGTGCGTGAGGACCGCAAGCAACTGGTGGGCCTCAAGCCGATCGACCCGAATGTCTGGCTGCCGGAAGGTGCGCAACTGGTGTTCAACACCAAGCAGGCGATCCCGATGACCATGGTCGGTCATGTGACGTCCAGCTACGCCCACAACTCCCTGGGTTACTCATTTGCCATGGGCGTGGTCAAGGGCGGCCTCAAGCGGATGGGAGAACGCGTGTTCGCGCCACTGGCCGACGGCAGCGTGATCGAGGCAGAGATTGTTTCTTCGGTGTTCTTCGATCCGAAGGGGGATCGGCAGAATATCTAATGACCTTCAGGTCTGTGGTGAGCAGCTGCTACGCGTTGTCCGCATCGCGAGCAGGCTCGCTCCCACAGGAGATCGCATGACCCTTGTGGGAGCGAGCCTGCTCGCGATGGCGGTAGAACAGCCACCACAAGGGCCTGAATCAGAATTCAAGACAGGTGCTCCATATGACCGCAGTCAACGTGTACCAACAACGCCCAACCACCGGGGCCAAGGCCGAGTCGTCGCTGCACCATGCCGACCTCGCCAGTCTGGTGGGCAAGGGTCGCAAGAACGCCGGCGTGACCGTGCGCGAGAAGAAACTCCTGGGCCACTTGACCATCCGTGGCGATGGTCATGACCCTGCGTTCGCTGCTGGCGTGCACAAGGCCCTGGGCCTGGAGCTGCCGGGCGCGCTGACCGTCATCGTCAAGGGCGAAACCAGCCTGCAATGGCTCGGCCCGGACGAGTGGCTGCTGGTGGTGCCCAGTGGCGAAGAATTTGCCGCCGAGAAAAACCTGCGCGAAGCCCTGGGCGATCTGCATATCCAGATCGTCAACGTCAGTGGCGGCCAGCAGATCCTCGAACTGTCCGGCCCGAATGTGCGCGACGTGCTGATGAAATCCACCAGCTATGACGTACACCCAAGCAATTTCCCGGTGGGCAAGGCCGTGGGCACGGTGTTCGCCAAGTCGCAACTGGTGATCCGCCACACGGGCGAAAACACCTGGGAACTGGTGATTCGCCGCAGCTTCTCCGATTACTGGTGGCTGTGGCTGCAGGATGCCGCGGCTGAGTATGGGTTGAGCGTGCAGGCATAACCATGATCGTTCCCACGCTCTGCGTGGGAATGCATCCCGGGACGCTCTGCGTCCCAAAAGCGGACGCAGAGCGTCCATGGCGGCATTCCCACGCAGAGCATGGGAACGATCAGAGGAGTATCACGAATGAGCCGCGCCCCAGACACATGGATCTTGACTGCCGACTGCCCCAGCGTGCTCGGCACGGTGGACGCGGTGACGCGCTTTCTGTTCGAGCAAGGCTGCTACGTCACCGAGCACCATTCCTTCGACGACCGGCTCTCGGCGCGTTTTTTCATTCGTGTGGAGTTCCGCCAACCCGACGGTTTTGATGAGCAAAACTTCCGGGCCGGCCTGGCCGAACGTGCGCAAGCCTTTGGCATGGTCTTCGAACTGACGCCACCCAACTACCGGCCCAAAGTGGTGATCATGGTCTCCAAGGCCGATCACTGCCTCAACGACCTGCTCTACCGTCAGCGCATCGGCCAGTTGTCCATGGACGTCGTGGCCGTGGTGTCCAACCACCCGGACCTCAAGCCGCTGGCCGACTGGCACCAGATTCCGTACTACCATTTCCCCCTGGACCCGAACGACAAACCGTCCCAGGAGCGGCAGGTGTGGCAGGTGATCGAAGACACCGGCGCCGAGCTGGTGATTCTCGCCCGCTACATGCAAGTGCTGTCGCCGGAGCTGTGTCGCAAGCTCGACGGCAAGGCGATCAACATCCATCACTCGCTGCTGCCGGGCTTCAAGGGCGCCAAGCCGTATCACCAGGCCTACAACAAAGGCGTGAAACTGGTCGGCGCCACGGCGCACTACATCAACAACGACCTGGACGAAGGCCCGATCATCGCTCAGGGCGTGGAAGTGGTGGACCACAGCCACTATCCCGAAGACCTGATCGCCAAGGGCCGGGACATCGAAGGGCTGACCCTGGCCCGGGCCGTGGGGTATCACATCGAGCGAAGGGTGTTTCTCAACGCCAACAGAACTGTCGTTCTTTAGATTTTTGGGGCCGCTTCGCAGCCCATTCGCGAGCAAGCTCGCTCCCACAGGATCTGCGTCGTTATACAGATTCTGATGACACCCACAATCCACTGTGGGAGCGAGCTTGCTCGCGATGAGGCCCTTACAGACAACAAAGAAACAAGACACAAGCACTACCCGAGCAATCAACGCGCTGCCTGCCTGGGCAACGCAGTTTCATAAAAACAACAGCGAGGTGAAAGCATGTCTGGCAATCGTGGTGTCGTGTATCTCGGCAACGGCAAGGTCGAAGTACAGAAAATCGACTATCCAAAAATGCAGGACCCGCGTGGCAGGAAGATCGAGCACGGCGTCATCCTGCGCGTGGTATCCACCAACATCTGCGGCTCCGACCAGCACATGGTGCGCGGCCGCACCACCGCTCAGACCGGCCTGGTCCTGGGCCACGAAATCACCGGTGAAGTGATCGAAAAGGGCAACGACGTCGAAAACCTGAAGATCGGCGACCTGGTGTCTGTTCCGTTCAACGTGGCTTGCGGGCGCTGCCGTTCCTGCAAAGAACAACACACCGGCGTCTGCCTGACCGTCAACCCGGCCCGTGCCGGCGGTGCCTACGGTTATGTGGACATGGGTGACTGGACCGGCGGTCAGGCCGAATACGTGCTGGTGCCGTACGCGGATTTCAACCTGTTGAAGCTGCCGGACCGCGACAAGGCCATGGAGAAAATCCGCGACCTGACCTGCCTGTCCGACATCCTGCCGACCGGCTACCACGGCGCCGTCACCGCCGGCGTTGGTCCTGGCAGCTCCGTCTACATCGCGGGTGCCGGTCCGGTTGGCCTGGCGGCTGCCGCTTCCGCCCGCCTGCTGGGTGCCGCTGTGGTCATTATCGGTGACGTCAACCCGATCCGCCTGGCCCACGCCAAGGCCCAGGGTTTTGAAATCGCCGACCTGTCCAAAGACACCCCGCTGCACGAACAGATCGCCGCGCTGCTGGGCGAACCGGAAGTCGACTGCGCCGTTGACGCTGTGGGCTTCGAAGCCCGTGGTCACGGCCATGAAGGCGTCAAGCACGAAGCTCCGGCCACCGTGCTCAACTCGTTGATGGGTGTGGTTCGCGTAGCCGGCAAGATCGGCATCCCCGGCCTCTACGTCACCGAAGACCCGGGCGCGGTCGATGCCGCGGCAAAAATGGGTAGCCTGAGCATCCGTTTCGGTCTGGGCTGGGCCAAGTCCCACAGCTTCCACACCGGCCAGACCCCGGTGATGAAGTACAACCGCCAACTGATGCAAGCCATCATGTGGGATCGCATCAACATCGCAGAAATCGTCGGCGTACAGGTCATCAGCCTGGACGACGCGCCTAAAGGCTACGGCGAGTTCGATGCAGGCGTACCGAAGAAGTTTGTGATCGATCCGCACAAGATGTTCAGTGCGGCCTAAGCGGTAGGCAAGACGGACAAAGGGCGACAGCGATGTCGCCCTTTTTATTCGGCACAGCGCAAGCAGCAGCTTGTAGTACTGAAGCGACTGGGCTTACTCGTCGTCGCTGATGACCTGAAGATTGATCGCGTAATATTGCCCATCGTCGCCCAACATCAACTCGTACGCCACTTTCTGTCCGGGTTTTATGACCGGCCCGCCTTCTTCGACTGGAGGGACCCTGAAGAAGATGTTTTGCCCATTTGCATGGGACGGCGTTAATCCAATGCCACCTTCAGCGGAGTCATGACGCTTTACAGGCTGCTTTTCCATGGCAAAACTCCTATCAAAAGAGTTTGGGCCTGCGGTCCGGAGTGCGAGCTGTCGAAACATACCCGCACCGCGACCAACTTATGCAGGTTGAACGTTGTCGGCTTGCATACCTTTTTGCCCTTTGGCAGCCTCATAGGTCACTTTTTGTCCTTCTTTCAAGGTCTTGAAACCGTCGCCTTTTATAGCTTTGAAATGGACGAAGAGATCATCACCGCCGTCATCCGGTGTGATAAAACCATAGCCCTTTTCATCGTTGAACCACTTTACTGTTCCGTTACTCATGTTCTTCTCGCCTGGATGAAGGGTTGGTGCGGGTAAGCGATGGGGGTCGCTTGTATCTCGTTGATGCGTGATTGAGCTTAACTCAGTGAAAAGGGTTGCCTACTGTCAGAGTTGACAGTGGGCGAGGGCTTTATGGAATAACTGCTCGTCTTGTTATGTCCAGCAGAGCAGCGCCTGGCGGTTCGCCGACATGGGGTCGTTCCCTGAATAGGCTGGTATTTATTCCGGCGTCACTCTGGTGGCCTGCATGCCCTTGCTATATTCAGATGAATTATGACTTAACAATCAAAAGCTAAGGTTGAAGTAGTCGGCGGTTATCAGCTTGCAGGCCTTAGTGTCCAGGCTCTCGCAGCGATTGTCTTCCCATGGCGAAAATCCCGGTTCCACAACCTGGAGATACTCCAGCGTCAAGTTTATTTCGCCGTATTTGCACGTGATGGTCATCCTTGTGGGCGTCTGCTCGGCGTCGTCGGGCTCATCAATAGCGTATTCGGCACCGTTGAACTGCAGCAGAGCCGGATCGACCACGTCCACCAGGCTTTGGCTCTGCCACTCGCGATCATCCTGTACTTCGACTGAATAGATATCTTCCACGGATTCAATTTTTCTGTGGATGTCAGTGACGGCGGGACAGGTTATTTCATTGGCCTGGATATGGCCGACAAACAGCATCAGTAATCCCGCCCCTTTCGCCAGTGTGTTTTGCATGTGTCGGGTTCCCAGGTTTGGTTGGTTGCTATGGTTTGCGGCTTTTTTCCGGCGGGCTACTGTCAGTGTTGCCAGTTGTTCATACCCATTTTGAATAACAAACGTGTACCTATTGAGTCTTGGCAATAACACTTCAACTGTTTTTGTTTATATAAGCGGTCGCCTGCGTCTGACGCGGGGCACTGGGACAATGAATGGCGTGCCGGGCATACGGCGCGTGTGGGGGAACAATCCTCGCCCGCCCCAGTCAAACGCACGATTTTGCGCCGCCCCTTTAGTGGGCGGCTTTTTCATGGCTCAAGAGGATGTCCCGGATGAAGGTTTCACGAGGTTTTGCACTGTCTTGCCTGCTCGCGCTGGCAAGCAGCCCGGCCTTCGCGCAGTTCAGCCTCAGTGATGCGGCCAATGCGGTGGCGGCGATGCAGGGCGATCAGCCGGGGGAGGGCGCGGTGGCAGCTGCGGCGCAAGCCGCCGGGTTGCTCAATACCCTGGGCTCGGAGCTCAAGATCACCCCGGAACAGGCCATCGGCGGTGCCGGTGCGATGCTGGGGCTGGCGAAGAACCGACTCAGTGAGCCGCAGTTTTCCGAATTGAGCAAAAGCGTGCCGGGCCTGGATCAGATCGCTGGCAACAACGCTATCGGTGGGCTGAATGGCTTGGGTGGCCTGGGCGGTTTGCTCGGTGGCGGGTCGGACAAGAACGCCTTGCTCGACGGCCTGCTGGGTAACGTCAAGGACACCCACGACCTGAACAACGCCTTCAGCGCGCTGGGCATGGACAGCGGCATGATCGGCCAGTTTGCCCCGGTGATCCTTGAATACCTCGGCCAGCAGGGCGTGGCCAGTTCGCTGCTGCAGAACCTGGGTGGCATCTGGGGAGCCGGCGCGGGTATCTGATCAGCCGCGCTCGCTGCGCAAGGCGGCGATGCGCTGATCTTTTTCGATCCAGAGCTGGTTCACCCAGTTCTGGACATGCTGGCGAAACACCGGATCGTTTTCGTAATCGCCCTGCCACAGCGCCGGGTCCAGCTCGCGGGTCTGGATGTCGATAATGACCTTCGGCACCGCACCGCTGATTAAATCCCAGAACCCCGGCGTCCGTTCCTGGGGGTACACCACCGTCACGTCCAGCACCGCGTCCAGTTGCTCGCCCAGCGCTGCCAGCACGAATGCCACGCCACCGGCCTTGGGTTTGAGCAGGTGGGTGAAGGGAGACTGTTGCTGTTGGCTCTTGGCGGCGGTGAAGCGTGTGCCTTCGAGGTAGTTCACCACGGTGACTCGTTGGCGCTTGAACAGCTCGCAGGCCTGACGGGTGATTTCCAGGTCTTTGCCTGCCAGCTCCGGATTTTTTGCCAGGAAGGCCTTGGTGTAGCGTTTCATGAACGGGTAATCCAGCGCCCACCAGGCCAGGCCCAGGAACGGTACCCAGATCAGCTCTTTCTTGAGGAAAAACTTGAAGAACGGCGTACGCCGGTTGAGGGCCTGGATCAGCGCGGGGATGTCGACCCAGGACTGGTGATTGCTGATGACCAGATAAGAGGTGTCGCGGCGCAAGTCGCCACCGCCGCGTATTTCCCAGCGGGTGGGGATGCACAGGGCAAAGATCAGTTTGTCGATTTCGGCCCAGGTTTCGGCGATCCACATCACTGCCCACGAGGCGCAGTCGCGAAGACGCCCGGGCAGGACCAGTTTGAGCAGCGCGAACACCATCAACGGCCCGAACAGCACCAGGGTGTTGAGTAACAGCAGCAGGGTGACAAAACAGCCGGTGAGCAGGCGGCGCATACATGACTCTTGCAAACAGGTGGGCGGGCCATGATAAGCAGCTTCGGGCGGCAGGCCAAATCGAGGTGAAACGAGCGAAGTGATCTGTGGGAGCAAAGCTTGCTCGCGATGAACGTAACGCCATTTCTCTGGAAAACCGTGATGCCCGTATCGCAAGCAGGCTTTGCTCCCACAGACCCTCTTTCCCCGGCAGAGATGTTCTTGACGCCAACCGAACGAATTCACAGCCCACGGTCTAAAATCCCGCTGCCCACCCATACAAAGGAAGTCCATTACGTGAAATCCCTTCTCGCTCTGCTTTCCCTGGTGGCCCTTCCAGTGCTGGCCGCCGAACCGACCCTGTACGGGCGCTACGAATACATCGCACTGCCGGAAATCGGCGGTGAGGTGCTCAAGGCCAAGATGGACACCGGCGCCCTGACGGCCTCGCTGTCGGCCAAGGACATCGAAACCTTTACCCGCGACGGCGAGGACTGGGTACGGTTCCGCCTGGCGACCAAAGGCGCGAGCAACAAGCTCTTTGAGCACAAGGTCGCACGCATCAGCAAGATCAAGACCCGTTCGGAAGAAGATGAAGACGACGAATCGGCTGCCCCCAGCAAACGTCCGGTGGTGGAGCTTGAAATGTGCCTAGGTGATGTCAAGCGGACCGTTGAGGTCAACCTGACGGACCGCAGCAGCTTCAACTACCCGCTGCTGATCGGCGCCAAGGCCCTGCGCGAGTTTGATGCGGCGGTGAACCCGGCCCGACGTTTTACCGCTGACAAGCCCGACTGCTGATTTCCCTGATTGACGTGCCCCCGGGGTTGGGGCACCGTTCCGGCAACTTTACTGTCGGGCGCGGACGCCATGCCTCACATTCTGATTGTCGAAGACGAAGCCGCCATTGCCGATACGCTGGTGTTTGCCCTGCAAGGGGAGGGTTTCGGCACCACCTGGCTGAGCCTTGGCGCGGCTGCGCTTGAGCATCAGAAAAGCACCCCGGCGGACCTGATTATCCTCGACGTGGGCCTGCCGGATATCAGTGGATTCGAGACGTGCAAAAATCTCAGACGTTTCAGCGATGTTCCGGTCATCTTTCTTACAGCCCGTGATGCTGAGATCGACCGGGTAGTGGGGCTGGAGATCGGGGCCGACGATTATGTGGTCAAACCGTTCAGCCCTCGGGAAGTGGCGGCGAGGGTCCGCGCCATCCTCAAGCGCGTCGCGCCGCGACCGCCCACGGATCTGGGCGCTGGGCTATTTCAGGTCGACACCGAGCGGGTGCAGATCCACTATCGTGGCAGACCGCTGAACCTCACCCGTCACGAATTCCGCCTGTTGAACTGTCTGCTGGAGCAACCCGAGCGAGTGTTCAGCCGCGAACAACTGCTCGACGCCCTGGGAGTGGCCAGTGATGCCGGCTACGAGCGCAGCATCGACAGTCACATCAAGAGCGTGCGCGCCAAATTGCGCCTGGTCAGGGCCGAGGCTGAACCGATCCAGACTCACCGTGGCCTCGGCTACAGCTACAGCCCGGGACATAGCTGATGTCGCTGGGCATCCGGATTTTCCTGGTGTATGTGCTGTTCATCGGTTTGACCGGGTATTTCGTCCTCAACACAGTGATGGAAGAAATACGCCCCGGCGTGCGCCAGTCCACCGAAGAAACCCTGGTGGACACCGCTAACCTGATGGCCGAGATCCTGCGGGACGATTTCAAGGCCGGCACCCTCAACCAGAACCGCTGGCCGCAACTGCTCAAGGCTTACGGTGAGCGCCAGCCTGCAGCATCGATCTGGGGGTTGCCAAAGAACCAGGTCAACCATCGCATCTACGTCACGGACGCTAAGGGGATTGTGGTGCTCGACTCCAGCGGTGTGGCGGTGGGCCAGGATTATTCGCGCTGGAACGACGTCTACCTGACCCTGCGCGGGCAATACGGCGCACGCTCGACCCGCAGCGTTGCCGATGATCCGACGTCTTCGGTGATGCACGTTGGCGCGCCGATTCGCGACAACGGCCGGATTATCGGCGTGGTCACCGTGGCCAAGCCCAACAGTTCGCTGCAACCCTATGTCGACCGCACCGAGCGGCGCCTGTTGGCTTACGGCGCCGGGTTGATCGGCCTGGGGCTGCTGTTGGGCGCCTTGTTGTCGTGGTGGCTGAGCGCGGCGCTACGGCGTTTGACTGTTTATGCCGAGGCCGTCAGCCAAGGGCAACGGGTAGAAGTGCCGCATTATCGCGGTGGCGAGTTCGAGCAACTGGCCGGTGCGGTGGAACACATGCGCACCCAACTGGAAGGCAAGGCTTACGTCGAGCGCTACGTGCACACCCTGACTCACGAACTCAAGAGCCCGCTGGCGGCAATCCGTGGTGCCGCCGAGTTGCTGCAGAGCGACATGCCGACGGCCCAGCGTCAGCGTTTCGTCAGCAACATCGACAACGAAAGCGTGCGCATGCAGCAGTTGATCGAGCGTTTGCTCAACCTGGCCCAGGTCGAGCAGCGACAGGGACTGGAAGAAGAGATTGCCGTGCCGCTGGCGGCATTGATGGACGAGCTGCTGGAGGCCCGCAGTGGCTGGATCGAAAGCCGGCAGTTGCAGATCGAGCGGCACATTGCCGTGGACCTGACATTGACGGGGGAGCCGTTTCTGTTGCGTCAGGCCCTGGGCAATCTGCTGGAAAACGCCCTGGACTTCACGCCCGTCAACGGGCTGTTGCGCATGAGTGCCGAGCGTGTCGGCAACCGCGTCGAGATCCGGCTGTTCAATCAGGCCGAACCGATTCCCGCCTACGCCCTGCCGCGTCTGAGTGAACGCTTCTACTCCCTGCCGCGCCCTGACAGCGGTCGCAAGAGCACCGGGTTGGGCCTCAACTTTGTGGAGGAAGTGGTGCAGTTGCATGCCGGGGAGTTCAGTATTGGCAATGTCGAGGGTGGGGTTGAGGTGGTTTTGCGGTTGCCTTGAAACCGCCTCTGCCGCCTGACAGAACACAACCCTGTGGGAGCGAGCCTGCTCGCGATAGCAGTGGCTCAGCTTGCACGGGTGTTGCTTGACAGTCAGCTATCGCGAGCAGGCTCGCTCCCACAGTTCGTTTGCCTTGGGCAGTCTCCACACAATCTCCACAATCTCTCCATAACCCCAGCACACAGCCGGCTCAAGCTCTCCCTCATTCGAACAGGGAGAGCCCCACATGAACCGCAGCCTCGCCGTAAAACTGGGCATGATTGCCCTATTGATCCTCCTGCTGATGATCCCGTTGTTGATGATCAACGGCCTCATCGACGAGCGTCAGGAACTGCGCGACGGTGTACTGCAGGACATCGCCCGCAGTTCCAGTCACAGCCAGCAACTCATCGGGCCGATGATCGTGGTGCCGTTTCGCAAGGATGTGCGGGTCTGGAATACCAACGAGAAGACCGGCGCGCGGTTCCTGGAAACCGTCGAGCAAAGCGGTGAGTTGTATTTTCTGCCGGAGCAATTGGACGTCGACGGCCAGATCCGCACAGAAACCCGTGCACGCGGGATCTACGAGGCGCGGTTGTTTCATGCCGACAACCGGATCGACGGCCACTTCAAGGTGCCTGAGCGTTTCGGCGTGGCCACCAAGGATTTTGCCGACTACCGCTTTGACGAGCCCTATCTGAGCGTGGGCATCAGCGACATCCGCGGCATCGAGAATGCACTGACCCTGAAGCTCAACCAGCAGACCGTCGATTTCCTGCCCGGCTCGCGGATCGGCTGGCTGGGGCAGGGCGTGCATGTGCCGCTGCCAATGGTCACGGCCCAGAGCAGCACTGAGCTGACCTTCGGTTTCGACCTGCGGCTGCAAGGCACCGGTCAATTGCAGATTCTGCCGGTAGGTAAGTCCACCCAAGTGCACCTGTCGGCCGACTGGCCGCACCCCAGCTTCATCGGCAACTACCTGCCGACCCAGCGCGACATCAATGAGCAGGGCTTCAGTGCCGACTGGCAGACCACGTTTTTCTCTACCAACCTGCTGGAAACCTTGCAAGCCTGCGAGCCAAGCGATGGCTGTGAAGCGTTTCGCAGCCGTGCCTTTGGTGTGAGTTTCATCGACCCGGTGGACCAATATCTCAAGAGCGACCGGGCGATCAAATATGCACTGCTGTTCATAGCGCTGACGTTTGCCGGGTTCTTTCTCTTCGAAGTGCTCAAGAGCCTGGCGGTGCATCCGGTCCAGTACGCCTTGGTAGGCGTGGCTCTGGCGTTCTTTTACCTGTTGCTGCTGTCCCTGTCGGAACACATCGGTTTTGCCCTGGCGTATTTGCTGTCAGCCAGCGCCTGTGTGCTGCTGATCGGGTTCTATGTCTGCCATGTGTTGCGCAGCGTGAGCCATGGCCTGGGGTTTTCGGCGGGGTTGGCGGGCTTGTACGGTTTGCTCTATGGATTGTTGAGTGCCGAGGACTACGCCTTGCTGATGGGCTCGCTGTTGCTGTTCGGTCTGCTCGGTGTGTTCATGGTATTGACCCGTAAGCTGGACTGGTACCGGGTGGGAGCGAAGCCGGCGGCTGCGATGACGTTCGATCTGGGAGAGGTGAAATGAGCCGGTCGCTGGGGTTGCGCGAGGACCGGCAATGGCGAGCAGTGCTGGTGACGCGCATAGGGCAGTTGTTTCCCTTGGATCCGCTGCGCTGCCATCGCGGGCAAGCCTTGCTCCCACAGGCGGAGCAAGGTCTATGTGGGAGCAAGGCTTGCCCGCGACAAGGCCAGTATGGCTAACGCAGGGCTAGATTCTGGGCACTGTCTCGACCATCGAAGGCCGCAAGCTCACTTCGGCAAACCACGCTGCCAATTGTGGATTGGCCTTGCGCCATTCCAGATCGGGATGGCGCAGGTCCAGGTAACCCAGGGCGCAGGCCACGCTGATGGACGCAATGTCGAAATGGCAGGCCAGTTCGGCTATTGCCTCGTCTTCGAGCATGCCCAGGGCGCGGCGGATCTTGTCCCGTTGCGCATCGAGCCACTCGGCCCAGTGTTTTTCGACGGGTCGCAGGGCGGTTTCGTAGCGAATCATCACCGCGGCGTCCATGATTCCGTCAGCCAGGGACGCCAGGGTCAGGCGTCGCCACCGGGCTGCGCCGTCGCGGGGGATCAGCGGATTGCCGACGTGCTGGTGGTCGAGGTAATCAAGAATGACGCGACTGTCGTGGAGCACATTGCCATTGGCCAGGCGCAGGGCCGGGATCTTGCTCAGGGGGTTGTCATCAATGAGTGCCTGGTCCGGCCTGACCGGCGTGAGCTGGCTGAGCTGCAACGCCACGCGGTCTTGCTGGCCGGTTTCGTGCAGCAGCACCAGGACCTTGCGCACGAAAGGCGAAGCGGGGTTGTGGAACAACGTCATGCTGGGGGCCGACATGCAGGTATCCTCGATTAACGGGCAAGGGCTTAGCCTAGACAGTTCCAAGGCGGCTGGCGAGGCCGATTGGAAGCCAGTGTGGGAGCGAGCCTGCTCGCGATAGCGCAGTGTCAGTCGATATCAATGTGACTGGTTCACCGCCATCGCGAGCAGGCTCGCTTCCACATTGGGTCCGCGTCGGGCTGAAGTTATCTGCGTTTGATCAGCCCCCAGGTTCCCAGCACCGTCGGCACGCCCAAACCCACCCAACTCACGGCATCCCAGGCCCCATCGCCGAGCAATGCCGAAAACAACCCCGCCGCGCTCAGCACGCCGATTGCCACGGGAATACCAAACACTTTCCAGAAACTCGACTGCCGGGGCCTCACGAGACCACCTGCGCCGCGACCGCTGCGCGTTTGGCCGCTTTTCGCCGCACGAGCCACAGGTAGACGCCGCTGCCGAGGACGATGATGGTCAGCACGTCCAGGGTCGCCCAGAAAATCTGCATCGGCCGACCGCCGTAGTCGCCGAAGTGCAGCGGCAGGGACAGGCTCATCATATCCATGTACCACGGCCGTTCAGCCACGGCGGTGACGTCCAGGGTGCTGGCGTCGATCAATACGGGTGTCAGCAAATGGGAGGTCAGGTGGGTGTCACCTTTCATGAACACGCTGTAGTGGTGTTCGCTGGAAAACAGCGTACCGGGGAAGGCGATGAAGCTGGGTTCCATGCCCGGCGCAACTTCTTTGGCGATGTCCAGCAAGCGGGTCGCTGGGGCCAGTTGCGTCAGCGGCGGGGCGTCGCGATAGGGCTCGACCATGGCGCTGAGGCTGTCATTGCGCCAGGCGGCGATGATCAGGTCGGCGCACGCCGCGATGACGCCGGTCACGCCCACCGTCAGCGCCCAGACCAGCGTGACCACGCCGATCAGGTTGTGCAAATCGAGCCAGCGCAGGCGCGTGGATTTGTCCTGGCGCACCGTGGCGAATTTCAGGCGGCGCATGAACGGCAGGTACAACACCACACCGGAAACGATGGCGATCACGAACAACAGGCCCATGAACGCCAACAGCAACTTGCCTGGCAAGCCGGCGAACATGTCCACATGCAGGCGCAGCATCACCATCATGAAACCGCCGTTGGCCGAGGGCATTTCCAGGGCCTCGCCGGTGCGGGCATCGAGCATGAACGTGTGGGAGGAATTGGGTTCGGTGCCCGGCGTCGGCGCCATGATGGTGATGACACCGTTGGGATCATCCTCGTCCCAGCCAAAATACTGGACCACCTCACCGGGGCGATAGGCCTTGGCTTTTTCCACCAGTTGCGCAAGGTCCAATGGCGGTGTGTCGGCCGGCATTTCGCGAAGCTCGGGGGCGTCGCCCAGCAGATGCTCGATTTCGTGATGAAAAATCAACGGCAGCCCGGTGATCGCCAGCATCAGCAGAAATACCGTGCAGATCAGGCTGGTCCAGGTGTGGACGAAGGACCAGCGACGGATGGTTTTGCTTTTCATGATTGATCCGAATGCAAAAAGGGCCACAGGTGGCCCTTCAAAAGGTTTACGCAAATGCTAACCGTTTACCATTTGTAATTCACGCTGGCGACGACGCTGCGTTGATCGCCGTAGTAGCAGTAGAAACCGTCACACGTGGACAGGTAGTCCTTGTTGAAGACGTTTTTTGCATCCACCGCCACCGATACCCCTTTGAGCGAGTTGTCCAGGCGACCCAGGTCGTAATGGGCCGAGGCGTCATATACGGTATAGGAACCGACATGGCCCCAGTCGGTGTTGGTGGTGTTGCCATAGGTGTCGCCGACGTAACGCACACCCGCACCGACACCAAAGCCGTCCAGCGGGCCGTTGTGCCAGGTGTAGTCCGCCCAGGCGGTGGCTTGGTTACGCGGCACCTGGGCCATGCGCTTGCCTTTTTCCGCCGTCGTGCCTTTGGTGATTTCACTGTCGTTGTAGGTGTAGGAGCCGATGAGCTTCAGGTTGTCGGTCACGTCGCCCGAGGCCTCCAACTCCAGGCCACGTACCTGTACTTCACCCACTTGGCGGGTGACGTTGTTTTCGGTGACAGAGTTGTTTTTCTGGGTCAGGTCGAACACCGCCGCCGTCAGCAGGGTTTTGGTGCCGGGTGGCTGGTACTTGATGCCCGCTTCGTACTGTTCGCCTTCGGTCGGCTTGAATGCATCGGTGCTGTTGACGTTGGCACCGGCCGCTGCCTGGAAGGACTGGGCGAAAGAAATGTACGGCGTCACGCCATTGTCGAAGACGTAGCTCAGCGCCGCGTTACCGCTGAATTTCTTGTCGCGCTGGGTGTTGGTCGCGCCGGCCTGGTTGTGGAACTCGGTGCCGGTGTGGATCCAGTCTTCACGACCACCCAGGGTCAGACGCCAGTTGTCCAGGGCGATCTGGTCCTGGATGTAGAGACCGGTTTGCTGGGTCTTCTGGTTGTAGTCGTACATGGTGAAGTACTGGACGTTGGAGAAATCCTGTCCGTAGGTCGGGTTGTGGATGTTGCTGGTCGGCACGCCAGTCGAACCCCAATCCCAGCGTGAATTGCTGTTGGAGCGCTGGTGATCCAGGCCCAGCAACAGGGTGTGGCTGAGGGCGCCGGTCTGGAAGTCGGCCTGGAAGTTGTTGTCCACGGCGAACTGGCTGATGTCTTCGTTGATGACGCTGGCGCTGCGCTTGACGTTGCCGTTGGCATCCACGGATTGGTCGGGGCCGTCTGGCCAGAATTGGCCACCTGCGGAGATGCCTTGGGTTTCCAGGTCGCTCTTGGTATAGCGCAGGTTCTGGCGGAACTGCCAAGTGTCGTTCAGACGATGTTCAAACGCATAGCCGAGGGCGTAGTAGGTGCGGTCGTAGAATTCCCAGTCCGGGTCACCCAGGTTTTTGTGGTGGGAAATCTTGCCGGCCGGCGACGACAGCTTGGTGCCTTGCAGCGGCAGGAATTGCCCGGTGATGCCGGTGTCGTCGCGGGTGTACTGGGACAGGAAGGTCAGGCGGGTGTCGTCGTTGATGTTCCAGGTCAGGCTCGGGGCGATGTTGTAGCGTTTGTCCGGGATGTGATCGACCTGGGCGTTGCTGTCGCGCACCGTGCCGCTGAGTCGATAGAGGAACTGGCCTTCGTCATCGACCTTGCCGGTGCTGTCGAAGTTGATCTGCTTGTGTTCGTAGCTGCCGGCTTGCAGTTCGACCTCGTGGCTGCTTTGAGCTTGCGGGCGACGGCTGACCATGTCCAGCATGCCGCCGGGTGGCGTCTGGCCGTAGATCGAAGACGCCGGACCACGCAGCACGGCGATGCGCTCGAGGTTCCAGGGCTCGATTTTCGGCGTGACGTAGTTGCCCTTGGGCAGCGGCAGACCATCAAGGAACTGCGTCGGTACAAAACCGCGCACCAGCAGCCAGTCGTTGCGTGAGTCCGAGCCGTAGCCGCTGCTCTGCACGCCAGCGGTGTAGCGCAGGGCGTCATTGAGGTTGAGGACCGAGCGATCTTCCATCTGCTGGCGTGTGACCACGGAAACCGAGCGCGGCAGTTCGACAATCGGCGTATCGGTCTTGGTGCCGGCCGCCGTGCGGGTGGCGACATAGCCGTCGGTCGGACCCCATGCGGTCTCGCTGAGGCCGGCGCCGATCACGCTGGTTTCCGGTAAAGCCATGACGCCTTCGGGCACGGCCACCAGGCTGTAGGTGCCGGCGCTGCTTTGTTGCAGTTGAAGGCCGGTGCCGCGCAACGCCTCACGTAATGCGCCAATGGCATCGAACTGGCCCTGGACTGGTGCCGAGGTTTTGCCCGAGGCCAGGGACGGGGTCAGACTCAGGGCGAGCCCGGCCTGACTGGCGATCTGGTTCAGGGTGCTGGCCAATGGTGCGGCGGGCAGGTTGTAGGTGCGCACGCTCGAGGCTTGTTCGGCGGCCAGCAACGGGCCGCTGACCAACGGGGCGGCAAAAGCGATGGCAACGGCCAACAGACTGGGGCGCAACAGGGTGTCTAGCGGGCGGGACATACGGCGGCTCCTGAATGGAAATATTTCTCAATTGCCTTGGTGCCGGATGAAAATTCAAAAGTGATAGGGCTGGATGAAAATAATTTAGATTCAGATTGGGGTGAGGTGTCCAACGGGTCTTCGGATCGGGACGGCTTCATCGCGAGCAGGCTCGCTCCCACAGGGGACCACTGAAGATCAAATGTGGGAGCGAGCCTGCTCGCGATGGGGCCTCAAGGCTTGGTCTCGGCCCTCGGCCCCACCATCACCCACCAGCGCGTGTGATGCTCGACCTGTACCGGCAAGGTCGGCAGCAGGGCGCTGAGTGCCAGATCGGTGTCGTGCAGCGGGAAGCTGCCCGTGATGCGCAGGTCTGCCACCTGTGGCTCGACACCCAGGTAGCCGCGACGATAGCGTCCCAGCTCATGGATCAGGTCTTCGAGGCGGGCGTTGTCCAACACCAGCATGCCGCGGGTCCAGGCATCGGCGCCCGGACTCAGGGCCATCGTCGGCCCGAGACCGTCGCGACGCATCAACACCTGCTGGCCTTCGCGCAGGATCTGCTCTTCGTCGGTGGCCTGCGGATGCGCCGCCACTGCCGACTTCAACACGCTCAGGCGCGTGCCTTCTGTTTCTCGCTTGACCAAAAACCGGGTGCCCAGGGCGCGCATGTTGCCTTCGCGGGTTTCAACGATAAACGGACGCGGATCGTTGTGGCCGGTTTCCACCAGGATCTCGCCTTCTTGCAGGACAATGCGGCGCTGCTTGTCATCGAAACGCACGTCCAGCGCACTGTGGGTGTTGAGGTTGATCAGCGTGCCGTCGGCCAGGCGCAGGACGCGCTGCTCGCCGGTGGCGGTGCGCTGGTCGGCCAGCCAGTAATCCAGCGGCAAGTAACGATCTCCGGCAAACAGCGCCAGGCCGATCACTGCAACAATGCTGGCCAGGCTGCTGCCGAGCTTGCGCACGCGGCGACGGATGTTTGCTCTGGATTGCAACAACGCGGCTCGCCCAGGGCCGTTGGCGACACTGAAGCGTTGGTCAAGCATGCCCAGTTGCCGCCAGGCCCGGGCATGTTCTTCGTCGGCGGCATGCCATTGGGCGAACGCTTCCCGCTCCTGGGCACTACCGCCGCCTGAGTCCAGGGACAGTTGCCAGGCAATGGCCGCATCCAGAACCCCGGTCGAGACGGGTTTGGAAGAAGGCGTGCTCATGTCGGCTCACCATAAAGCGCGATGTAGCACTGGCGCATGCCCTGGGCCAGGTACTGCCGCACCCGGGGCACGGAAACCCCCAGGCGCTCGGCGATTTCTGCATGGCTGAGGCCGTCGAGGCGGTTGTAGAGGAAGGCGGCGCGGGCCTTGCTCGACAATTTGCCAAGCAGCCGATCGATAGCCTTGAGGTCTTCGAGGATCAGTTGCTGCTCTTCCAACGACGGCTGTTCGTTTTCCGGGATCAGCATCAGCTCGGTGAGGTAGGCCTGCTCCAGCGCCGCCCGACGGAAATAATCGAACAGCAGTCCCTTGGCGATCGCCACCAGAAACGCCCTGGGCTCTCGGGGCGCTGTCAGTTCCTCCCGGCCCAGCAGGCGCACGAAGGTGTCCTGGCTCAGATCTTCGGCCCGCTGCGGGCAGGCCACGTTGCGGCGCAGCCATGCCAATAGCCACCCGCGATGGTCACGGTACAACGCACCAACCAGATCACTGTGGGGGCTTGGGACTGACGACACGAAGCATCACCGACGTTTTAAGTAACGAGAATTGTTCGCGATTGTCGCAGAGGCGGGGGAGAGAAAGCAATTGGCGCTGGTCGGAGCACGATCCGCAGATTCAGGAGAGTCTGGAGCAAGGCTTGCCCGCGATGGCATCGCCGGGACTGGCAGCCTGGCCGAGTCGCCTGCATCGCGGGCAAGCCTTGCTCCCACAGGTCAACCACCTTGGGCTAAAGCGAAGGCGCCCGTTGCCGTCGCTTCCATTGGCTCAGGTGCTGTTGCAGCTCAAGCGGGCTATGGATCTGCTGCTGACGGGCACGGCTGAACAGAATGAGCGCCAATTCGGCGGTGGCCAGGGCGTCGGCGCTGGCGTTATGACGGTCGAAGACTTGCAATTTGCACCAGTCGATCCAGTCGTCCAGGCCGGCCTTGCGCAGGTGCGCTTGAGGGCAGAGCATCGGCGCCAGGTCAGCGACATCCAGAAACGAATGCTGCAAGCGATAACCGAGGTAATCCTTCAGTGCTCGCCCCAGCATGTGGGAGTCGAACGGCGCATGAAATGCCAGCAGAGGGCTGTCGCCGACGAATTCCATGAACGCCAGCAGCGCCTCGGCGGGGTCGCTGCCGGCGGCAATTTCACTCGGCGCCAGGCCATGGATCAATACGCTGGGTCCCAGCTTCTGCTTGTCGCACTGCAAGGTGCGTTCGAACTGTTGGCTGAAGTCGATGGCGCCGTCTTCTATGACCACCGCACCGATGGACAGCACCTGATCCTTGTTCAGGTTCAACCCCGTGGTTTCCAGATCCAGCACCACCCAGCGTTGCTCCCTCAGGCTGCATTCACCCAGGGGCGCGGGGGCCGGCAGGCGCTCCAGGCGCTGTTGCACGTCTTCAGGCAACATCGGTTGGACCGGGCGTAACCAGGAAAAAATGCTCACAACTGGTACCTCAGCGTCAGGCTGCTTTGCAGCCGTTGGGCCTGGCGCAGGGATTCGCGCAGAATGCGCCGGTCCAGATGATTAAGGCTGTCGGGGTCGACCCGGTTGGAGTAGGGCAGGTTTTCGCGGGTCTGCAGTTGATGTTGTTGCATGCGGGTTTGCTGGATGAAGTGGTAGGCCTCTTCATAGGCCGCGCCATCGAGCGGTTGGATCACGTCCTTGATGACCAGTTGCCGCAAGCGCTCCAGGGTATTGTTGGCTTCGATGCCATTGGCCAGGGCCAGCAGGCGAGCGCCGTCGACAAAAGGCGTCAGGCCTTGCACTTTCAGGTCCAGGGTGGCTTTTTCGCCGTTCTTGCGGCTGAGCACGAAATCCCTGAAGCGTCCCACCGGTGGACGATGACGCAGCGCGTTCTCGGCCATCATGCGCTGGAACAAACGGTTATCGGCCACCTGTTCGAGTACTTGCTGGCGCAACTGCTCACAGCCTTGCTCATCGCCCCAGACCACCCGCAGGTCGAAATAGATACTCGAGCTCAATAGGTTTTCCGGCGTCGCTTCACGAATGAATGCGGCAAAGCGTCGGGCCCATTCGGCGCGGGACAGGCACAGCTCCGGATTGCCGGCCATGATGTTGCCCTTGCACAAGGTGAAACCACAGAGGGCCAGGCTCTGGTTGATCTGTTGGGCGATGGGCAGCAGCAGCCCGCGGATCTGCGCCGCATGGGCGGCGTCCCGGGCTTCGAACAGGATGCCGTTGTCCTGGTCGGTGTGCAGGGTCTGCTCGCGCCGGCCTTCACTGCCGAAACACAACCAACTGAACGGCACGCCCGGGTCACCCTTGTCGGCCAGGGTCAGTTCGATGACCCGGCACACGGTGTGGTCGTTGAGCAGCGTGATGATCTGGGTGATCTGCGTCGACGACGCACCATGGGCCAGCATGCGCTCGACCAATTGACCGATCTCGCCGCGCAGGGCCACCAGGGTCTCGACTTTCGGGGCGCTGCTGATGGTCCGTGCCAGATGCACCAGGTCGACCCGCTGCAGGGAAAACAGATCGCGCTCGGACACCACGCCGCACAAGCGATGGTCCTTGACCAGACAAACATGGGCGATGTGGCGCTCAGTCATGGCGATGGCCGCGTCGAAGGCGCTGTGGTCCGGCGAGAGATAGAAGGGTGTCGGGGTCATGTGCGCGGCGATGGCTTCGGAAAAATCCCCGGAGCCGTCGGCGACCACATGCCGCAGGTCGCGCAGGGTAAAAATCCCTACCGGCGCTTTTTGCTCGTTCACCACCACAATGCTTCCGACCTGCTGTTCGTGCATCAGTTTCACGGCTTCGCGCAGGGGCATGTCGGGGTTGCAACTCACCGGATGACGCATCGCCAGCTCGCCCAGCCGGGTGTTGAGCGAATATTGGGTGCCGAGGGTTTGCGCGGACTTCTGCTGGACTTGCTGATTGAACTGGTCGAGCAGGCTGCTAACTCCACGCAGCGCGAAATCACGAAACGGGCTCGACAGGGCGAATAGCTTGATGAATGCCTGCTTGTTCAACTGCAGGCAGAAGGTGTCCTCGCCGGCACGGTGTTCGGTGCGCGTGGCCCGCTCGCCCAGCAGCGCGGCAAGGGGGAAGCATTCGCCGGTGGTGATTTCGAAGGTGGTCTCGGTGCCACCTTTTGCCGAATGCGGACGCTCGCCCACGACCCGGCCCTGCTTGACGATATAAAAGTGTTCCACCGTGCCGTCGGCCGGTTTGATGATGGTGTCCCCCGGTGCGTAAAAACGCAGCAGGCATTGCTCCACCAGATAAGCCAGGTGAGCGTTTTCCATTTGGTTGAACGGGGGAAAACGCTGAAGGAATTGCAGCGTTCCCTGGATGTTCTGCAACACCGCGGTTTTCCCAGCCTGGGTAAAGGCGTCCGTTTTTTTCATAACCATGGCGCAGTCTTTTTTGAATTGTTGTGGTCGGATCTGTCCCCATGGTCAACCCCTGAGGGTAGGGTGCCCATTGGACGTAAGTCTAGGTCAACGCAAAAGGCTGGGAACGATAGAAAAATCCCTCGTGTGGTCTATCCGATGCCTGCAATAAATGTACTTGGAAAAAAATCCGACGAAGTGCACATTGAAGCGACGCAGAACGATGTCTGACCACTGTGCCGGGGATCGATTAAAGAACGTAGAGAGCATCATGTCCGACCACGATATTTTGAGTGACGCCGAGCGCGAGGCGCTGAGTGCCGTCATGCTGGAACCCGACCTGCCGCCGCAACGAGTCTTGATTGTCGATGACGACAAGGACGCCCGTGAGCTGCTATCGGAAATTCTGGCCCTGGACGGCATTCACTGCATGACCGCCGCCAGCGGTGAAACGGCGCTCAAGTTGCTGGAAACCAAGCCGTCGATTGGCCTATTGATCACTGACTTGCGTATGGGCAATGTCGATGGCCTTGAACTGGTTCGCCTGGTCCGTGAGTCGGAGCGGGCAGCGCTGCCGATCATCCTCGTCTCCGGCGATGCCGACGTGAAGGACGCCATCGAAGCGATGCACCTGAGCGTAGTGGATTTTTTGCTCAAGCCTATTGATACGGAAAAATTGCTGGGTCTGGTCAAGCATGAGCTGGGGATGGATCTTTAAAATTGTCTGTGGGAGCCGATGAATCCCACAATGACTCGAGCATCAGCTAGGGCTTGGTGATTTTGCAATGAAAAAGCCCTGATCTTTCGATCAGGGCTTTTTCTTGTGCTGCGTTTTACCCTTCAATCACAGCCCATTGGCTGCCTTGAACTCGCGACGACGACGGTGCAGCACCGGCTCGGTATAGCCGTTAGGCTGCCGGGTGCCTTCGATCACCAACTCCACTGCCGCCTGGAAGGCGATGTTGCTGTCGAAGTCCGGCGCCAGTGGACGGTACAGCGGGTCGCTGGCGTTCTGGCGGTCCACCACCGGCGCCATGCGCTTGAGGCTTTCCATCACCTGGTCCTGGGTGACGATGCCATGGCGCAGCCAGTTGGCGATGTGCTGGCTGGAAATACGCAGCGTCGCACGGTCTTCCATCAGGCCAATATCGTTGATGTCCGGCACCTTGGAGCAACCTACGCCCTGGTCGATCCAGCGCACCACGTAACCGAGGATGCCCTGGGCATTGTTGTCCAGTTCGTTCCTGATCTGCTCCGGCGTCCAGTTCGGGTTCACGGCCAACGGGATGGTCAGGATGTCGTCCACCGAGGCGCGGGCACGTTGGGCCAGTTCGGCCTGACGGGCGAACACGTCGACCTTGTGATAATGCAGCGCGTGCAGCGCTGCAGCGGTCGGCGACGGAACCCACGCGGTGTTGGCACCGGCCATGGGATGAGCGATTTTCTGCTCCAGCATCGCTGCCATCAGGTCCGGCATGGCCCACATGCCCTTGCCGATCTGTGCGCGACCCTGCAGGCCGGTGCTCAGGCCGATATCGACGTTCCAATTCTCATACGCGGCGATCCACTTCTCGGCTTTCATATCAGCCTTGCGCACCATCGGGCCGGCTTCCATGGAGGTGTGGATTTCGTCGCCGGTGCGGTCCAGGAAGCCGGTGTTGATGAACACCACGCGTTCACTGGCGGCCTTGATGCAGGCCTTGAGGTTGACCGTGGTCCGGCGCTCCTCGTCCATGATCCCGACCTTGAGGGTGTTGCGCGGCAGGTTCAGCACGTCCTCGACGCGACCGAACAGTTCGTTGGTGAACGCCGCTTCTTCCGGCCCGTGCATCTTCGGCTTGACGATGTACACCGAGCCGGTACGGCTGTTGCGGCGCGAAGTATTGCCGTTGAGGCTGTGGATTGCCGCCAGGCTGGTGACCAGGCCATCCAGGATGCCTTCCGGTACTTCCTGACCGTCCTTGTCCAGGATCGCGTCGATAGTCATCAGATGACCGACGTTGCGCACGAACAGGAGCGAGCGGCCATGCAGGGTCAGGCCCGAACCGTCGACCGTCGTGTACGCACGATCGGGGTTCATGGTGCGGGTAAACGTCTGACCGCCCTTGGCGACCTGTTCCGACAGATCGCCCTTCATCAGGCCGAGCCAGTTACGGTAGATCACCACTTTGTCATCGGCATCGACGGCGGCGACCGAGTCTTCGCAGTCCATGATGGTGGTCAGCGCCGCTTCCATCAGGATGTCTTTGACGCCGGCGGCATCGGTCTGGCCGACGGGGGTGCTGGCGTCGATCTGGATTTCGAAGTGCAGGCCGTTGTGCTTCAACAGCACGGTGGTCGGTGCCGAAGCGTCGCCCTGGAAACCGATCAGTTGCGCGTCGTCACGCAGGCCGCTGTTGCTGCCGCCCTTGAGGGCAACCACCAGTTTGCCATCGACGATCTTGTAAGCGGTGGAATCGACATGGGAGCCGGCCGCCAACGGCGCGGCTTCGTCGAGGAAGGCGCGGGCAAAGGCAATGACCTTGTCGCCGCGTACCTTGTTGTAGCCTTTGCCTTTCTCCGCGCCGTCGGCTTCGCTGATGGCATCGGTGCCGTACAGCGCGTCGTACAAAGAACCCCAGCGGGCGTTCGAGGCATTGAGGGCGAAGCGGGCATTCATCACCGGCACGACCAGCTGCGGGCCGGCCATGCGGGCGATTTCGTCATCGACATTTTGCGTCGTGGCCTGGAAATCCGCCGCTTCTGGCAGAAGATAACCGATGTCTTGCAGGAAGGCTTTGTAAGCCACGGCGTCGTGGGCCTGGCCGGCACGGGCCTGGTGCCAGGCATCGATCTGTGCCTGGAAATCGTCGCGTTTGGCGAGTAGGGCTTTGTTCTTCGGGGCCAGGTCGTGGATGACTTTGTCGGCACCGGCCCAGAACGCATCGGCGGTGAGGCCGGTTCCGGGGATAGCTTCGTTATTCACGAAGTCGAACAGGACTTTGGCGACCCGCAGGCCACCGACTTGAACGTGTTCAGTCATTGCTTGCCTCACTCTGCTCAGCTATTTCGCTTTTCAGCTCTTCGATTTTGACAATGAAGCCTCGGGACATTTAAACCACAAACCCCGGAACCAGTACATGCCATCGCTGGCGGCTGGGTGGGACCTGTCACGGGCGTTAAGCCTTGCTGACGGGGCTTTCAGGGATGCGACCGCGCCTTGAACAGTCATTGGTCCAACATTATGTAGTGCGCGCTGCGGCATACTACATGATCAATTGCGGTTGTGAAAATTAGACTAATTGCGTCGTTCCGCGACCCACTAAAGTGTTACGGTCACGACGAGGCACGGGATGTTCTCAAAAAACGTATGGATTGTTCCATATAAATCTTGATCTTTGTACACGATGTATCTGGTTTCATCCTGTGGGAGCAGAGCTTGCTGCGATACAGGTGCCCTGGTTTCAGAAGGACCGAGTTGTTTTCATCGCGAGCAAGCTTTGCTCCCACAGAGGCGAGGTTTATATCTTTAGGGCACCAGCCTGTCCGCGACCACCTGCCTATACTCTTCTTTCCACAACAAGAGGGCTCGCGCCATGGACCATCTCGTCATCACTGTTTTCGCCCCGGACAAGCCCGGGTTGGTCGAGCAGATCGCCCTTTGCATCGCCGAGCACGGCGGTAACTGGCTGGAAAGCCGCATGTCCCGTCTGGCGGGACAATTTGCCGGAATCCTGCGCCTGAGCGTTCCGGCTGAATCCCATGATGAATTGATCGAAGCCTTGCAAGGCCTGTCGGCCCACAACATCCGCGTGCTGATCGCCGAGGGCATCGTCGAAGAGTCCTGCACTTGGAAGCCTATCGCGATGGAGCTGGTGGGTAATGATCGCCCGGGGATCGTGCGCGACATCACGCGCTTGCTGAGTGAGCAGGGCGTCAACGTCGAGCGACTGGTCACGGACGTGCGGCCGGCGCCGATGAGCAGCGAGTTGCTGTTTCATGCCGAAGCGATCCTCGGGGTGCCAGTGACCTTGTCCCTGGACACTTTGCAGGAACGTTTGGAAACCCTGGCCGATGAGCTGATGGTGGAGCTGAAACTCAGCGACGAGAACTGATAAAGGTTATCCAAGGAAAAACTGCGCCTGCCTGTGGATAACCTGTAGAGACACCTCGCCAGCCCACGTCCGCCGGGCGCTGGCGGGATATGATTAAAAAATCACCAGTTTTCAAGGGCTTGTGCACAAACGGCGGGGATCACGCTGTGGATAACCTTGGGAAGGATAAGCGCAGGCCACGCCCGGCGTGGCCTGTGGAGGTTCGTACGTTTTTTGATCAGTTGCGCCGGCGCATGCTGATCACGGCATCGACGCTATACACCGCAAGCCCAGCCCAGATAAACAGGAACGCCACCAATGTGCTGGACGACAGGTGCTCACCGAACAGCAGCACGGCGAGCAACAACACCAGCGTCGGTGCGATGTACTGGAGGAACCCGAGGGTGGTGTAGGGCAAATGCCGCGCCGCAGCGTTAAAGCACACCAACGGCACCAGCGTCACGGGCCCTGCCGCCACCAGCCACCAGGCTTCGGAGGTGGTCCAGAAAACGGCTTGGGCGCTGGTAGCCGCCGGATTGAACAACAACCAGGCAATGGCGATCGGCACCAGCATCCAGGTTTCCACTACCAGTCCGGGTAAAGCCTTGACCGGCGCCTGCTTGCGGATCAGCCCATAAAAGCCGAAGGTCAGCGCGAGCACCAGCGACACCCAAGGCAGGCTGCCCACTTGCCAGACCTGCTGCGCCACACCGACCGCGGCCAACCCCACCGCCAGCCACTGCATGCGTCGCAACCGTTCACCCAGGATCAACATGCCGAGCAATACGTTCACCAGCGGGTTGATGTAGTACCCCAGGCTCGCTTCGAGCATGCGCTCGTTGTTCACCGCCCAGACGTAGGTCAGCCAGTTGGCCGCGATCAACGTACCGCTCAGGGCCAGGATTGCCAGCCGCTGTGGATTGTCCCGCAGTTCGCGCCACCAGCCCGGGTGTTTCCAGACCATCAGCAACGCCGCGCCGAACAGCGCTGACCACAGCACCCGGTGGATGATGATTTCCACGGACGGCACGTTGGCGATGGCTTTGAAATAGATCGGGAACAGACCCCAGATGATGTAGGCACTCAGGCCCAGGATATACCCGCGACGCGGGTTGGCGGCTTGCATGCAGAATCCTTGCTTAGGCAGCTAACAAAAGAGTGATTGTAAGGAGATTTGTCAGATTGTGCTGTGAACCTTTATGAGCGCCATCGCCTGCCCCTGTGGGAGCGAGCCCGCTCGCGATGACGATGACCCATTCAACATGGACATCGACTGACCTACCGCGATCGCGAGCAGGCTCGCTCCCACAGGGGGGCGGCAGTGGCAAATCAGAACAACTTCAACGGCTCCTCATTGAGCGCCGCCAATTGCTCGCGCAACGCCAACACCTGGTCGCCCCAGTAGCGTTCGCTGCCGAACCACGGGAAGCTGCGCGGGAACGCCGGATCGTCCCAACGGCGCGCTAGCCAGGCGCTGTAGTGCATCAGGCGCAGGGCCCGCAGAGGCTCGATCAAGGCCAGTTCACGCGGGTCAAAGTCATGAAACTCGCGGTAGCCGTCCATCAATTCCGACAACTGCCCCAGGCATTCCTGGCGATCACCGGCGAGCATCATCCACAAATCCTGTACCGCCGGGCCCATGCGGCAGTCGTCCAGGTCGACGATATGAAAAACCTCGTCGCGGCACATCATGTTGCCGGGGTGGCAGTCGCCGTGCATGCGGATGTTCTGGTGAGGCGTGGCGGCATAAACCTCTTCAACCCGTTTGAGCAGGTCCCGGGCCACCGACTCGTAGGCCGGAAGCAGGCTGCGGGGTACGAAACCGCTTTGCAGCACGGTGGCCAGCGAATCGTGGCCGAAGTTTTTCACGCCCAACGCTTCACGATGCTCGAACGGACGGGTCGACCCGACCGCGTGCAGGCGCCCGAGCAATTGCCCCAGGCGATAGAGTTGGTCGAGGTTGCCCGGCTCAGGTGCGCGGCCGCCGCGCCGGGGAAACAGGGTGAAACGAAACCCGGCGTGTTCGTGCAGACTGACGCCGTTGTGAATCAGCGGCGCTACCACCGGCACGTCGCATTCGGCCAGTTCGAAGGTGAAGCGGTGCTCTTCCAGAATCGCTTCGTTGGTCCAGCGCTGAGGGCGATAGAACTTGGCGATCAGCGGCTCGGCGTCTTCGATACCCACCTGATAGACACGGTTTTCATAGCTGTTGAGGGCCAGCACACGGGCATCGCTGAGCAAGCCCATGCTTTCAACGGCATCGAGCACCAGGTCGGGTGTGAGGGTTTCAAACGGATGGGACATGCTGACTCCTGCGCAGCGGCAGGGCTGCCGCGTCCGGCCCAGCATGGTAGCGCAGACGGAGGGAGATAGGTGACGGCTGTGCCGATGCCATCGCGAGCAGGCTCGCTCCCACAGGATTTTGTGGCGCACCGTAGATAGCAGGTGCACTGGAATCAATGTGGGAGCGAGCCTGCTCGCGATAAGGCCCGATCAGGCGCCGATGACCCCGCCATCCTCACGGGTAATCACCATCACCGACGACCGCGGCTTACCGTTGGGCAGATGCTCGGGGAACGTCGAGCCGCCGCTGGGATGCTGGATGCCGACGAACAGGGTTTTGTAGTCTGGCGAGAAGCTGATGCCGGTCACTTCGCACCCCACCGGCCCGACCAGGAATCGACGGATTTCGCCGCTGTCGGGGTCGGCGCAGAGCATCTGGTTGTTACCCATGCCGGCGAAGTCCCCGGTATTGCTGAAATCACCGTCGGTCTGAATCCACAGCCGCCCGGCCTTGTCGAAGCCCAGGCCATCGGGGCTGTTGAACATGTTCTGGGCGTTGATGTTGGACGAGCCGGCTTTCGGCGTGCCGGCGTGTACCGCCGGGTTGCCGGCGACCACGAACAGATCCCAGGAGAAGGTCTTGGAGGCATGATCGTCGCGGTCGGTGCGCCAGCGCAGGATCTGCCCGTAGACGTTCTTGGCCCGAGGGTTTGGCCCTTCCACCGGTTGACCGGCATCACCGCGCTTGGAGTTGTTGGTCAGGGTGCAATAGACCTGGCCGTCCTTGGGGCTGACCACGATCCACTCCGGACGGTCCATGCGCGTGGCGCCAACGGCACTGGCGGCCAGGCGCGCATGGATCAGCACTTCGGCCTGGTCAGCGAAACCGCTGCTGGCGTCGATGCCGTTCTTGCCGTGGGTCAGCTCGATCCACTGGCCCTTGCCTTTGGGGTGGTCCGGGTTGCCGTCGCCGGCATCGAAGCGCGCCACATACAAGGTGCCGTGGTCCAGCAGGTTGCGGTTGGCTTTGGCATTACGATGGTTGATGCGCTCGCGGCTGACGAACTTGTAGATGAATTCGCCGCGCTCGTCATCGCCCATGTACACCACGGCGCGACCGTCATTGGTCTGCGCGAGGGCGGCGTTTTCGTGTTTGAAACGGCCCAGAGCAGTGCGTTTTACCGGGGTGGATTGCGGGTCGAACGGATCGATTTCCACCACCCAGCCATGGCGATTGAGTTCGTTGGGGTTTTTCGCCAGGTCAAAACGCGGGTCGTGCAGGTGCCAGTTGATTTCACTGCTGGTGACGGTGGCGCCATAGCGTTTTTGTGCCGCGTCGAACTGCAGGTCCGCCTTGCTGCTGCCGAAGCAGTCGGTGAAGTTCTCTTCGCAGGTCAGGTAAGTGCCCCACGGCGTCATGCCGTTGGCGCAGTTCTGGAAAGTCCCCAGCACTTTTTTGCCGCTCTTGTCGGCGCTGGTTTTCAGCAGGTCGTGGCCGGCTGCCGGACCACGCAGGCGAATCGGCGTGTTGCCGTGGATCCGGCGGTTGTAGCGCGATTCCTGGACGAACTGCCACTGGCCGCGACGACGCTGGATCTCGATCACCGACACGCCTTCGGCGGCTTGGGCCTTGCGCACGTCTTCGGCCGACTGCGGCTGGCCGCCGTGAGGGAACAGGTATTGGTAGTTGGTGTACTCGTTGTTGATCGCCATCAGCGCCCGGTTCTTGTCGCCGGGGAATTCGAACAGGCTCATGCCGTCGGTGTTGTCGCCAAACTGCTCTTCCTGAGCGCGGGCTGTTCCATTGCCACTGGGGTCGAACGCCGGTGCATTTTTGCGCAGTGGCTGGCCCCAACTGATCAGCACCGAGGCTTTGTAGCCCGGAGGCAGGGTAATGGTGTCGGCCGTGGCGGCGGCGATGCTTTTAAAGCCCAGCAGCTTGCTGTTGCCTTCGCTCACGGCGGCGGCCAGCACGCTGCGGCTCAGCAGGTTGCCGCCCAGGAACATCGCCGCGCCGCACAGTGCGCCGGCGCTGATGAAGCTTCGACGGCTCAGGCCGACGATCTTTTCCAGGTCGGTGGATTGGTTTTCTTCTAATAGGCTCATCATCAGGCTCCCTGCTGGTTTTGGCAGTCACCTTAAAGCGGGTCGATGAAACTATTGTTGCAGCGCGCTACAGCGGTGTGCCGAGTAGCACATTTGTCGGTGAAAACGCGACGTGCACCGCAGAACCGGTAGCCAGGTTTCGCTCATGCAATTGGAGCGGATCGGCCAGGGCGCACAATGTCTGGCCGTTGGGCAGGCCGATACGCACTTCACTGGGGCCGTCTTCGGCGGCGGCAACCTGCTCGATCACGCCGCGCAACGTGTTGATTCCCGATTGCTCCGCTGACTCGATGGGGTGCAACTCCAACCAGCCGGCCTTGATCAGGGCCACCACTTCGGTGCCGATAGCCAGCTCCAGGCGTAAGGTGCTGTCATGGGTGATTTGCGCCTCGATGACCAGACCCCGGGCCAGTTCCAGGCGTACCCGGTCATTGTGGCCCTGGGCCTCGATCCCCAGGACTTTGCCATGCAGTTGATTGCGCGCGCTGGTGCGCAGCATCAAGCGACTGAGCAGGCCCAGATCCCCGGCGTCCTCGCTGGCTTCCAGTAACTGCGCCTGCAGCGCTTGCAAGCGCTGATACAGCCGCAGCACGCGTTGCCCCTCCTCTGACAGCTTGGCGCCGCCACCGCCCCTGCCGCCGACGCTGCGTTCCACCAGCGGCTGGTCCGCCAGGTTATTCAACTCGTCGATGGCATCCCACGCCGCCTTGTAGCTCAGGCCCGCGCTCTTGGCGGCACGGGTGATCGAGCCTTGTTCGGCGATGTGCTGCAACAAGGCGATGCGTTGTGGGCGCCGGACGATGTGCTGGGTCAGGAGCGGGGGCAATGACATGATGGAGAACTGCGCCAAGGAATCATGAGCGGACGTTGGCGCCTCGCAGGCGGCGCGTCAAGCCGGCTCACCGGGTTTCGGCGTACGGGCCAGGCAATACACATCGACCCGGGCGGCGCCGGCATCCAATAGTAGGCGGGCCAGCGCCTGGGCCGTGGCGCCGGTAGTGAGCACATCGTCGACCAACGCCAGGTGACGGTTGCCGAGCACGGCGTCGGGTGTGATGGCAAAGGCTTGACGCAGGTTTCGGCGCCGGGCCCTGGCATCGAGTGCCTGCTGGGCGGGGGTGTCCTGGACGCGCCGCAGCAGTTGTTCTTCGCAAGGGATCTTCAATGTCGCGCTGAGCCAGCGTGCAAGCATCGAGGCCTGATTGAAACCTCGTTGACGCAAGCGCCGATTGGCAAGCGGTACTGGCACCAGTGCGTCGGGTGGCTCCAGTCCTTCATTGAAGTGATGCTGCAGGGACTGCGCCAGCAGTTCGCCCATCAACCGACCGAGCGGCCATTTGGCCTGATGTTTGAAGCGTGCGATCAGGCTGTCGATAGGAAAGTCGTAGGCCCATGGCGCCAGGACCCGCTCGAAGGCTGGCGGTTGAGTGGCGCACTGGCCACAACGCAGCCCGGCCATCGGCAGTGGCAAGGCGCAGATACTGCACTGGTCACCGAGCCAGGGCAGTTCGCTCTCGCAGGGGGTGCAAATGGGTTGGGGCGTATCGGTGGTTTCGCCACACAACAGACAAGATTGTTTGTTTTTTAACCAGATGTAAACCGGTCCATCGTATCGTGGTTGACAGCGCATGACTCTTCCTTAAATATGCCGAACATCCGTGTCGCGCCTGTGGGTATTCCATGTCCCCAGGTGCCAGCCAAGCATAATCAAGGAAATGCCCATGAGCGCCAGCACCACTGCCAACCTGCGTCATGACTGGTCTTTGGCCGAAGTCAAAGCTCTCTTCGTCCAGCCCTTCAATGACCTGTTGTTCCAGGCGCAGACCGTGCACCGCGCGCATTTCGACGCCAACCGCGTCCAGGTGTCCACGCTGCTGTCGATCAAGACCGGCGCCTGCCCGGAAGATTGCAAATATTGTCCGCAGTCCGGTCACTACAACACCGGGCTGGAAAAAGAAAAGTTGCTGGAAGTGCAGAAAGTCCTCGAAGAGGCCGCCCGTGCCAAGGCCATCGGCTCGACCCGTTTCTGCATGGGCGCGGCGTGGAAGCATCCGTCGGCCAAGGACATGCCTTATGTGCTGGAGATGGTCAAAGGCGTGAAGGCCATGGGCCTGGAGACCTGCATGACCCTGGGCCGCCTCGATCAGGACCAGACCCAGGCCCTGGCCCAGGCCGGCCTGGACTACTACAACCACAACCTCGACACGTCGCCGGAGTTCTACGGCAGCATCATCACCACTCGTACCTACAGCGAGCGTCTGCAAACCCTGGCTTACGTGCGAGATTCGGGGATGAAGATCTGCTCCGGCGGCATCCTGGGCATGGGCGAGTCCCTGGACGATCGCGCCAACCTGCTGATCCAGCTGGCGAACCTGCCGGAGCATCCGGAATCGGTGCCGATCAACATGCTGGTAAAAGTCGCCGGCACGCCACTGGAAAACGCCGAAGACGTCGACCCGTTCGATTTCATTCGCATGCTCGCCGTGGCGCGGATCCTGATGCCCAAGTCCCATGTACGCCTGTCCGCCGGCCGCGAAGCGATGAACGAACAGATGCAGGCCCTGGCATTTTTCGCCGGTGCCAACTCGATTTTTTATGGCGACAAACTCCTGACCACCGCCAACCCGCAAGCCGACAAGGACATGCAACTGTTCGCTCGCCTGGGCATCCAGCCGGAGGCCCGCGAAGAGCATGCTGATGAAGTGCATCAGGCGGCTATTGAACAGGCGCTGGTGGAGCAGAAGAGCAGCGAGCAGTTCTACAACGCCGCCCTCTGAGCTGACGCAAAAAAAATGTGGGAGCGAGCCTGCTCGCGATGGCGATGGAGCATTCAACATTTATGTTGACTGGCACGCCGCTATCGCGAGCAGGCTCGCTCCCACAGGGGGATCTCCTCCAGTCTTTAAATAGCGGTTCACCCCGAGGCCTGCATGCCCTTCGATCTCGCCGCACGCCTGACTGCCCGTCGTGCCGAAAACCTCTATCGCCAGCGCCCGCTGCTCGAAAGTCCGCAGGGGCCAGAGGTGGTGGTGGACGGCCAGCCGCTGCTGGCGTTCTGCAACAATGATTACCTGGGCCTGGCCAATCATCCGCAAGTGATCGAAGCCTGGCGCGCCGGTGCGGCGCGATGGGGCGTGGGTGGCGGTGCTTCCCATCTGGTGATCGGCCACAGCGGGCCTCATCATGCCCTGGAAGAAGCCCTGGCTGACTTGACTGGCCGCCCGCGGGCACTGCTGTTCACCACTGGCTACATGGCCAACCTTGGCGCTGTCACCGCACTGGTGGGGCAGGGTGATACGGTGCTGGAGGATCGACTCAACCACGCTTCGTTGCTCGACGCCGGGTTGCTGTCCGGCGCGCGCTTCAACCGTTACCTGCACAACGATGCCCAGAGCCTGGCCAACCGTCTGGAGAAAGCCACCGGCAATACGCTGGTGGTTACCGATGGTGTGTTCAGCATGGACGGCGACATCGCCGATCTGCCGGCCCTGGCCCGTGCAGCCAGGGCCAAGGGCGCCTGGCTGATGGTCGATGATGCCCACGGTTTCGGCCCGTTGGGGGCCAATGGCGGCGGGATCGTCGAAAATTTTGGCTTGAGCCAGGATGACGTGCCGGTATTGGTCGGCACCCTGGGCAAAGCCTTCGGTACTGCCGGTGCTTTTGTCGCCGGCAGTGAAGACCTGATCGAAAGCCTGATCCAGTTCGCTCGTCCCTACATCTACACCACCAGTCAACCGCCGGCTCTGGCCTGCGCTACGCTCAAGAGCCTTGAGCTGCTGCGCAGCGAGCATTGGCGGCGCGAACATTTGCAGGTGCTGATCCGCCAGTTTCGCCACGGTGCCGAGCAGATCGGCCTGCAATTGATGGACAGTTTCACGCCGATCCAGCCGATCCTGATCGGCGATGCGGGGCGGGCGATGCGCTTGTCGCAGATGCTGCGTGAGCGGGGACTGATGGTCACTGCGATCCGCCCACCCACCGTACCGGCCGGCAGCGCTCGTCTGCGCGTGACCTTGACCGCCGCTCACAGTGAGGCTCAGGTGCAGCTACTGCTGGAGGCATTGGCCGAGTGTTTTGCACAACTGGGACCGGAGCCAAGCCATGCGTGATCGACTGATATTGCTGCCTGGTTGGGGCTTGGGCGTTTCCCCGCTGGAGCCTCTGGCGGCTGCGCTGCAAGGGCTCGATGAACATCTGCGGGTCGAGATCGAGCCGTTGCCGACACTGACCTCAAGCGACCTCAATGAATGGCTCGATGAGCTGGATGCCACATTGCCCCAGGATGCCTGGTTGGGTGGCTGGTCGCTGGGCGGCATGCTGGCCGGCGAGCTGGCGTCGCGTCGGGGCGAGCGCTGTTGCGGCTTGTTGACCCTGGCGAGCAACCCTTCTTTCGTGGCCCACGATCAATGGCCGAGCGCGATGGCCGGTGAAACCTTTGATGGGTTTCTCGCCGGGTGCGCCGCCGACCCGCGCCAGACCCTCAAACGCTTCAGTTTGTTATGTGCCCAGGGTTGCAGCGATCCGCGCGGCTTGTCGCGATTGTTGCTGGCGGGTGCGCCAGTCACTTCGCCGGATGTGTTGATGGCCGGGCTCGAGCTGCTGGCGCAACTGGATACCCGCGCCGCCTTGCAGGGCTTCGGCGGCCCGCAGCTCCACGTGTTTGCCGGGCTCGATGCCCTGGTACCGGCTGAGGCAGCGGGTGAATTGCTGGTGTTGCTGCCCGATGTTGAAATCGGTCTGATCGAACAGACCGGCCACGGATTCCCTCTGGAAGACCCCCACGGTGTGGCGGGGGCGATTCAGGCTTTTTTGCATGAGTCCGATGATGACTGATTTGTCTGTTGCCAAATTGCCCGGTGCCTTGCCGGACAAGCGCCAGGTGGCGGCCTCGTTTTCCCGGGCGGCGACCAGTTACGACAGCGTCGCCGAGCTGCAGCGCGACGTAGGCCAGCAGTTGCTGGACCGGCTGCCTGCTTCGATCATGCCTGAGCGCTGGATGGACCTGGGTTGTGGCACCGGCTATTTCACGCGGGCGCTGGGTACGCGCTTCGGCGAGGTGACCGGGTTGGCGCTGGATATCGCCGAAGGTATGCTCAACCATGCTCGCCCTCAGGGTGGTGCTGCGCACTTTATAGCCGGTGATGCCGAGCGGTTGCCCTTGCAGGCATCCAGCTGCGATCTGGTGTTCTCTAGCCTGGCGGTGCAGTGGTGCGCGGATTTTGCCTCGGTGTTGAACGAAGTCCATCGGGTTTTGAAACCCGGTGGCGTGTTTGCCTTTACAAGCCTTTGCGTCGGCACGTTGTACGAACTGCGCGACAGCTGGCGTCAGGTGGATGGCCTGGTGCACGTCAACCGTTTTCGCGGGTTCGAAACGTATCAACAGCTATGTGAGGCCAGCGGGCTGAACGTTATCAGCCTGGAAAACCGTCCCCATGTGATGTATTACCCGGACGTGCGCGGTCTGACCCATGAATTGAAAGCCCTCGGCGCCCACAATCTGAACCCCGGCCGGCCCGGCGGGTTGACGGGCAGGGCGCGGATCCTCGCGCTGGTTGACGCTTACGAACAGTTTCGTCAGGTACAGGGTTTGCCCGCGACCTACCGGGTGGTTTACGCCGTGCTGGAGAAACCGCTATGAGCCAGGCTTATTTCATCACCGGTACCGACACCGACGTGGGCAAAACCACCGTCGCGGCAGGCCTGCTGCATGCTGCGCGACAGGCTGGCATGAGCACCGCCGCCGGTAAGCCTGTGGCCTCCGGTTGCGAAGTAACGCCCAAGGGCCTGCGCAACGCCGATGCCTTGGCGCTGTTGGCCGAATGCTCGGTGCCGCTTGTGTATGCCCAGGTCAACCCGGTGGCGTTCGAGCCGGCCATCGCGCCTCACCTGGCCGCTCGGGAAGCCGGCGTGGCCTTGACTGTGCAATCGTTGCTGGGGCCGATGCGTGAAGTGTTGGCCTTGGAGGCCGATTTCACTCTGATCGAAGGCGCGGGCGGCTGGCGCGTTCCGTTGGCCGATCAGGACAACCTCTCGGACTTGGCGATGGCACTGGGGCTACCGGTGATCCTGGTGGTGGGCGTGCGCCTGGGCTGCATCAGCCACGCCCTGCTGACCGCCGAGGCCATCGCCCGGGACGGCCTGCAACTGGCGGGTTGGGTGGCCAATATCATCGACCCCAAGACATCGCGGCTGGAAGAAAATCTGGCGACCCTGGCCGAACGCCTGCCGGCGCCGTGCTTGGGGCGTGTGCCGAAAATCAAGGGCATCACCGCCGAAGCCGTGGCTGCGCATCTGCACCTGGATTTGCTGGACTACTAAGGTTTTCACTATGACAAGGCACTGTGCCATTAGTGTTTTTGTCGGGCCTTTTCCCCAGGCTTCTGTTTCAATGATCGCTGTCTACCCTTCAAGAAGACGAGTTCTGCCATGGAAATCTCAGGAAATACCGCGTTCTATGCCGGTCTGAGCACTATTCAGACAGGGCAGAACCGTGTCGATCAGGCCTCTAGCCAGATTGCCAACAATACGATCGAGCGTTCGGTCACCAGCCAGTCGTCCGAACTGCAAGCCGATCGCTTGCGGTCGGTGGATCGCAGCCAGCAATCGGACTTGGCCAGCAACATGGTTGAAATGTCCCAGGGCAAATTTCAGGTCGAACTGGGCGTGAACGTGGCCAAGGCTTCCGATGAAATGCTCGGTACGTTGATCGACACTTTCGTCTGATCCTCTACTTCAGGTTTGTCAAAACGCCGCGATTATTCGCGGCGTTTTCGTCTCTAACTCCTTCTGGCTCAACTAATCTTTTCCTACGGACGCTGTGAGTGTTTCGCTGCGGTGAATTGCTGTGCCTGGGATTTTTTCCGGGACGATGACGAACGGCAAAAGATCGACGCTTGACAAGATTTAGGCGTAAACGTATGTTTCAAACAACTGTTTGACCGTCACAACAAATCCATGCGGTCGTTCATTCCCGGTTACATCAGCAGAGGTTTATCGCTATGCCTGACTACAAGGCCCCCTTGCGTGATATTCGCTTCGTTCGTGACGAACTGCTTGGCTATGAAGCGCACTATCAGAGCCTTCCGGCTTGCCAGGACGCAACGCCAGACATGGTTGACGCCATTCTTGAAGAAGGCGCCAAGTTTTGTGAGCAGGTGCTGGCGCCGCTGAACCGTGTGGGCGACATCGAGGGCTGCACCTGGAGCGAATCCGGTGTGAAGACCCCGAGCGGCTTCAAGGAAGCCTACAAGCAATTCGTCGAAGGCGGCTGGCCAAGCCTGGCCCACGACGTTGAGCATGGTGGTCAAGGCCTGCCGGAGTCCCTGGGCCTGGCGGTCAGCGAGATGGTCGGCGAAGCCAACTGGTCGTGGGGCATGTACCCAGGCCTGTCCCATGGCGCGATGAACACGATTTCCGAGCACGGTACGCCCGAGCAGCAAGAGGCCTACCTGACCAAGCTGGTTTCCGGCGAATGGACCGGGACCATGTGCCTGACCGAGCCGCACTGCGGCACTGACCTGGGCATGCTGCGCACCAAGGCCGAGCCTCAGGCCGACGGTTCGTACAAGGTCAGCGGCACCAAGATCTTCATTTCGGCCGGCGAACACGACATGGCCGACAACATCGTCCATATCGTTCTGGCACGCCTGCCGGACGCTCCGGCCGGTACCAAAGGTATTTCGCTGTTCATCGTTCCCAAGTTCCTGCCTAACGCCGACGGCTCCATCGGTCAGCGCAATGCGGTGAGCTGTGGTTCGCTGGAACACAAGATGGGCATCCACGGCAACGCCACTTGCGTGATGAACTTTGACGCGGCCACCGGTTTCCTGATTGGCCCGGCGAACAAAGGCTTGAACTGCATGTTCACCTTCATGAACACCGCACGCCTGGGCACCGCGCTGCAAGGCCTGGCTCACGCCGAAATCGGCTTCCAGGGTGGCCTGAAGTACGCCCGTGACCGTCTGCAAATGCGTTCTCTGACTGGCCCGAAAGCGCCGGACAAGGCTGCCGACCCGATCATCGTGCACCCCGACGTGCGTCGCATGCTGCTGACCATGAAGGCCTTCGCCGAAGGTAACCGGGCGATGGTTTACTTCACCGCCAAGCAAGTGGACATCGTCAAATACGGCGTCGATGAAGAAGAGAAGAAAAAAGCCGATGCGCTGCTGGCGTTCATGACGCCGATCGCCAAGGCGTTCATGACTGAAGTCGGCTTCGAATCGGCCAACCACGGCGTGCAGATTTATGGCGGTCACGGTTTCATCGCCGAGTGGGGCATGGAGCAGAACGTTCGCGACAGCCGCATTTCGATGCTGTACGAAGGCACCACCGGCATCCAGGCCCTCGACCTGCTGGGCCGCAAAGTGCTGATGACCCAGGGCGAAGCGCTCAAGGGCTTCACCAAGATCGTTCACAAGTTCTGCCAAAGCAACGAAGGCAACGACGCGGTCAAAGAGTTCGTAGAACCTCTGGCTGCGCTGAACAAGGAATGGGGCGAGCTGACCATGAAGGTCGGTATGGCGGCCATGAAAGACCGCGAAGAAGTTGGCGCGGCCTCGGTGGATTACCTGATGTACTCCGGTTACGCCTGTCTGGCCTACTTCTGGGCTGACATGGCGCGCCTGGCGGCGGAAAAACTCGCAGCCGGCACCACCGAAGAAGCTTTCTACACCGCCAAGCTGCAGACCGCGCGCTTCTACTTCCAGCGCATCCTGCCACGCACCCGCACTCACGTGGCAACCATGTTGTCGGGCGCCAACAACCTGATGGACATGAAAGAAGAAGACTTCGCACTGGGTTACTAAGCCTTACGCGGTTCTTCTAAAAAAGCCGCTGCTTCCTTCGGGAGCAGCGGCTTTTTTGCGCCTGACCACAACCCCTGTGGGAGCGAGCCTGCTCGCGATGACGGCGGCATATCCAACATCATTGTGGGCTGACCCACCGCTATCGCGAGCAGGCTCGCTCCCACAGGAGTTGTTGGCAATCGTGGAACAACATTCATCCAACAAAGCCCTAAGAAAACATCCCCCCCTGCCGTTACAAGGATGGCAGTGTGACATCTGTCACATCTTGCGTGCCTTAATGCTCCAGTAGCAGGCACAATGCCATCTTTGATCAGCCGGGTCGGAGCTTTACCCTTGCCGCGTTCTTCCGCTGTACGTCTCAGTCATTTCCTACCGTCATTGGTGCTATTGCTGGCGGGGCTTGCGGCTGCCTACGTCAAGGATCTCAATGTCTTTTTCACCTCCCTGTTCAACGTTCTTCCTACATTGGTGTTGTTGCTCGGAGGGGCGTATTGCGCCGTTTACCGACGTCAGCGTGAGCTGTTTCTGATGATCACGGTGTACATCGCCTATTTCCTGCTGGACACCCAGACCGACTTCTATCGCGACAACGGCAAGGTGCGCGATGACGCAGCGGTGGTGTTTCACCTCGTCTGCCTGTTGTTGCCGCTGTTGTTTGGCCTGTTCGCCGCGTGGCAGGAGCGGACTCATTTGTTCCAGGACATGGTGGCGCGGTTCGCGGTGCTGCTGATCTTTGGAAGCGTGGCGCTGGCCCTGGAGCAAAGTTTTCCCCAGGCCCTGCTGTTGTGGCTTTCGGAGATCCGCTGGCCAGCGTTGCACGGTGCCTGGATGAGCCTGATCCAGTTGTCCTACCCGGTGTTCATCGCCGCCTTTGTGTTGCTGGCCTGGCAATACTGGCGCCATCCGCGACCGTTGCATGCCGCGCAATTGGTGGGTTTGCTCGGGGTGTTCTGGATGTTGCCCAAGACCTTCATCCTGCCATTCACCCTGAACATCATGTGCAGCCAGGTGATGCTGATGATCGCGGCGGCGGTCGCCCACGAGGCTTATCAGATGGCGTTCCGTGACGAACTGACCGGCCTGCCGGGGCGTCGGGCACTGAATGAGCGCATGCAGCGCCTGGGTCGCAATTATGTCTTGGCGATGAGCGACGTGGACCATTTCAAGAAATTCAATGACACCCACGGCCACGACGTGGGCGACCAGGTGTTGCGTCTGGTCGCCAGCAAACTGTCGAAAATCAGCGGTGGCGGTAGGGCTTATCGCTACGGCGGAGAGGAATTTGCGCTGGTATTCGCAGGAAAAACCATCGAAGAGTGCATGCCTCATCTGGAAGTCATTCGCGAATCCATCGCGAACTACAGCATCCAGCTACGCAATCCCGACAGTCGTCCCCAGGATGATCAACAAGGTCGCCAGCGTCGTGCCGGTGCCGGGGCATCCAGTGTATCGGTGACGGTCAGCATCGGTGTGGCCGAGCGCATCGAACAGCGCACCCCCGAAGAAGTGCTCAAATCCGCTGACCAGGCTCTCTACAACGCCAAGGGAGCCGGGCGTAACTGTGTGATTGCCTATGGGCAGAACCGTCGCGGTGCGGTGCGCATGGAAGCGGCCGCGGGTTGAGTGATGATGGCGCATTCAGCGTCTGGACTGTGATTGTGAGCCTCGGTGGCCGGCAGTAGGTTTGAACGACCTGTTACCGGAGAAGACCACCATGCCCGAGTACAAAGCCCCGCTGCGCGACATGCGCTTTCTGATCGATCACGTCTTCGATTTCCCTGGCCGCTATGCCGAACTGGGCGCCAGCGATGCCAGCCCGGACATGGTCAGCGCGATCCTCGAGGAAGGCGCCAGGTTCTGTGAGAATGTGCTGGCGCCGCTCAATCGCTCCGGTGACGAAGAAGGCTGCCATTTCGACAACGGCGTGGTCACCACGCCTACAGGATTCAAGCAGGCTTTCGCACAGTACGTAGAGGGCGGCTGGCACGGGCTGGCGGCGGACCCGACTTACGGCGGCCAAGGATTGCCCAGTTCCCTGGGCCTGGTCATCAGCGAAATGGTCGGCTCCAGCAACACCTCCTGGGGCATGTACCCGGGCCTGACCCATGGTGCGATGTCGGCCATTCATGCCCACGGCACCGAAGAGCAGAAACAGGCCTACCTCACCAAGCTCACGGCCGGTCAATGGACCGGCACGATGTGCCTCACCGAAGCCCATTGCGGCACGGACCTGGGCATCATCAAGACCCGAGCCTTGCCTCAGGCCGATGGCAGCTACGCGATTACCGGCAGCAAGATTTTCATTTCCGCCGGCGAACACGACATGAGCGACAACATCATTCACTTGGTGCTCGCCAAACTGCCGGATGCGCCTGCCGGGACCAAAGGTATCTCGCTGTTCATCGTGCCCAAGTTCCTGCCAGACGCCAGTAGCGAAGCGGGACCGCGCAATGGCGTCTCCTGCGGCTCGATCGAGCACAAGATGGGCATCAAGGCGTCCGCCACCTGCGTGCTTAATTTCGACGGGGCCAAGGGATTCTTGATCGGCGAGCCGAACAAGGGTCTGAACTGCATGTTCACCATGATGAACCATGCCCGGCTGGGCACCGGCATGCAGGGCCTGTGCCTCGGGGAAGCGAGCTTCCAGGGCGCGATCAAATATGCCAACGACCGTTTGCAGATGCGCTCGCTGACCGGCCCCAAGGCGCCGGAAAAAGCCGCCGATCCGATCATCGTCCACCCCGATGTGCGCCGGATGTTGCTGACCATGAAAGCCTTCAACGAGGGCAACCGGGCGCTGACTTACTTCACCGCGCAACTGCTGGATATCGCACACCTGAGCAGCGACGAAACCGCCCGCCAGGAGGCCGAAGACCTGCTGGCGTTCCTCACCCCGATCTGCAAGGCTTTCATGACCGATACTGGCCTGGAAGTAACCAACCACGGCATGCAGGTGTTTGGCGGCCATGGTTTCATTCGTGAGTGGGGCATGGAACAGCTGGTGCGCGACTGCCGTATTGCGCCGATCTATGAAGGCACCAACGGCATCCAGGCCTTGGATCTATTGGGGCGCAAGGTGTTGGGCAGCCAGGGCAAGTTGCTGCGAGGGTTCACCAAAATCGTCCATAAGTTCTGCGCCGCCAACGCTGAACATGCGCAGCTCAAGGATTACGTCGCGCAACTCAACGGGCTCAACCAGCAATGGGGCGAACTGACCACCCGGGTTGGCATGGCGGCCATGAAGAACCCCGATGAAGTCGGCGCCGCTTCGGTGGACTATCTGATGTACAGCGGTTACATCATCCTGGCCTATCTGTGGCTGCGCATGGCGTTGGTGGCCCAGGCGCAACTGGATGCAGGCGAAGGTGATGCGGATTTCTGCCGGGGCAAACTGGCGACCTGTGAGTTTTACTTCAAGCGCCTGCTGCCAAGGACCGCTGCCCATCGGGCCGCGGTGGAGGCGGGGAGCGATTGCTTGATGAAGCTGCCGGCGGAGTTGTTTGCCCTCTGATGTGAGGAGGACAAAGATCGCAGGCTTCGCCAGCGCCTACAGACGTGCGCATATTCCCTGTAGGAACTGGCGAAGCCTGCGATCTTTTCTGTGGTGACTAAAAATAACAAAACAGTCACTGGCTGACCCTATGTGTCGCAAAAGTTGTTGGGGTACACTCAGGCCACTGCAAAAACCGTTTTCTTACGAACCAATTGTTTAGATCTTGCGAGGTTTGCCATGGCTGACTACAAAGCGCCCCTGCGCGATATGCGCTTCGTCCTCAATGAAGTGTTCGAGGTCGCGAAGCTCTGGGCTCAACTGCCGGCGCTGGCCGAGACCGTAGACGCTGAAACCGTCGAGGCGATCCTTGAGGAAGCCGGCAAAGTCACCAGCAAAAGCGTTGCCCCCCTCAGCCGTGCAGCTGACGAAGAAGGTTGCCACTGGGCTGATGGTGCCGTCACCACGCCAGCCGGTTTCCCACAGGCCTACAAGACTTACGCTGAAGGCGGCTGGGTCGGTGTCGGTGGTGATCCGACCTACGGCGGCATGGGCATGCCCAAGGCTGTTTCGGCTCAGGTCGAAGAAATGGTCAACTCCGCCAGCCTGTCCTTCGGCCTGTACCCCATGCTGACCGCCGGGGCTTGCCTGTCGATCAATGCCCACGCCAGTGAAGAGCTGAAAGCAGCCTACCTGCCGAACATGTACGCCGGCGTCTGGGCCGGTTCCATGTGCCTGACCGAGCCGCATGCCGGTACGGACCTGGGCATCATTCGCACCAAGGCCGAATCTCAGGCCGATGGTTCCTACAAGGTCAGCGGCACCAAGATCTTCATTACTGGCGGCGAACACGACCTCACCGAAAACATCATCCACCTGGTGCTGGCAAAGTTGCCGGACGCACCGGCAGGCCCTAAAGGCATCTCGCTGTTCCTGGTGCCCAAGTTCATGGTTAACGCCGACGGCAGCCTGGGGGCGCGTAACGCGGCCAATTGCGGGTCGATCGAACACAAGATGGGCATCCAGGCGTCCGCCACCTGTGTGATGAACTTCGACGACGCCGTGGGTTATCTGGTCGGCGAGCCGAACAAAGGCCTGGCGGCGATGTTCACCATGATGAACTACGAGCGTTTGGGTGTGGGTATCCAGGGCCTGGCCACCGGTGAGCGCTCCTACCAGAACGCCATCGAATATGCCCGTGACCGCCTGCAAAGTCGTTCGCCAACCGGTGCGCAGAACAAAGACAAAGTCGCTGACCCGATCATCGTCCACCCGGACGTGCGTCGGATGTTGCTGACCATGAAAGCCTCGAACGAAGGTGGCCGGGCATTTTCCACCTACGTGGCGATGCAACTGGACACCGCCAAGTTCAGCGAAGACCCGGCCACCCGCAAGCGTGCCGAAGATCTGGTGGCCTTGCTGACCCCGGTAGCGAAGGCGTTCCTGACGGATCTGGGACTGGAAACCACTGTCCATGGCCAGCAGATTTTCGGCGGCCACGGCTACATTCGCGAATGGGGTCAGGAGCAACTGGTGCGTGACGTGCGCATCACCCAGATCTACGAAGGCACCAACGGTATCCAGGCGCTGGACCTGGTAGGGCGCAAGATCGTCGGCAGTGGCGGGGTGTTCTACAAGCTGTTCGCTGACGAAATCCGCCACTTCACCGCTACCGCGAGCAGTGATCTGGCCGAGTTCACCAAGCCGTTGAACGACGCTGTCGGTACGCTGGATGAACTGACCGAGTGGCTGTTGGACCGGGCGAAAAGCAACCCGAACGAAATCGGCGCGGCTTCGGTGGAATACCTCCAGGCGTTTGGCTACACCGCCTATGCCTATATGTGGGCATTGATGGCCAAGGCGGCCTTGGGCAAAGAAGCGCAGGATGATTTCTATGCGAGCAAACTGGGCACGGCGCGGTTCTACTTCGCCCGTCTGCTGCCGCGCATCCACTCCCTGAGTGCCTCGGTGAAGGCGGGTAGTGAGTCACTGTTCCTGCTGGACGCCGGGCAGTTTTGAAATCTGACGGCGTGTAAGCAAATGCTTACACGCCGTGCTGGCGTTTTCCCTCTATCGGCTGATTGGATCCAGAGCTAATCTACTTCACATGGACGTCGCGCAGGATGCGCAAAGCAAAAACACGGACACGTAGGATTCTGCCAGGATGGCGGAGCGAAATGGATGTCAGGGAAACAGTCTGCAAAGCCCCGCTTCGGCGGGGTTTTCTTTTGTCCGCGTTTTTATCTTCCCGCGCTTTATCCCTTCTGGATGGCTTCGCACTGAACCCTGACGAGCGGTCGGGTGTCCATGTGCTATATGGCAATGTGGCCATCGCCAATCAGGAGTCATCCATGGATATCATTCGAATCATCATCGCCATTCTGCTGCCGCCATTGGGTGTGTTTCTGCAAGTGGGCTTCGGCGGGGCATTCTGGCTCAACATCCTGCTGACTCTGTTGGGTTACATCCCGGGCATCGTGCATGCGGTGTACATCATCGCCAAGCGCTGAATTTGTTGGTTTGCACAAATCCCCTGTGGGAGCGAGCAGGCTCGCTCCCACATTTGGTTTTGCATTTGCCCTATAGGGGGCCATCCATCACCCTGCGATAGAACAACCATTCATGCTCCAGCGCATGAGCCTGGTTGATCGCCTTGCGAAAGCCATGGCGCTCATCGGCGTAGTAATGCGCTTCTACCGCGATGCCGTTGTTCTGCAATGCCTCGACCATATCGCGTGTCTGCTGCGGCACGACCACGGCATCCAGTTCACCCTGGAAAAATATCACCGGGGTGCGGATCTGATCAGCGTGCAGCAGTGGCGTGCGGTCCCGATAGCGTTCGGCGTCCTGTTGCGGGTCGCCGATCAACCAATCCAGATAATCGCCTTCGAATTTGTGCGTGGCCTGGCCCAGGGCGACGGGGTCGCTGACACCATAGAGACTGGCGCCGGCGCGGAACACGTCATGGAACGCCAGGGCGCAAAGAGTCGTGTAGCCGCCGGCACTGCCGCCACGAATGAACGCGCGACGGCCATTGATCAAGCCTTGTTCCTCAAGGTACGTGACCACCGCGCAGGCATCCTCGACGTCAACCACCCCCCAATTCAAATACAGCGCCTGTCGATAGGCCCGGCCATAACCGCTGCTGCCGCGGTAATTGAGATCGGCTACGGCAAAGCCGCGCTGGGTCCAGTACTGGATGCGCGGATCAAAAATGGGATAACACGCCGAGGTCGGTCCGCCATGGATGAACACCACCAATGGCGGCTTCTCTTCGGCGTTCATGGCCGGGTAAAAGAACCCATGGGCTTGGCTGGAAGCCGAGGGATAGCGCAGGGTCCGGGGGCGACTGATGTGTTCGATGGGCAACGGCGCAACGCCACCGGCGAGCACCACCACTGCATGGTTTTGCCGCTCAATGGCTATCACCGCCGACGGGCTGATTGGCGCAGCGGCGATGGCATAAATGAACCGCTCATCGAGTGCCAAGCTGCGAAAACGCGAATAGGAGCCGGTGAAATCCTCGTATACGCCGTCGCTGCGGCAGAGGCCCAGTCGCCCGAACCCCGCCTCGGTCCAACTCGCCAGGTAATCGCGTTCGCCCAGCGGCAGCCACGTACAGCCGCCCAGTTGCCAGGGTGCAGGGGCGTGATCGGCTTCGGCGGCGGGCAGCGGCTCCAGGTCGTCGGCGGATTCAATCCAGGGCTGCCAATAACCGCCACGATCGCTCAGGCAGTAAAGGCGACCGCAATCATCAAAACGCGGTTGCTGAATGGACTCCTCGTTAGCGCTGCCCGCGACGCAACGCGGTTCATTCCAGGCGCCAGCGTTGCGCTCGGCCAGCATCAGTCTCGTTGACGTCCACGGTTGATGGGGGCGGCTCCACTCAATCCAGGCCAGTCGTCGACCATCTGGACTCAAGGTCGGCGCGGCGTAGAAGTCCGCACCTTCGGCCAGCAGATGTCGCTGATGATCTGCCAGGCCGATCGAGACCAGGCGATGCTGGTTGGCCTGCTCCTCCACCGCCAGCACCTGGCCGCAAGCGAAGTGAAGATCGCCATATCGACAATCACTTGAGGTCAGCGCCACGGGTTGTTCGCCGGCCAGCGACTGGTGATACACCTGCTGATCGGCCTCATTGACGAACAGCACACCGTCGTCGCTCAGGCAGAACGAACCGCCGCCGTATTCATAAACCCGGCTGCGGACACTGAACCCGTCCGGGGTCAGGCATCGGGCCTTGGCATCCTGCCAATGCCAGATCCGGCAGGCACCGTCTTCGGGACGGTATTGATTCCAGAACAGTCCAAGGGGCCCGGCTTGCAGCTCAGCGAAGTCGATGCCTGCCGCAACGGCCTGGGCTGCGCTGAAAGAATCAGCCTTTGGCGATGAGGCGTGAGTTTCGTTCATTGCGAAAGGCCAGTTGTTCAATCGTCTGAGTGGCATGCTCGGCGTCTTCCCGAGCCTGAAGAATCATCCCGTGATGCTCGGATTTGCTGCACACCGGGTCGGCATTGCTCGCATCGCCCGTGAGCATGAACGCCTGGCAGCGACAGCCGCCGAAGTCCTTTTCTTTTTCATCACACGAGCGGCACGGCTCGGGCATCCAGTCATAGCCGCGGAAACGATTGAAGCCGAACGAGTCGTACCAGATGTGCTGCATGCTGTGGTCACGCACGTTGGGAAATTGCACGGGCATCTGACGGGCGCCGTGACAGGGCAATGCGGTGCCGTCCGGCGTGACGGTCAGGAAAATGCTGCCCCAGCCGTTCATGCAGGCCTTGGGGCGTTCTTCATAATAGTCCGGGGTGACGAAGATCAACTTGCACGGATGCCCTTGGGCCTCCAGTCTGGCGCGGTATTCGTTGGTGATACGTTCGGCACGCACCAGTTGTTCCCGGGTGGGCAGCAGGCCGACGCGGTTGAGCTGCGCCCAGCCGTAGAACTGGCAGGTGGCGAGTTCGACGAAGTCGGCTTCAAGGGCGATGCACAGCTCGATAATGCGGTCGATCTTGTCGATGTTGTGCCGATGGGTGACGAAGTTCAGCACCATCGGATAGCCGTGGGCCTTGACCGCCCGGGCCATTTCCAGTTTTTGCGCGAAGGCTTTCTTTGAACCGGCCAGCAGGTTGTTCACCTGTTCGTCGCTGGCCTGGAAACTGATCTGGATGTGGTCGAGGCCGGCCTTTTTGAAATCGCTGATTTTCTGCTCGGTCAAGCCGATGCCAGAGGTGATCAGGTTGGTGTAGAAACCCAGCCTGCGCGCCTCGGCGATCAGTTCGGCCAGGTCCTGGCGCACCAGCGGCTCGCCGCCGGAAAAGCCCAATTGCGCGGCGCCCATCTCACGCGCCTCGCGAAACACCTTGAACCACTGCTCGGTACTCAGCTCCTTGCCCTGTTCGGCGAAGTCCAGCGGATTGGAGCAGTACGGGCATTGCAACGGGCAACGGTAGGTCAGCTCGGCCAGCAGCCACAGCGGCAGGCCGACTTCAGGCTTGGGCGGCAGGCTTGTGGCGTCAGACAAGTTCGATCCAATGCTCTGCACGGGCGACCTCCATGAATTGCTCGATGTCGTCACCGAGTTCCGGCACGTCGGGGAACTGTCTGGCCAACTCGCCAATGATGGCGGCCACATCCCGTTCACCGTCGATCAGGCCGCCAATCAGCGAAGCGCTGTCGTTGAGCTTGATCATGCCTTCAGGATAGAGCAGCACGTGGCCCTTCTGTGCCGGCTCGTACTGGAAACGGTAGCCGGGGCGCCAGCGTGGGGTCTTGCTGCGATCGAAACTCATAAGGTAATTCCTTTGTGCCACACCCGTTGCCCGGTCACGCTGTGATAGGGCGGGCGGTTCAATTCGTAGGCCATGCTCATGGCATCGAGCATGCTCCAGAGGATGTCCAGTTTGAACTGGAGAATCTCCAGCATGCGCTCCTGGCCTTCGCGGGTGGTGTAATGCTGCAAGGTAATCGCCAGGCCGTGCTCCACGTCTCGCCGGGCCTGGCCCAGGCGGGTGCGGAAATATTCGTAGCCGGCGGGGTCGATCCAGGGGTAATGCTGCGGCCAGCTGTCCAGGCGCGACTGATGGATCTGTGGTGCGAACATTTCGGTCAGGGAGCTGCTGGCGGCTTCCTGCCAAGAGGCGCGGCGGGCGAAGTTGACGTAGGCATCCACCGCGAAGCGCACGCCCGGCAGCACCAGTTCCTGGGAGCGCAGTTGATCGGGATCCAGGCCAACCGCCTGACCCAGCCGCAACCAGGCTTCGATGCCGCCGTCTTCGCCGGGCGCGCCGTCATGGTCGAGCAGGCGCTGGATCCACTCGCGGCGGATTTCCCGGTCCGGGCAGTTGGCCAGGATCGCGGCATCCTTGAGCGGGATGTTCACCTGATAGTAAAAACGGTTCGCGACCCAGCCCTGGATCTGCTCGCGAGTGGCGCGGCCCTCATACATCGCCACGTGATACGGGTGATGAATGTGGTAATACGCACCCTTGGCACGCAGGGCCGCTTCGAACTCGGCGGGGGACAGGGGGGTATCAGTCATTGCGGTTCTCCGGGCAATTCCCGTGGATTCTGTGGCGTCAGGGTTGGCCCCATCGCGAGCAGGCTCGCTGCCACACTCGATCTGTAACGCATGAAATATCCGGTACGACTCAAACTACTGTGGGGGCGAGCCTGCTCGCGATGGCGTCTCATCAGCCAGCAGCGATTGGCTGAAACAGCGCACACCCACGCCCACAATCGTCGCGCCCGTCCTACAACTCAATACTCATTCCGTCGTAAGCCACCTCAATCTTTCGACGTACAAGCTCGGCCCGCTCGGGCGAGTCTTCGTCGAGGATCGGGTTGGTATTGTTGATATGAATAAGGACCTTGCGCGGCTCGGGCAGTTGCTCCAGCACTTCGATCATCCCGCCAGGCCCGTTCTGTGCCAGATGGCCCATCTCGCGACCGGTGCGGGTGCCGACGCCACGACGCTGCATTTCATCGTCGTCCCACATCGTGCCGTCCACCAACAGGCAATCGCTGCCGGCCATGATCTCCAGCAAAGGCTCGTCGACTTTGCCCAGGCCAGGGGCGTAAAACAGCTTGCCGCCGGTGCGCAGGTCTTCGACGATTAGGCCGATGTTGTCGCCTGGGTGCGGATCGAAACGGTGCGGTGAATAGGGCGGCGCGGCGCTGCGCAGCGGCAGGGGAGTGAAGCGCAGGTTCGGGCAGGCCGGGATGGTGAACGGCTGGTCGAGTTCGATGCGGTTCCAGCTCAGCCCGCCGTTCCAGTGGGTCAGCATGTTGAACAGCGGAAAACCCGTGCTCAGGTCTTCATGGACCATGTCGGTGCACCAGACTTGATGCGGGCAGCCTTCGCGCAGGCTGAGCAGGCCGGTGGTGTGGTCGATCTGGCTGTCCATCAGAATGATGGCGCCGATACCGGTGTCCCGCAGTGCCCGACCCGGTTGCATCGGGGCGAACCCTTGGAGCTGGGCGCGAATGTCCGGGGAGGCATTGCACAGCACCCAGTTCACGCCATCATCGGAAATCGCGATGGACGACTGAGTGCGTGCCTGGGCTCGCAGGCTGCCGTTGCGAAAACCTGCGCAATTGGCGCAGTTGCAATTCCACTGGGGGAAACCGCCGCCGGCGGCGGAACCTAGAATCTGGACAAACATGGCCGCTCCATCTGCAAACCTAAATAAAAAACGCCCCGGCTGACCGAGGCGTTGTGCTGCGCGTTCAACCGCCTGCAGCAATCAACGGCTGGCGAAGTACATGGTGACTTCGAAACCGATACGCAGGTCGATATATGCGGGTTTGGACCAAGACATGGAAATACTCCTTTAGGTGGGATGCTGTAATCAGGATGGGTCGGTTGAGACCTATACATATAGTCCACCTCCGAAGGGAGATGTTCAGATGCTTAGGCGGCTATGTTACTAAATCTGACATATTCGTTGGCCGCAATTCTCCAAGAAAGCTCATTGCACAGACTGTAATGATCACGGCACCGCGTGCCAGGGCTCTCCAGGGCAGGCTCCATTGGTCAGGCAATAGCGTGCACTTTCGGCGCTAGTCAGATGCCCCACGGCGTCCATCAGCTGTTCTCGATTCACACGCATGATGGCGTCGGACAATTGCTCTAGATAATCCGACGGATGGCCAGCGAGTTTGCCCTGCCAGAGCAGTTCGGCCGCTTGGGCGCAGGGTAGGGCGGCGCTCTGGAACTGGGCGGCGAGGGCCTGCTGCTGACTGGCCAGCGTCGAATCGTCGAGCTGCTGGAGACGGTCCGGCAGGCCGCTCAGGAACTGGTCGATATGGGCGATCAACTGGGCCGCCGAGGCGCTGGGTGATTGGACACCGAACAACAAACCGGTCTGCCCATCGATCTGCTTCACACCGCTGAACACTGCGTAACCCAACTGCAACTCGACCCGCAGGCGCTGGTAAAACGCTGTTTGACACAGCTGTGCCAGCAACCGCCATGCGGCTTCGTCGCGCAGGGCTCGGGTAGGCGTGGGACAAAACAACAACACGGCCTGTTCGTCGCCGTGGGTCTGAAGGGTGTGCCAGATCGGCTGCCCGCAAGGGGAGGCCGGTTGGGCTTGCTGGCCGGCAATGCCGGGCACCCGGGCCAGCACCGGGCCCATTGCTCCCTGGGTGGCGGCCGACAGACCGATGGCCAGTGCGTCCCAATGCGCCGTCGTCCACACGCTGTTGTCGCGATCGGGCAGCGCCAAGGCTGACGATGAGGAGTTTTGCTGGCAATGAATCGGCAACTCCTTCAACAGGTGTCGAATCGGTATCAGCGCAGGTTCGCTCTTCGCTGACGCCGGCGGCAGTGGTTGTCCCAGCTTCGTCAGAATGTGCTCTAGCACCAAGGGCATCGGTGCCTGCAGGCCAACCAGCTTCAGCAGCCATTGGTCGGCGCAGGGCTCAAAGGTGACTTCCACGCCGGCCTGCTGCGCGTCTTCACGCAGATCCTGCAGATGCCGATCAAGCCTGGCCGAGAGGTCGAGCGGGGGCAGCGTCGCCAGGCGCCAGCGCAGATACACCGCGCCTTGTGGGGTGTTGTCCGCCAGCCCTTGGCTGAACTGCATGGGGGAACGTTCCCGCCGGCCCCGGGAGCGGTCCTGGGCGAAGGTGCGCAGACCGCGATGGGCGCTGGTCTGGCCGCGTATCAACCCGGTACGGGGTGGTTCGCTTGCCGTTTGCAGGAACGGGTTGGGCGCGGGCAGTTGCCATTGCCCGGTGACGTGCTCCGCCGGGTGCAATTGCTTGAGAATTTGCCTGAGCCGCGACAGATCGTTTTCCGACAGTTGAACAGCGCGTTCTTCATTGTCCCAACGGGCCAGTTGCAACGCCGTTGCCGTTTCCTGCCGACGTTGCAGGCGGGCGCTGAACTCATCGCGCAAGGGCGCCCAGTCGTCTTGGGCGGCGAAAAATCCCAACCAATCGTGCAGCAATGGCTGAATGTCGTTCAGTGCGTGATCGTTATCGAGTTTGAACTCGATGTGCAACAGCGCCTGCTCGGCAAACTCGTACAGCGCCGAAGCCTTGAGGCTGTCAGCCAGACCGCGTTGACGCAAGGTGGCGAGCAGGCCGCCCGGTTTACTGTTGTTCAGCCATGTGCAGAGAAAATCCATGGCTTGCGGCGAGGCGACCGGTAAACCTTCGAAGGCGCACAGCAGATCGAGACGTCCTGGGCTGACCTGTTGATAACCGGCCTGGTGCGATGCCATCAGCTCCGGCGCTGGCTGCCGGGTGACCGCTTCACCCGCAGGTACATCGCCGCTGAACTGCTCGGCCAGTGCCTTCAAGGCTTCGATGCTTTGCGGGCCCGCCAGACTCAGCGTCATTTGGCCGCTCTGGTAGAACCTTCGATAAAAGTCTTGTAGTGCCATTTGGAACTCGGCCCGCTGCACCGCGAGGCTGTCGCGATTACCCGCATGGAAACCTCGCAGTGGATGAGCTGCGGACAGTCCTTCGTGCAGGGCCACTTGTCGCTGGGCCGTGGGGTCCTGAGACCAGGCGATGAATTCCGCGTGCAGCACTTCTCGCTCGCGCAATTGGACGGTTTCATCCAGGCGCGGATGGGAGAGCATGTCCCCGAGTCGCTCCAGACCGCCGGCAAAGGCAGCCGGTGATAATTCGAAGAAGAAATCGGTGGTGCGATCGCTGGTGCGGGCATTGACTTGGCCGCCATGCCGTTGCACGTAGGTCATCAGGTTCTGCTCTGTGGGAAACCGCTCAGTGCCGAGGAAGAAAAGATGTTCGAGCAAGTGCGCCAGTCCCGGCCAGGCGAGCGGCGCATCATGGCTGCCGACCGCCACCCGCAGCACCGCAGCGCTGCGCTTGAGGCCGGGGACATGGCGCAATGTCACTCGCAAGCCGTTGGCCAGGGTTTCAGTGTGGGGGCAGAAGGAATCGACGGCCGACATGAGCGTTTCCAGAACAGAGAAGCGCTCATGCTAGCGGATAAGGGAGCGTTCTCAATCAGTGTTTGTTCAAGTCGTCGTAAAGCTTAGGGCGGCGGTCATGCAGGTAGTTGTAGGCCGCACGGCAATCCTCCATCAGTTGCCGATCCAGGTCCCCGACGATCAAGGCCTCGTCCAGCCCGGCCAGGGCAGGGCGGCTGCCATCCGGGGCGGCGATGCTGCTTTGCCCGCAGTACTGCAATTCACCTTCATGACCGCAATAGTTGGCGTAAGCCACAAAACACTGGTTCTCGATGGCCCGGGCGCGCACGGTGACATCGGCGATGAACTCATAGGGCTGCATGTTGGCGGTGGGCACCAGGATCAGTTCGGCGCCGGCCAGGGCCAGGCGCCGGGCGTTTTCCGGAAACTCCAGGTCATAGCAGATCAGAAAGCCAAGCTTCCAGCCGTTAAGCTCGACGATGGGCAGCTCGCTATCGCCAGCGCTGAACATCGCGTGGTCCAAATCGCCAAACAGGTGACTCTTTCGATAATTTGCCAGGCGTTCGCCGTGGGCGTCGATCAGTTGCACCGCGTTGTAAATCTGCCCATCTTCGCTGCGTTCCGGGTAGCCATAGGCGATCGCCAGACTGGCCGCCTTGGCGATGCGAGCGATCTGCTGCGCCCATTCGCCGTTGTAGACCTCGGCCAATACATTCACCGCGTCGACGCCAATGTTGTAGCCGGTCAGGAACATTTCCGGCAACACCAACACATCGGCGCCCCTGGCCTCCAGCGCCACCTGATGCAGGCGTTGCAGGTTGGCGGCCGGGTCCAGCGGCAGCGGTGAACATTGGTAAAGGGCTACACGCATCAAAAACTCCTTTTATTCGGGCAGGGCGATCGGACCGATTTCGTCGAACACGTCACCTGGCCCCGGGTTCTCGGGGTGAGTTTCACCGCCGAAGTGCTTCATGATTCCCCACACGGCATTGAGTGAGGTTTGTACCGCGCCCTCAACCCAGGCCGGTGTCCATGAGACGTCATCGCCGGCGATAAAGATCCCTCGCTGTTCGGCCGGCATGTCGTCCTGCATGAAATGGGCGTACATGCGCTGGTTGTAGCGATAGTGGCCGGGCAGAGCACCTTTGAATGCGCCGAGGAAATGCGGGTCGGCTTCCCAGGAGACGGTGATCGGATCGCCGATGATCCGTGCGGCGATGTCCACCTTGGGGTAAATCTTCTTCAAGGCGTCGAGCGCCAGCTTCACGCGTTTTTCCACCGGATGGGGGAGCATTTTCAGCGCATCGCTCATCCACGAGTAAGACAGGCAAATGACCCCCGGCTTGTCATCGCCATTGTCGAACAGATAGGTGCCACGGGTGAGGCGGTCGGTGAGGGTCATGCTCATCAGGTCGCGGCCGGTTTCCGGATCCTTGTCCTTCCAGAACGGCCGGTCGACCATCACGAAAGTCTTCGACGATTGCATGTAGCGGGTGCGATCCAGGGCCATCCACATTTTTTGCGAGAACAGCGCCTCTTCGCATTCGATCTGAGTGGTCAGCAGCCAGCTTTGGCAGGTGACCAGCACCGCGGCATATTCGCGGGTGTTGTCCCACACGTCGGTCACGCTGAACCGGCCATCGTCGGCACGCGCGATGCGCTTCACACCGCTGCGCGGGGCGCCCAGGTGCAACGAGTTGAGGCTGGTACCTTCTGGCCAGTGCGCGCAGCGCTCCGGCACATGCTTCCAGATGCCATGGGGCACCTGCTCGACGCCACCTACCACAAGATGCTGATGATCGTCGCAATTGGTCATCACCACGCGGAAGATTTCCAGCATCGAATTGGGAAAGTCCGAGTCCCAGCCGCCGGTGCCGAAACCCACCTGGCCGAACACTTCACGGTGCTGGAACGAGAGTTTGGCAAACGCCTTGGACGTGGCGACGAAGTCGTAGAAAGTGCGGTCGTCCCACAGGGGGACCAGGGTGTTCCACAGTGCCTTGAGGCGTGGCACGTCGCGGTCGCGAATCGCCTGCTGGATATCGCCGAAGCGCGAACCGTCCTCCAGCGCATCCGCCCAGGCGTCGGCCACTTCCTGGAACAATGCCGGCAGGTCGGCCAACTTTTGTGCGTAGTAGGTCTGGCCTTCCAGATCGATGACCGTGCTGCCCGAGGCCGGGGTCAAAGGGTTGGGAAACGGTTTGGTCTCCAGGCCCAGTTTGTCGACGTAGTGATAGAACGCCGTGGACGACACCGGAAACCGCATGCCCCCCAGCTCGGCTATGACACCCTCGGCGCCGTTGAACGCTTGTGAGCGCAGGCGCCCACCCATCTTCGACGCTTCGTAGACCACCGGCTTGAGGCCCAGCTTCATCAACTCGTAGGCCGCCACCAGACCGGCGATCCCGGCACCGACAATCGCGACTTCTGCCCCGTGGTTGTGGGCGGGAATACTGCCCAGGCCGGCGGGATGCTCGATCCAGTCGTCAAAAGCGAAAGGAAAGTCCGGCCCGAAAATGGTGATGGGCTTCTTGCCGTCTGCTGGGTGGCGATTGTTCTTGTTCATGGCTGACCTTGATTGGGCGACTCGACGCGGCTTTCGCGTCTGAGTATAGGAAAGATGCCAGCCATTCTAGAGAGGGTGAAACACGTTAATAAGACGCAATGTGTCGTCGTTGTGGATTGTTATCAGTCATTTTTATGCATTGATTGGTCATATTGACGAGATGAGTCTTGTGGACATGGGCCTTCTGGTGAAGGCGGTGGGCGGTTACTGGGAGGCTGGCTGTGCTGACGCCTTCGCGAACAAGCCCGCTCTCACATGTACAAATTTCGAAGTGATGGTCTTTTTCACACCGTTCACGCTGTCGATCCAGATCGAACGCTCACAGAAACCCCATTTAACAATTGCCTGCAGGATCGAGCTGGTCAGACAGCTAAGGTTATTCCCTTGAGGTTATATAACTTGGGTGGCATATTGGAATGAGATGGGATGTTGAGTACACCGACGAATTTGAGATGTGGTGGGACCGTCTCAGTGAATCTGAGCAGGATGATGTGCAGGTATCGGTGATGTTGCTTGGTGATGCCGGGCCATATTTGGGCTTTCCTCACACCAGCGATATCAAAGGTTCGCGCCACGGCAACCTTCGGGAGTTACGGGTGCAACATGCAGGCAGACCTTATCGTGTGCTGTATGCATTTGATCCACGTCGCTGCGCCATCCTGCTGATCGGCGGGGACAAAACCGGTCAGGATCGTTGGTATCAGGAGCACGTACCGTTGGCTGAGCGTCTTTATGACGAGCATTTGGAAGTCTTGAAGAATGAGGGTTGTGACAATGGCTAAGAAGTTTGCAGATTTAGTAGCGCGTCGTTCGCCTGACGCCCAGGCTCGTACGCAGGCTCTGTATCAGAAACTGAGGGCAGAAATGCCGCTTCACGAGTTGCGTCAGGCGCAGGAGTTGAGCCAGGACGCTCTGGCCAGGACGCTGCATATCAATCAGGCAGCGGTGTCGAAGATGGAGCGTCGCACCGACATGTACATCAGTACATTGCGTAACTACATTCGTGCTATGGGTGGAGAGTTGGAAATTATTGCAACGTTCCCTGAGGGGCAGGTCAGAATCGAAAATTTCTCCCATCAAACACGGTAATCCGCATTTTCTGTGGGAGCAAACCGGCTCGCGAAAGCGGCATGTCGGTCATGGAAAGGTAGCTGGTCCGACGCCATCGCGAGCACGTTAAGTCGCACCCTCTAGACCGGCTGCCCCCGATCGATCTTGCTGCTGAGGATGATCGAAGTGGTGGTTTTCTCCACCCCATCCACACTGCCAATCTGATCCAGTAACTGATCCAGCTGCTCCGGTGAATCCGTGCGCAGCCAGGCCACATAGTCGAATTCGCCGCTGACCGCACACAGTTGCTGGACCTGGGCCATCGCACTCAAGCGCCGCAGCACGTCCTTGCCGGAGCGCGGTTGAACCTTGATGCCGACGTAAGCCTGTAACCCGCCGTCTATCACCCGCTGCCCCAGACGCACGCCGTACCCGGTGATGACCTTGGTTTTTTCCAGCCGCGCCAGCCGCGAAGTCACGGTGGTGCGGGCGATGCCCAATTGTCGGGCGAGCATGGCGACGCTTTCCCGGGCATTGATTTGCAGGGCGGCAATCAGCTGGCGGTCGATTTCGTCGAGGACGGGAGGGCGGGTGTCAGACAAGATGGGCTCCGGCGTGGATATCGGTGGCTGGCATGTTACAGGCTCGCATGCCTTTGCCACCTACTCCATTGGGATGCGCTCGGGAATGCCTGCCACCATGACGTTGGTCATGGTGGCAGTATCCGCAGATTTGACGATGCTGGCATCAGCCCGTTTCAGATGCGGCCGCAGCCCAATCCAGGCTGCGACCGGGCCGGGATCATTTCCAGCGATTGGTATCCCATGCCTTGCGGTCGAGATCGAGGTCGGGGAAATTTGCCGGATCGAAGACCGGCCTTGCCACACCGGCTTTCAACTGCGCGCGGAAGTCGTTGATCACCCGTATCGCAGTAGGGAACAGCATCAAAATCGCAATCAGGTTCACCAGTGCCAGAATGCCCATCATCGGATCTGAGAAGAAGAACACCGAGGTGGCGTTCGGGGCCGCGGCGCCGAGGAAAATCAAGCCCAGGATAAACACGCGCAGCACCAGCAGGGCCGGTTTGGATTTGGTGATGGCCGCCAGTGCGTTCTCACCCAGATAGACGTTGTAGATGATGGACGAGAAGGCGAAGAGCAGGATCGCCAGAGTCAACGCGTAGCGCGACCACTCACCAAAATGGCTGGCCAGTGACTGTTGTGTCAGTACGACACCGTCGATACCTGTAGCACCGGCAACATAGACATCACCCAGCAGGATGATGAAAGCCGTGCACGAGCAAATCACGATCGTGTCGATGAAGACCGAGAACGATTGGGTGATGCCCTGGCTGACCGGGTGATGTACCAGCGCAGTTGCCGCGACGTTCGGTGCGGAACCAAGCCCGGCCTCGTTTGAGAACAGCCCGCGGCGCAAGCCTTGTGCAATCGCAGCCCCCATGCCACCGGCGATGGCTTCTTCATAGCCGAAGGCACTGGAGACGATGCGTACGAAGAGCGCCGGAATTTCACCGATGTTCATCACGATGACGATCAGGGCAAGCGCCAGGTAACCCAGCGCCATGACGGGCACCACGACATCGGCCGCCTTGGCGATGCGCTTGATTCCACCAAAGATCACAAACCCGGTGACAAGCACCAGTAGCGCTCCGGTCACAAAGCGGCTGATCCCGAACGAATCCTGCATCGCGCCGGCCACAGTGTTGCCTTGAAAGGCATTGAAGCCAAGGCCGAAGGCTGCCAGCAGGCAGACTGCATAAACTATCGCCAGCCAGTTGTAGTTCGAGCCGAGGCCGTGCCGGATATAGTCGGCTGGGCCGCCACGGAAGGAGTGTTCACCGTCGGTGCGCTTGTAGATCTGGGCAAGCGTACATTCGACGAGACTTGTCGCCATGCCGACGAGCGCGATGCACCACATCCAGAAAACCGCGCCGGGCCCACCGAGCGTGATCGCGACGGCTACACCGGCAATGTTTCCGCCGCCCACGCGGCCGCCCACGGATACGAGTAGCGCTTGTCGCGCGCTGAGGTTGTTGGGGTCACTGTTCTGGTTCTTCCCTGACAGCACGCGGAACATCCGGCCGAAGAATTCGAACTGGACGAAACCCGACATGATCGTGATGAACACTCCGAAGACCACGAGAATGGGTATGAGCGACCACCCCCACGTGAGGCTGTCGACATACCCAAACAGCGTTTGCAGGAATTCCATCTGTTTCTCCTATATTTCTTATTATCGGCGGAATCGCTCTCTTGAGCGTCCCGCGATCAGTTTATGCCTGGTTTTACATCCGATTTCGCGTCTTCGGACGTTTCGGTGCCGCCGATCGTTCCCGATCTGAAAACTCGCTATATGGCACCGTCGAGTCGTTCGAGGGCTAAACCGGCCTTTATCGCTGGCAGTGGCCGGGCCCTGGCGGGCGCAACTGTACTACAGAGCGGTAGTTTCGGCGCCCTGAGAGTTGTGTTTAATCCGTCTCAGGAGCTGTCCGACGCCTGTTCAGCGGGGACTACCAGTTTGATTCACTGAATGTCCGGTATAGGCGAAATTCACTATAGCTGGGCGGGTACATACCGCATGGATGACGCTCTTGTTGCGCGGTTTATGAAGACCTTGGGCCAGATCACCCAGTCTCGCCACTCAAAAACGCAAAAGCCGCGCAATGCGCGGCTTTTTGTATGGTGGGCCCACACGGACTCGAACCGTGGACGAAAGGATTATGAGTTGCTGGGCGAGGTGCTATGCCTAGAGAAATCGTTCGAAGGTGAACGTAGGTTGGCATAGCTGGAGGGCCCGTAGTTACTGGTTTTGAGCGTAATTTTGAGAAGGTTGCTCAAGCTGAGTACTGTACCGTGGTTGTACTGATTTTGCGGACTTTGAGTTTCGCAATTCGCCCCGCAGTGAAATCTTCTCCCACGATCTTCTGTAGTGCCCCCGGGCTAATTCTCTCGCAGCTCCAGAACCACGTTCCATTCACAGATCAAGAAGCAAAACGCGGCTTGGTCTAAGGCATGCGTATCGTCTGACTTTAAAGGTTGGCGATTGCGGTGACCTTTCATGTGCGTTAGATCCGTGCTGTCTAGGATCAGAATTAGGCCGCGCCCGCAGAGTTGGCGAGGCTCGTCAATGTGGCATTACACATTTCCGACTGCACCTGGCCTGCGTTACAGCCGCCACCCATCATTTAGCAGTGATTTTTGGCGGCATCTAACCTACGTTAGGAGTTATCAGTATGTTCAAAGTAACCCCCAATCCGCCGGCAAGGTCCAACGCTAAGATCATCTATCAACGCGCTGTTGATCGACTGTTGTCCCATATGATTTTGGGTCAGAGACGGCACCGAGAAATCGTGCCAGGGCTTCAGTCCCGCTCCGTGAACCGGCGCCGCGTCAGGAAAAGCACCACGCCCAGCGGCACGGCCAGCAGTGCTAGCAGCTCCAGGTCAAAGCCCAGCACCTGCTGCTCACCAACCTTGAAGATGCTGACCAAGCCCGTTGCCAGCAGCGCCAAACCCAGCCACTTGCGCAGCGGGTATGGTTTCAGAAACTGAACGAGGATCGTGCCCAGTACCAGAAGGACTACAGTTTGCATGATGTAGGGCATGTGCAGTTCCTCAGTCCTTGATGACCAGCGTCACGACAGAGCGCTGTGGGCCAATCCCGCCATGGACCTCTCCCTCGATGCTGACCAGCACGTCACCTGCATGCAGGTTCGGCAAGGCCCCTTTGAGGTACCAGTTGACACCTGTCGTCACGACTGCGCCTGAAGCCCAGCCAATGAGCGGCCCGCCCAACGCACCTACCCTCCCGGCAACGCCACCTGAGGCCGCAGCAATTCCCTTGGCGACGTTGCCGCGCATAGTACTGATAGCATCGGCCTGCTGCCGGGTGAGGGGATTGGAAATGCAGACTGTCAGCAGGCATGGCAGGTTTCGAGCCTGCACTCGGTCGTACATATCGACGACCATGCTGTTGACTTGGTAATGGGCGCGTTTCGCTTCGCCAAAGTGCAGCTCGCGCAGGCGACCTCGGTCGCTTTCCATGAGGGTGATTCGAGACAGATTGAAGACGATCCCTTCTGCGGACCTGTACTGCGTGGTCTTCTCGAACTTCATGCGCGTATCCATTCGTGCAAAAAGACGATGATTTTCTACAAGCGGTGACTAAGATGCAAACGGTCTTTGATGTGAGGCCCCGGGGAATTTGACGTCTGCACGGGTCTCATCGCCAGCGAGCCAACTCCCCGGTAACAACACATCGAGCGCGTCGGTTTTGGAGACGTTAGGCCGAGGCGCCTCCGCACGAGGCACTGGCCGGGGTATGCTGTGACCGTGTAAAGCTCCGTCGACAACTTCTGCGTTGCGCTGAGGGTTAAGGGCGTGCAATCAAACTGCAATCGCGGAATCCCGCCGCAAGGTGTCTAGAGAATCCGGGGCGATTCAGGATAACGGGATGGATCTCCCGTAGATATACGCATCGTCTGAATCGATGAGCGCTTGGGGGGGGGGCACTTTGTGGACACGGCAGCGGGTCGAAGTACCACTTTTTTCTCTGGGAGAAAACGAAAGCCGCGCAATGCGCGGCTTTGGAGTTGGTGGGCCCACACGGACTCGAACCGTGGACCAAAGGATTATGAGTCCTCTGCTCTAACCAACTGAGCTATAGGCCCTCAGTAGGCCGCGGATTATAGCGACGGTTTCTCGGCTGTGCTATCCGAAAAATCCGATACGGTCATACGAAGAAACGTTGCGGCGAACTCTTCGGCGCACAGGGGCAGGCTGACGATGTAGCCCTGGATCTGTTCGCACCCTTCTTCAGCCAGGAATTGTTGTTGGGCCAGGGTCTCGACGCCTTCGGCGATGATGGTGAATTGCATACTGCGGCCCAGCGCGATGATTGCCCGCACGATGGCCACGTCGTGCGGGTCATCGGGCAGGCCACGGACGAAGGACTGGTCGATCTTGAGGAAGTCCAGTGGCAAACGCTTGAGATAGCTCAGGGAGGAGTAACCGGTGCCGAAGTCGTCTATCGCCAGTTGCACACCGAGTTTTTTCAGCTGGTGCAGCACCGCGAGGGCTTCTTCGGCCTGGCTCATGATGAAGTTTTCGGTAATTTCCAGTTGCAACAAGCCGGGCTTGAGGTGGTGCTCACGCAGCAACTGTTCGATACGCCCCAGCAGGTTGGGTTGGCGCAATTGGGCTCCGGCAAGGTTGACCGACAGCGGGCCGAGGCTTTCGTAGGCGTCGTTCCATTCGGACAGTTGTCGACAGGCATGTTCCAGTACCCAGTCGCCAATCTGCAGGATCATGCCGTTTTCTTCGGCCAGGGGGATGAAATGCTCCGGCGGTACGTCGCCAAATGTGGGGTGGGTCCAGCGAATCAGCGCCTCGGCGCCCACCAGGCGATTGTCGGCAAGGCTGAATTTGGGTTGGAAGGACAACGATAATTCGTTGCGCTCGATGGCGCGTCGCAACTCGTGTTCCAGTGCCACCCGCTCACTGGCCTGGGCGGTGAGGTCGCGGGTGTAGCTTTCAACCCGGTTGCGCCCCTTGGCCTTGGAGCGGTACATCGCCGCGTCGGCATTCTTGACCAGCGTGGCGACGTCGCAGCCATCCTGCGGGTACAGGCTGGTGCCGATGCTGGCACTGATGAAAAATTCATGTTCACCGGCCTGGAACGGTGCGGCAAAGCAATTCAACAGTTTTTGGGCAATGTGTTCGGCGTCGCTGGGTTGTTGCAGGCCTGGCAGCAGGATGATGAATTCGTCACCCCCCAGGCGCGCCACGGTATCGATATCGCGCAACTGCTCGCGCAGGCGCACGGCGATACCCTTGAGCAGCAGATCTCCCACCGGGTGTCCCAAGCTGTCATTGATGTGCTTGAAGCGGTCCAGGTCCAGGAACAGTACCGCACCCTGGCCGCCATCTTCCTGCTGGCTGTTGAGCGCCGTCAGTAATCGGCTTTCGAACAATGTGCGATTTGGCAGGCCGGTGAGCGGGTCGTGGTGCGCCTGATAATCGAGTCGGGCCTGGGCGTGCTTGAGGCTGGAAATATCGGCAAAGACCGCAACGAAATGGGTGATTTCCCGATCCCGGTTACGCACCGCGCTGATGGTCAGCCAACTGGGATACAACTCGCCGTTTTTACGCCGGTTGGAAATCTCCCCCTGCCAGTGTCCCTCGGCGGTCAACTGGTGCCACATCGCGGCATAGAACGCACTGTCATGCAGGCCGGAAGCCAACAGCCGCGGCGTGTGACCCAAGGCTTCGGTTTCGCTATAGCCGGTGATCTCGCTGAAGGCGCGGTTCACCGCGCTGATGTGCTGTTGTGTATCGGTGATCAGCACGCCTTCGGCAGTGCTTTCGAATACGGTGGCTGCCTGTTGCAGTTTTTCCTGCATCAGGTGGCGTTCGGTGATGTCCCGGGCGATGGTCAGCATGCAGTCTTCGTTGCCGATGGGCAGAGGGCGGCTGGACACTTCGCAGAGCCTTATCTGCCCATCGTTACGGCGGATATGACATCTGAAGTCCCTGACATAACCGTCTCGTTGTAATTGGTCGAGCATCTGTTTGCGCTCATTGAGGTTGACCCAGATACCCAGGTCCAGGGTGGAACGGTCCACCGACAAGGCGCTATTGAAACCGGTAATACGGCTGAAGCCTTCGTTGACCTCAATCAGCAGGCCGTCGCTTTGCCGGGACAGTAGCAGGCCGTCGGGCGAGGCATGAAAAGCCTTGGCGAACTTCTCTTCGGAAGTCTGCAACTGCTGCTGTGTTTCCTTGAGCTGGCTGATATCACGGACTACCACGACCAGGGCTGGGGTGGTGTCGAGGTCGAAGGGTTCGGCCGATATCAGCCCGGTGAACACCTGGCCATTGCTGCGACGGAAAGGCATCTCCAGATTGCGGATACTGCCGGCCTGTAATCGTTGCAGCAGGCCCGGGCCGACGTCCTGGATGCCCCAGATGTTCAGTTCAGTCGCGGTTTGGCCCACCACCTCTGCGGCGCTCAGGCCAATCTGCTCCTCGAAGGCTTTGTTGACCTCCAGCAGGCAACCGTCCATCAGGCGCGCTATCACCAGGATGTCCGGGCATTGACGGAATACCGAGGCGAATTTTTGCTCGGAGAGGCGCAGCGCTTCCTCGGTGCGTTTGGCTTCGCTGATGTCGATCATCAACCCGCGCATCACCGGTTCGTGGCCGTGTTCGATCAGGCTGACAATGTCGCGCACCCACAGGCAGCGGCCGTCAGCAGTGATCACGCGGTAATCAATGCAATGGTCCCGGCCCGCCAGCACTTCATGCTCACAATAGCTCTGGGCGCGGATCAGGTCGGCAGGATGAATGATGTTGCGCCAGAACCCTGGAATCAGCCAGTGGGAGAGGGGATAACCGAGCAGATCTTCGGCGTGAGGCGACACGTAGCTGTAGGTGAAGTCACTGACCCTTGCCTCCCAGGCAATTGCTGAAAGGCTCTCCACCAGCCCGCGGTAGTGGTATTCGCTGCTGCGCAGTTCTTGTTCCAGATCGACTCGTCGCGCGATCTCTGAGCTGAGGCGGCGATTGATGCGAATCACCGCCGCAAGGACACCGCTCAAGAGGAGCAGCGCAGGTAAGCCGTAAACCAGCAGGTCTGACCAGAACCTTCGGTAATCTCGGACATTGCCGACCCATTTCTCCTGGATTTCGCTGATCTGGGCCGGGCTCATGTCCGCTATCACCTTGTCCAGGATACCCACCAGTATCCTGTTCTCCCGGGGGACGCCCATGGCCAGTTGATAGCGATAGGGTGTTTCTCCGCTGACATAGAGCCCGTCAAGCTTGAGTTGGCGCAGGCTCCAGACACTGGAAGCCAGGTCGCCCACCACCGCATCCACTTTATCTGTGGCCAAGGCTTGCAAGGCTGAGCTGACATTGGGCAGCGCCACCAGATTCAGGTCTGGATGGTGGTTGCGCAACAGTTCGTGGGGCGCATAATTTTCCACCACGGCGATTTTCAGCCCGTACAAATCCTCAAGGTTATGAGGTTCTGCGCCGCCATGATGGGCCAGGATGACGATGGGAAAGTCCAGATATGGGCGGGTGAAAGCCAGGTAGTTCTGACGTTCGGGCGTGGACATGATGCCGGGTAAAAGATCGATTTTGCCCTGTGCGACCTGCTCCAGCACCATCGTCCAACTGACGGGCTCGATAGGCGTGAGCGTGACAGCCAGCCGCTCGCGGATAACATCCACGTAGTCGGCGGCCAGGCCCTGATACCGCCCCTGATCGTCGCGAAATTCGAACGGTGGCCAGGAGGCGTCGACACCCAGGCGCAGGTCGGGGTGGTCCTTGAGCCAGCGGCGCTCTTCGTCGGTGAGCGTCAGCGCGCCAGCCGTTGCGGTCCAGCTCATCAATGACAGCAAAATCACGGCCGTCAGTCTGGGCATCACGGTCTCGTCATGGCTTGGGGAGGATGTTTCGAGTGTAGACGGGCAATAGGGCGGGGGGGGGCGTAGCGGGGGGATTTTATCTGCACATAACAAAACCCCCGGCAGGGCCGGGGGTTTTTAACATCACTCGTCGAGGAAGGAGCGCAGGTGCTCGCTTCGCGTCGGGTGGCGCAATTTGCGCAAGGCCTTGGCCTCGATCTGACGAATCCGCTCGCGGGTTACGTCAAACTGCTTACCGACTTCCTCAAGGGTGTGGTCGGTATTCATGTCGATGCCGAAACGCATGCGCAGTACCTTGGCTTCACGGGCAGTGAGGCCGGAGAGCACTTCGCGAGTCGCTTCCTTGAGACTCTCAACGGTGGCGACATCGATCGGCGACTGCATGGTGGAGTCTTCGATGAAGTCACCCAGATGGGAGTCTTCGTCATCACCGATCGGGGTTTCCATGGAGATCGGCTCTTTGGCGATCTTCAATACCTTGCGGATTTTGTCCTCAGGCATTTCCATGCGTTCGCCCAGCTCTTCCGGAGTCGGTTCACGACCCATCTCCTGCAACATCTGCCGGGAAATGCGGTTGAGCTTGTTGATGGTCTCGATCATGTGCACCGGAATACGGATGGTGCGGGCCTGGTCGGCGATCGAGCGAGTGATCGCCTGACGGATCCACCAGGTGGCATAAGTCGAGAACTTGTAGCCGCGACGGTATTCGAACTTGTCCACCGCTTTCATCAGACCGATGTTGCCTTCCTGGATCAGATCGAGGAATTGCAGGCCGCGGTTGGTGTACTTCTTGGCGATGGAGATCACCAGACGCAAGTTCGCTTCGACCATCTCTTTCTTCGCGCGGCGGGCCTTGGCCTCACCGATCGACATGCGACGGTTGATGTCCTTGATCTCGGCGACGGTCAGGCCGGTTTCGGCCTCCAGCGCGGTCAGCTTCTGCTGGCAACGAATGATGTCCGGTTGCAGGCGGGCAATGGCTTCAGCGTATTTGCTTTTGCCTTTGGCCAGTGCATCGGTCCAGCTTTCGTCGACTTCGTGGCCAGGGAACTGACGCAGGAAATCAGCACGTGGCATGCGGGCATCACGCACGCACAGTTGCATGATCGCGCGCTCTTGCTGACGCAGACGATCCAGGGCGCCGCGGACACGCTCGACCAGGCCTTCGAACTGCTTTGGCACCAGTTTGATCGGCATGAACAGCTCGGCCAGTGCCAACAGCTCGGCAATTGCCTGCTTGTTGTTGCGGCCATGCTTCTTCAGCGCCTTGCGGGTGATTTCCATCTGGTCGGCCACAGCGCCGAAACGCTGGGCTGCGATGACCGGGTCCGGACCGCTTTCGGCTTCTTCTTCGTCGTCACTGGCTTCGGCGTCGTCGTCATCGGTGTCGTCGTCGGCCTTGGCGGCTTTCGCGTCGATCGGCGGCGGCACTTCGGCTGCAGGCGGCGCGATACCGTCGTCCGGGTCAATGTAACCGCTCAGGACGTCGGACAGGCGGCCACCTTCGGTGGTGACGCGGGTGTACTCGGAGAGAATATGGTCAACCGTGCCAGGGAAGTGCGCGATTGCGCCCATCACTTCGCGGATGCCTTCTTCAATGCGCTTGGCGATTTCGATTTCGCCTTCACGCGTGAGGAGCTCTACCGTACCCATTTCACGCATGTACATGCGCACGGGGTCGGTGGTGCGACCAATGTCGGTCTCGACCGCTGCCAACGCTGCGGCCGCTTCTTCAGCGGCCGCCTCGTCGGTATCGGCGTCGGCCAGCATAAGGGCATCCTTATCTGGAGCAACCTCGAATACGTTGATCCCCATGTCGTTGATCATGCGGATGATGTCTTCCACCTGTTCCGGATCTGAAATATCCTCCGGCAGGTGGTCGTTGACCTCCGCGTAAGTCAGGTAGCCCTGCTCACGACCCAATAGGATCAACTCTTTGATACGAGACTGCTGTTGCGCTTTTCCGGACATAACACCCTATCCACTGAAGGTCTTGGCGGGCAAAAAACAAGCCGAGGATTATACCTGAGCTGTGACCTCACGCGCCAGTTGAGGTCGGGTTTGATGCGCAAACATTGCGGCTGAGTAAGTCGCGCAATTGGTTTTTCTCTTCGCTGGTCAACTCGCTCTGGCGAGCTTTTCGCAGAAGTTGTTCCAGATTTCGCTCGCGTTGGCGGGCGGACAAGCTAGTAATGGTGTCGAAAAACTGTTGTTCAAGGTTGTCTCCATCAATCAACCATTCCTTCTCGGCCAGGGCCTTCAACAGGCGCCCTTGTTCGGTGCCGTGCCATCGGGCGATCAACTGGAAAGAGTTAAGTTTGGGGTTCTTCTGCACGGCTTCAAGGAGTGCGATCAGCAATTGCGTATTGCTGTGGTCCTCGGCGGCGAAGTGCCCGGCGTCCTCGACCTTTTCAGCCAGTTGCGGGTGGTGCAGCAAAGTCCGCAGGGCGGCCAGTGTTGGTGGTTCGACGGCGGCCGGCACGCGCGGGGCACGTGGCTGGTCGCGATCGCCGCGCTTACCGTTCTTGTCCCAGGGTTTTTTGTCCCATTTCTTGCCGCCGCTGCCCGGTTTCTTGGGTGTCCATTCCTGCGCAGGCGCGTAGTCCTGCTGAGGTTGATGATAGTCGGCGAAATCCGGCATCGCGTCGTAATCAATGCCTGGGTCGTAAGCCGGCGGTGCTTCCTGGGGGGCGCTGTGGACCAGTTGATTGACCGCTTCGCTGTTCAGGCCGGTGATTTCGGTCAGACGCTGGCGCATCAGTGTGCGCAAGTTGGCGCCGGGTACCTTGTCGATCAGCGGTGCCGCGAGGGTGGCCATATGAGCCTTGCCTTCGAGGGAGCGTGGATCGGCTTCTTCGGTCAACTGCTGGAAAAAATAATCGGCCAGCGGTTGCGCGTGCTGGTTGATCCGCGCACGGAAAGCATCGGTGCCTTCGGAGCGCACCAGGGTATCCGGGTCCTCGCCCTCGGGTAAAAACAGAAAGCGCGCTCGCCGCCCATCCTGCAGGCATGGCAATGTCGCTTCCAGTGCTCGCCAGGCGGCATTGCGGCCGGCCTGATCGCCGTCGAAGCAGAACAGCACGCTGGGCACGACGCGAAACAGGCGCTTCATGTGCTCTTCGCTGGTGGCGGTGCCCAGGGTAGCAACGGCATTGCGCAAACCTTGCTGGGCCAGGGCGATCACGTCCATGTAACCTTCGACGACGATGATTTCGTCGAGGTTGCGGTTGTTCTTGCGCGCTTCGTACAGCCCGTAGAGTTCCTGTCCTTTATGGAATACCGGGGTCTCCGGGGAGTTCAGATACTTGGGTTTGTCGTCGCCCAGGACCCTGCCGCCAAACGCGATGATCCGTCCGCGCGTGTCACGGATCGGGAACATTACCCGGTCGCGGAAGCGATCATAGCGCTTGCCGGTTTCGGCATTCTCGATCAGCAGGCCGGCGTCGATCATCGCGCGCTGCTGCAAGGTGTCGCTGCTTAAGTGCTTGTACAGATTGTCCCAGCCGGGCGGGGCAAAGCCGAGGCCGAAATCCCGGGCGATTTCCCCGGTCAGGCCGCGGCCCTTGAGATAATCCACGGCTGCCTTGCGGGCAGGATGGCTTTTGAGGGCCTGGCGATAAAAATCGGCCGCCGCTGTCAGCAATGGGTAGAGCGGCGAGTCGGTGGGTTGGCGCGGTTTGTGCGCTCGGCCACTTTCCTCGCGGGGAATTTCCATGCCGGCGGCTTTGGCCAGTTCTTCGACAGCCTGGGGGAAGTCCAGGTTGTCGTGGTCCATGATGAAGCCGAGGGCATTGCCGCCAGCGCCACAGCCGAAACAGTAGTAAAACTGTTTGTCGGGGCTGACGCTGAAGGACGGGGTCTTTTCCTTGTGGAACGGGCAGCAGGCCGTGTAATTCTTGCCGGCTTTTTTCATTTGCAGGCGAGAGCTGACCACATCGACGATGTCGGTGCGGTTCAGGAGGTCGTCAATAAAGCTCTGGGGAATCAGCCCGGCCATGGCGTTCTCATCATCACTGCGCGAAATATGGACCCGAAATCAGCAGGCGTAACCGACTCTTGGTCTTGAGGCACGGTAAAACGGTGGCTCGACCGGGTCGTCTGCATCATCGCTGTCGGGAAGTGTATCTGCCGATAGTCCACTGACGTTAATCACTAATCAGTATTCGACTGTTTGAATATGTTGCGCTGAGTCCGGTAACGGCCGTTCAGGCCTCGGATCATCAGGCGGGCACGCAAGCAGGTGCCTTGGGCTGATCGTCGTTAGAGGAATCAGGGTGTGCTCGTCAGTAGCCTTGAAAGGCTCGTCAGAAGAGACGTGCACCGCTGGCAAAAGAGCCAGGTCTGACGTGGTAAAGCAGGTTGTCTCGGTCGCATGTGCGACTTTGACAGTGAAGCATCAAGCGTTTTCCGCAAATGCCATAAGCCCGGCTTGAGGGCCGGGCTTGGCAGAAGCTTGCTACGGACGTCTGTGTATTAGTACAGACGTACGGCGCGGCGCTGTTCGCGCTGAACTTTCTTGGCGTGACGCTTAACAGCGGCTGCTGCTTTGCGCTTACGCTCGGAAGTCGGCTTCTCGTAGAATTCGCGGCTACGAACTTCAGCCAGAACACCGGCTTTTTCGCAGGAGCGCTTGAAACGACGCAGAGCTACGTCGAAGGGTTCGTTCTCTTTTACTTTGACGGCTGGCATCCAGAGCTACCTTCATTCATTACCGGGGTCAACATCCTCGCGGCAAAAGAGCACTTGAAGACGTCGGTTTTTAAGGGTTGCGGATGTTAACCCCTCATCGCTCGGAATGCAAAGCCTCTGATCGAAAACCGCTGGTCGGGGCACAACGCGACGACTATTATGCGCGCCTTCGAATTCAGCCTCTACAAGGCGCAAACCCATGCTAGTACTGGGATTAGAAACCTCCTGCGACGAAACCGGTGTCGCATTATACGACAGTGAACGCGGCCTGTTGGCCGATGCACTGTTCAGCCAGATCGACCTGCACCGCGCCTATGGCGGCGTGGTGCCCGAGCTTGCGTCCCGCGATCACGTCAAGCGCATGCTGCCCTTGATTCGCCAGGTCCTGGCCGAGGCCGGCTGTGTGCCGACCGAGATCGACGCCATTGCCTACACCGCCGGGCCGGGCCTGGTGGGCGCGCTGCTGGTGGGTGCTTCCTGTGCTCAGGCGCTCGCCTTCGCCTGGGGTATCCCGGCCTTGGGTGTGCATCACATGGAAGGTCATTTGCTGGCGCCGATGCTGGAGCCGCAACCGCCTGAGTTTCCGTTCGTCGCTTTGTTGGTCTCTGGCGGTCATACACAGTTGGTCCGGGTCGATGGCATCGGCCAATACGAACTGTTGGGGGAAACCCTGGACGACGCTGCCGGTGAAGCCTTCGACAAGACTGCGAAGATGATGGGCCTCAATTACCCGGGCGGACCGGAAATCGCACGGTTGGCGGCCCACGGAGTGGAAGGGCGTTTCGTCTTCCCGCGGCCGATGTGTGACCGCCCCGGCTTGGATTTCAGCTTCAGCGGCCTGAAAACCTTCGCCCTGAACACCTGGCAGCAATGCGTCAGCGCCGGAGACGACGGCGAGCAAGCCCGTTGCGACATCTCGCTGGCGTTCCAGCAGGCGGTGGTGGAGACTTTGACCATCAAGTGCAAGCGCGCCCTGAAACAGGCCGGACTCAAGCGTCTGGTGATCGCTGGCGGAGTCAGTGCGAACAAGGCTTTGCGCGTGTCACTAGAGAACATGCTTGGCAGCATGAACGGCGACGTTTACTACGCCAGGCCGGAGTTCTGCACAGATAACGGGGCGATGATTGCCTTCGCCGGCTGCCAGCGTTTGCAAGCCGGCCAGCACGAAAGCCTGGCAATCAGCGTGCAGGCGCGCTGGCCCATGGAGCAGTTGTCACCGCTGTAGGGCGTATGGATTAAAAATGCCGTTCGCGCCCGGCAAACAGGTCGCGTAGATTGCCCCGGTGGCGCCAGACGATCAGTGCAACGAGTGCGGTTACCGGCAGCAAGGCCGCCGGCTCCTGCCAGGCCAGCAATGGCAGGATCAGCGGTGTGGCGATCAGGGCGGCCAGGGAGCTGGTGCGGGTCAGGTAGAACGTCAGCAGCCAGGCAGCGACGGCCAGCAGGGCGGCGGGGGGATACAGACCCAGCAGCATGCCGGCGGCGGTGGCGACGCCCTTGCCGCCGCGAAAGCGAAAGTACAGCGGGAACAAGTGACCCATGACCGCGCAGACACCGATCCAGGCCTGTTGCTGCAACGAAAGTCCTGCAAGATTGGCGAGCAGAACCGGGACAAGGCCTTTGCAGAGGTCGCCAAGCAAGGTCAGGATGGCAAGTTTGCGTCCGGCCAGGCGCAGCATGTTGGTGGCGCCGGCATTGCCCGAGCCACTCATTCGCGGATCCGGGCGACCGGTCAGGCGGCTGAGCAAAATGGCGAAGGACAGCGAGCCGAGCAGGTAGGCGAAAGTCGCCAGTAACCAAAACATGCTAACTATTCCGGGCGAGGACGCCCTGATTCTAACGGCGCATTGCGCCCTTGTCGTGCTGCGGAGAAGAGTGCTTGGACAGAGTGTTTATCGAAGGCCTGGAAGTCGACACGGTCATTGGTGCCTACGACTGGGAGCGCGGCATCCGCCAGTGTCTGCGGCTGGATCTGAGTTTCGCCTGGGATAACCGTCCGGCCGCCGCCGGCGATGACCTGACCCTGGCGCTCGATTACGCCAGCGTATCGTCGCGCATCCAGGCATTTGCCGAGCAAGCCCAGTTCCAATTGGTCGAGACCTTTGCCGAACGATTGGCCCAGGCGCTGATGGACGAGTTCAAGATTACCTGGCTGCGCCTGAAAGTGACCAAGCCCGGTGCTGTGCCGGCCGCCAGTGGCGTGGGCGTGGAGATCGAGCGCGGATGTCGCTGACTCAGGTTTTTCTCGGGCTCGGCAGCAATATCGAGCGCGAAGCCCGCTTGTGCGCAGGTCTCGAAGCCCTTGCCGGTTTCCTGGTGGATATACGCTGTTCGGCGGTGTTCGAGAGCCAGCCGGTGGGGATCAAGAGCGGGCCTTTTTTCAATTTCGTCGTAGCTGCCTACACGGATCTGCCGCTGATGGAGCTGGATCGTCGCCTCAAGTTCATCGAGGCAGACAATGGGCGTTATGCGCCGGACCGTAAAGGGCTGCCGCTGGATATCGACGTGTTGTTGTATGGCGAGCAGGTCGGCAATTTCGACGGCTTGATCCTGCCCCGCGCCGAAATTCTCAAGAACGCCTTTGTCCTGTGGCCATTGTCGTTGATTGCACCCGATCGGATACATCCTGGCGTAGGCAAAAGCTTCGCGACTTTGTGGGATGAGTCGCAGATTGACCAGGTGTTGGTTCCGGTGGCTTTTGAATGGCGGGGTGTACCGCTCACGCCTTTGGAGCTGCTGTCAGGTCGCTGACGTCATCGCGAGCAGCCTCGCTCCGACATTGCGCCTGAGCGGCCCGCGATGCCTGTGGGAGCGAGCCTGCTCGCGATGGCCGAGATGCAAGCCGACACAAAGCTTTCTCAGCTCGCCGCGTCTTTATACGCTTTCAATGCCCGAAGACGCTCGCGCTTGATCGCCTCGCCCAGTTCAGGTCCCTTGAAGCCTTTTTCCAGCAAGGGCTGCACCGCTACTCCGCGTGCGGCCGCTGCCGCTCCACGCAGGTAATCCGCCTGTGGATAACTTCGACTCTCCAGGCCCTTGCGGCCGCGCGCATCCATCTCGCACGCGGCGATGAACTCCTCGAAGCGCTGAGGGCGGCGATACACGTCAAAACTCTGCAACAGCTCAAGCAAAGTGGATGCCTTCAGCTCAAGCGCACGATGGCCGTGGGTATGGTATTGACCGACCAATAAAGCCAACTCCTGACAGTCGCGTGGAGCCTTGAAACGTTCATTGACCGCCTTGATCAGCTTCAGGCCCGTGTGTTCATGGGCGATATGCCGGGGCCATTCGTGCGCGGGTGTCAGGCCTTTGCCCAAGTCATGCAGCAGGCACGCCCAACGAACTGTCAGGGGCTGTTCATGCAGCGCGGCCTGCTCCAGCACGCTCAGGGTATGGACGCCGGTGTCGATTTCAGGGTGATGGGCCTCGGGTTGCGGCACGCCGAACAGTGCATCCACCTCGGGCATCAAGACTTTGAGGGCTGTGCAATCGCGCAGGACCTGGATAAACACCTGCGGTTGTTTTTCCATGAGAGCGCGGGAAATTTCTTTCCAGCTGCGCTCGGCGGTCAAGGCTTGCAGTTCGCCCGAGTCGCTGAGCTGGCGCATTAGTTCCAGGGTTTCGTCCGCCACTTTGAAACCCAGCGGAGCATAGCGCGCGGCAAAGCGGGCAACCCGCAGGACCCTGAGGGGATCTTCGGCGAACGCGGGGGAAACATGGCGTAGCAGGCGGGCTTTGAGATCGCGTTGGCCGTGATACGGGTCGGTAAGATTGCCATGGTCATCTTCGGCCATGGCGTTGATCGTCAGGTCCCTGCGGATCAGGTCTTCTTCGAGGGTCACTTCAGGGCTGGCGTGGAACACGAAGCCGCCATAACCGCGGCCACTTTTGCGTTCGGTGCGGGCGAGGGCGTATTCCTCCCCGGTCTTGGGATCAAGGAATACCGGAAAGTCAGCTCCCACCGGGCGAAAGCCCTTGGCGAGCATATCCTCGGCCGTAGCCCCCACCACGACCCGATCAATGTCGGTGACAGGAATGCCCAGCAGGCGATCGCGAACGGCGCCGCCGACTTTATAGATTTGCATAAAAAACCTCCGTTGGTCTGACAGGATAACCTTTGCGCCAGGCCTTCGGAGGTGAAAACGGGTTCAAAGATGAATGACAGCCAGGTCCAACCGGCCATAATCTCCTTCGGTTTGCTCGGTTCTGGGGGGCACGTGATGGGTTTTCATCACCTGCTCGCCTTGCAGGGTTTCGAGATGGATGTCGAACCCCCAGAGGCGGTGCAGGTGCTTGAGGACTTCATCGGTTGAATCGCCCAACGGTTTGCGATCATGCGCCTGATGGCGCAGCGTCAGCGAGCGATCGCCCCGGCGATCGATGCTGTAGATCTGAACGTTGGGTTCGCGGTTGCCCAGGTTGTATTGCGCCGCCAGTGTCTCGCGGATGACGCGATAACCGCTTTCATCGTGGATGGCAGGCACCAGCAGGTCATCTTTCTGGTCATCATCGAGGATGCTGAACAGTTTCAGGTCGCGGATGACCTTGGGCGAGAGGTACTGGAGGATGAAGCTCTCGTCCTTGAAGCTGCTCATGGCGAATTTGATAGCGGACAACCAGTCCGAGCCGGCGATGTCCGGGAACCAGCGCCGATCCTCCTCTGTGGGGTTTTCACACATGCGCCGGATATCGCGGTACATGGCAAAGCCCAGTGCATAAGGGTTGATGCCGCTGTAATACGGGCTGTCGAAACCGGGCTGGAACACCACGCTGGTGTGGGACGTGAGGAACTCCATCATAAAACCGTCGGTGACCAGGCCTTCGTCGTACAGGTCGTTCATGAGCGTGTAATGCCAGAACGTGGCCCAGCCTTCGTTCATGACCTGGGTCTGGCGTTGCGGATAAAAATATTGAGCGATCTTGCGCACGATGCGCACGATCTCCCGCTGCCACGGCTCCAGCAGCGGCGCGTGTTTTTCAATGAAATAGAGGATGTTTTCCTGAGGCTCGGCAGGGAAGCGCGCGTTGTCTTTCTCGCTGTACTTGTCCGCCCCTTTGGGAATGGTGCGCCACAGATCGTTGATCTGCTTTTGCAGATGTTCTTCGCGATCCTTTTGACGCCGGCGTTCTTCTTCGGCGGAAATCGGATACGGTCGTTTGTAGCGGTCCACGCCGTAGTTCATCAGCGCGTGGCAGGAGTCCAGCAGGTCTTCCACGGCATCGATGCCGTGACGCTCCTCGCATTGCATGATGTATTGCTTGGCAAATACCAGGTAATCGATGATCGAGCTGGCATCGGTCCAGGTGCGAAACAGGTAATTACCCTTGAAGAAGCTGTTGTGGCCGTAGCACGCATGGGCGACCACCAAGGCCTGCATGCAGATGGTGTTTTCTTCCATCAGGTAGGCGATGCAAGGGTCGGAGTTGATCACGATCTCATAGGCCAACCCCATCTGGCCGCGGCTGTAGGACTTCTCGGTACTGAGGAAGTGCTTGCCGTAGGACCAGTGGTGATAGCCCAAAGGCATGCCGACCGACGCGTAGGCGTCCATCATCTGCTCGGCGGTGATCACCTCGATCTGGTTCGGGTAAGTGTCCAGGGCATAACGGTCCGCGATACGGCTGATTTCCCGGTCGTAGGCCTGGATCAGCTCGAACGTCCATTCGGAGCCGGTGGAGATGGGTTGACGCTTCTGCTCTTTTTTGGCGGTCATGTCACTAACCTGCGCTGGAAGAGTTCACGGAAGACCGGGTAGATGTCCCCGGCCGAGACCAGTTGCTGCTGGGCAAATGTGTCGGAAAACGCTTCGGCAATACGTTCATATTCGTACCACAAGGCCTGATGTTCCCGTGGAGTAATTTCCACATAGGTGTAGTACTGGACGAACGGCATGATCTGGTTGATCAGGATGTCGCGGCAAATGGGTGAATCATCGTTCCAGTTGTCGCCGTCGGACGCTTGGGCTGCATAGATGTTCCATTCATTGGCCGGATAGCGTTCGGCCATGATTTCCTGCATCAGCTTCAGGGCACTGGAAACGATCGTGCCGCCGGTTTCCCGGGAATAGAAGAACTCCTCTTCGTCCACTTCCCTGGCGCTGGTGTGGTGGCGGATGAACACCACATCGATCTTGTCGTAGTTCCGTTTGAGGAACAGGTACAACAGGATAAAGAACCGCTTGGCAATATCCTTGGTGGCCTGGGTCATGGACCCCGACACGTCCATCAGGCAGAACATCACGGCCTTGGAGCTGGGGTTGGGTTGTTTCACCAGCAGGTTGTACTTGAGGTCGAAGGTATCGAGAAATGGCACACGGTGAATCCGCGCGCTAAGTTTTTCGATCTCCGCTTCCAGCTCCTGAATATCGCCAAAATTGTCGGGTTCTTCGCGCTTCAGGCGGGCGAGCTCCTCCTTTGTCTCGCGCAACTTTGCCCGGCTGCTGCCAGACAGCGCGATGCGCCGGGCATGGGCCGAGCGAAGCGTACGGATAATGTTGATACGCGAAGGATTGCCTTCATTGCTGATGCCGGCGCGCACCGTCTTGAACGTATCGGTGCCGGTCAGATTGCGCTTGACCAGATTCGGCAGCTCAAGGTCCTCGAACATGAACTCCAGGAATTCCTCCTGGGTAATCTGGAACACGAATTCATCCATGCCCTCGCCGGAGTTGCCGGCCTTGCCCGGACCTCTCCCGCCACCTCCGCCTTGCGGACGCGGAATGTGTTCGCCGCTGGTGAATTCCTTGTTGCCGGGGTGCACGACAGTCTGTTTGCCGCCACGCCCGTGGTGAAGCACCGGCTCGTCGATGTCGCGTCCGGGGATGCTGATCTGCTCGCCATGTTCCATGTCGGTAATGGAACGGCGACTGACCGCCTCTTCGACGGCCTTCTTGATATGGTCGCGGTAACGCCGCAGAAACCGCTGGCGGTTCACCGTGCTTTTGTTCTTGCCATTAAGGCGTCGGTCGATCACATAGCTCATAGGTGGCCCTCTGGGCAGCTTCAAGTTCTCAGCTTCAAGCTGCAAGCCGCAAGCGCAGGGACGGTGAGCGCCCCTGCAGCTCATGGCTTGAAGCTTGCCGCTGCTTCACTGCCTCACTGCGATTTCCGGACCCGCAGGTACCACTCGGAGAGCAGTCGTACCTGTTTGTCGGTGTAGCCACGTTCGACCATGCGTGTGACGAAGTCGTTGTGTTTTTGCTGGTCCTCCTTGCTGGCCTTGGCGTTGAAGCTGATGACTGGCAGCAGGTCTTCGGTGTTGGAGAACATTTTCTTCTCGATGACCACCCGCAGCTTCTCGTAGCTGAGCCAGGTCGGGTTCTTGCCGTTGTTGTTGGCCCGGGCCCGCAAGACGAAGTTGACGATTTCGTTGCGGAAATCCTTGGGGTTGCTGATCCCGGCCGGTTTCTCGATTTTTTCCAGTTCCTCGTTCAGCGCCACGCGGTTGAGGATTTCGCCGGTTTCCGGATCGCGGTATTCCTGATCCTGGATCCAGAAGTCCGCGTAAAGCACGTAGCGATCGAAGATGTTCTGCCCATATTCGCTGTAGGACTCCAGGTACGCGGTCTGGATTTCCTTGCCGATGAACTCGATATAACGCGGAGCCAGATACTCCTTCAGGAAACGCAGGTAACGCTCGCGGGTTTCCGCCTGGAATTGTTCCTGCTCGATCTGCTGTTCCAGCACATACAGCAGGTGAACCGGGTTGGCTGCGATCTCGTGTGGATCGAAGTTGAAGACCTTGGACAGGATCTTGAAGGCAAACCGTGTGGACAGACCATTCATCCCTTCGTCGACCCCCGCGTTGTCGCGGTATTCCTGGATCGACTTGGCCTTCGGATCAGTGTCCTTGAGGTTCTCACCATCATAGACGCGCATCTTCGAATAGATGTTGGAGTTTTCCGGCTCCTTCAGGCGCGACAGCACCGTGAACTGGGCAAGCATCTTCAGTGTATCGGGGGCGCAGTGGGCCTTGGACAACGAGCTGTTGAACAGCAGCTTGTCGTAGATCTTGACCTCATCGGTGACTCGCAGGCAGTAGGGCACCTTGACGATGTAGATCCGGTCGATGAAGGCTTCGTTGTTCTTGTTGTTGCGGAAGGTGTGCCATTCCGATTCGTTGGAGTGCGCCAGCAGGATGCCGCTGAACGGAATCGCCCCGAGGCCTTCAGTGCTGTTGTAGTTGCCTTCCTGGGTTGCGGTCAGCAGGGGGTGCAGCACTTTGATGGGCGCCTTGAACATTTCGACGAATTCCATCAGGCCTTGGTTGGCCCGGCACAGCGCACCCGAATAGCTGTAGGCGTCGGCGTCGTTTTGAGGAAACTCTTCCAGCTTGCGGATATCGACCTTGCCCACGAGGGCCGAAATGTCCTGGTTGTTTTCATCCCCCGGTTCGGTCTTGGCCACCGCGATCTGGTTGAGGATCGAAGGGTAGAGCTTGACCACCCGGAACTGGCTGATGTCACCGCCGAACTCGGCCAGGCGCTTGGTGGCCCATGGCGACATGATGGTATTGAGGTAGCGGCGCGGAATACCGAAGTCTTCCTCCAGAATCGCGCCATCTTCGGTAGCGTTGAACAGCCCCAGGGGGGATTCGAACACTGGAGAACCCTTGATGGCGTAGAAGGGCACCTTTTCGATCAGCTCCTTGAGCTTCTCGGCCAGGGACGATTTACCGCCGCCGACGGGACCAAGCAGGTACAGGATCTGTTTCTTTTCTTCCAGACCCTGAGCTGCGTGGCGGAAATAGGACACGATCTGGTCGATGCACTCTTCCATGCCATGGAAGTCCTGGAAGGTCGGATAGCGGCGAATCACCTTGTTGGAAAAGATCCGCGAAAGCCTCGAATTGGCCGAGGTATCCAGCAGTTCCGGTTCTCCGATTGCCAGCAACAGGCGTTCCGCAGCCGATGCGTAGGCGCTGCGGTCCTGCTTGCAGAGATCGAGGTATTCCTGCAGCGAGTATTCCTCCTGCCGCGTGGACTCGAAACGTTGCTGGAAGTGGCTAAAAATACTCATGACGTCACCTCGCTCGATACGTGGAGCCGGTGTCGGATCAATCAGTCGATGCTGGTCGGCCGCTGGGAACCCAGCTGCCGTTTACCCCCCAGAATGCTTTCAGAAATGCCGTCTCCTGAAAGCTGTCTCCCGATGAACCCGCGCGCCGGTGTACCGGCTCTCCCCTGTTTTGGATGGCCTGAGGCTAAGGATAGTTCGGAATCGGAGAGGTAAAGGTTGAATGCGTAATTAGTTGTGGCAGACCGTTCGTCCGCCATCACCCAAACCCGCGGTTCACGTGGGCTTGGGCGTCATAAAAATTATTCCGGGTTACCTGGGGCTGTTTCTGCAGGATAAGTCGTGCGCCACAGCTCAAAACCGCCGTCCAGGCTATAGACATCGGAGAAGCCTTGGCTGACCAGGTAAGCGGCTGCGCTCTGGCTGGAGTTGCCGTGATAACAGACCACCACCACGGGGGCATCGAGGTCCGCATTGCGGATGAAATCGGAGAGGGAGTGGTTATCCAGATGGGTCGAGCCGCTGATGTGCAGGGCGGCGAAGGTGGCCGGATCTCGAACGTCGACGACAACCGCGCCTGTTTCACGCAGGGCCTGGGCCTGCTCTGGGGGGATGCGTTTAAAAGCGGTCATTTGGGACTCCTGTAGCCTGACGCGCGGCATCGATCAAACGATGGTAGCGGCCGTTACTGATGCAATGGTCGGATGATGAAGGGATTTGGCGTGACCCTGTTCGTCACACTCGCAACGCAGTTGCTCGCCAGAGTCGACGTTCATCAGCGTCATCGCGCTACCCCATACACATCCGGTGTCGAGGGCGAAAACCCCAGGTTCGTCGGATTGGCCTTCCAGTGCCGCCCAGTGCCCGAAAATGATCTTCAGATTACGGGTCTTGCGCTCTTTGTGTTTGAACCAAGGGGCGTAGCCAGGTGGCGCGGTCTCGATGCCTTCCTTGCCCTTGAGGTCCAGCTTACCGTCGCGGGTGCAGAAGCGCATGCGGGTGAAATAATTGGTGATGACTCGCAGACGGGCGGTGCCGGTGAGATCGTTGTCCCATTTGACCGGTTCATTGCCGTACATGCCATCCAGGTAGGGGCCGAACAGGTTGTCGTCGCGTAGCGCGTGTTCGACTTCGCCGGCGTACTTGAGCGCCTTGCGCAAGGACCACTGGGGTGGGATGCCGGCGTGCACCAGCGCCAGGTTGCGTTGCTCGTCGTAGTGCATGAGCTTTTGCAGGCGCAGCCATTCCAGCAGCTCGACGCAATCGGGGGCATCGAGGATCTCGCTCAAGGTATCGGATTTTTTCAGGCGTTCGATGTTCTGCCAGGCGGCCAGCAGGTGCAGGTCGTGATTACCGAGCACGCAGACCAGCGAATCGCGGATGTTGTAGAGAAAGCGCAAGGTCTCAAGCGATTGCGGGCCGCGATTGACCAGATCGCCCACCAGCCACAGCGTGTCTTTCTGTGGGTCGAAGGTGACCCGTTCCAGCAGGCATTTGAGCGGGTCCAGGCAACCTTGCAGATCGCCGACCGCATACGTGGCCATCAGTGCAAGGCTCCGGGCACCGCCAGGCGAAACGGCTTGATGATCGCGTCGAAACGCGTGCCGTCCTCCGCCAGCATCTGGTACGTGCCCTGCATGGTGCCGACCTTGGTCGTCATGACCGTCCCGCTGCTGTAGCTGTGGCTTTTTCCAGCGTCGATCAGCGGTTGCTGACCGACCACACCCTCGCCCCGCACGTGCTCAACATGACCATCGCCGTCGGTGATGACCCAGTGGCGTGATAGCAGGCGGGCTGGCAATGAGCCGTTATTGCTCACGGTAATGGTATAGGCGAAGGCGAAACGGTTGTGCTCAGGTTGCGACTGTTCTGCCAGAAAGCGGGTGGCGACGCTGACGTCGACCTGATAACGAAGATCGGACATGCAAAAAGGCCTTAAAAGCGAAGCGGGACGCGGGCGTAGCTGAGAAGATCAGTCTAGGCCATGTATCGGGTAGTAGACCAGACGTCCCTCCCGATAGCGATGAGCTTGTCAGATGGCGTCGGCTTTGGGCGTTACCTGTTCGCTGAGTTTGTCGGCCAGGCGCACGAACGCCGCCAGGTCCAATTGCTCGGGACGCAGGCTGCCGTCAACGCCGGCGGCTTCGATTTCGGCGCTGCTGAGCAATAGCTTCAGGGTGTTGCGCAGGGTTTTGCGACGCTGATTGAAAGCTTCGCGTACGACGCGCTCCAGCAGGCGATGATCCTTGGCCGGGTGCGGCAGGACGGCATGGGGTACCAGGCGGACGATGGCCGAGTCGACTTTGGGGGGCGGGTTGAATGCCCCAGGGCCTACGTTGAACAGATGTTCGACCCGGCAATGGTACTGAACCATGATCGACAGGCGACCCCAGTCACCGCCGCCAGGGCCTGCAGCGAGCCGTTCGACCACCTCTTTTTGCAGCATGAAGTGCATGTCGCGGATCAGGCCAGCGTTGCTCAGCAAATGAAAGATCAGCGGCGTGGAGATGTTGTACGGCAGATTCCCCACCACCCGCAGGGTATTGGGCGCAGCCTCCAGGCTATTGAAGTCGAACTTCAGCGCGTCGCCCTGGTGCAGGTTGAAATTGCTCATGCCAGCGAACTGCTGGTTGAGGATCGGGATCAGGTCCTTGTCCAGTTCCACCACATCCAGTTGCGCACCGCTGCCGAGCAGGCCTTCGGTCAGCGCGCCCTGGCCCGGGCCAATCTCCAGCAGGCGATCGTCGGGTTTGGCATTGATGGAGCGCAGGATGCGATCGATTACGCCAGCGTCATGCAGGAAGTTCTGGCCGAAGCGCTTACGCGCGCGGTGTTGGTATTGCTCGGTCATAAATGGGTCTCGGCCATCTGGTAGGCGGTTTCCAAGGCGACCTGCAGGCTGCCGGTATCGATCCTGCCACTGCCGGCCAGGTCCAGGGCGGTGCCATGGTCCACCGATGTGCGGATGATCGGCAGGCCCAGGGTTACGTTGACTGCCGCGCCGAAGCCTTTGTACTTCAGTACGGGCAGGCCCTGATCGTGGTACATCGCCAGCACCGCGTCGCAGTGCTCCAGATATTTGGGGGTGAACAGAGTGTCGGCAGGCAGCGGGCCACGCAGGTCCATGCCCTCGCTGCGCAAGCGCTCCAAGGTGGGTTCTATGGTGTCGATTTCTTCATGGCCCAGATGTCCGCCTTCACCGGCATGGGGGTTGAGCCCGCACACCAGGATACGGGGCCGGGCGATGCCGAACTTTTCCTGCAGGTCGGCGTGCAATATCCGCGTGACCCGCTCCAGGCGTTGCGGGGTGATGGCCTCGGCGACGTCCCGCAAGGGCAGGTGCGTGGTCACCAGTGCCACGCGCAGGCCGCGGGTGGCGAGCATCATTACCACCTGCGTGGTGTGGGTCAGGTCCGCCAGGAACTCGGTATGCCCGGAAAAGGCAATCCCGGATTCGTTGATCACGCCCTTGTGCACCGGAGCGGTGATCATGCCGGCGAAACTTCCGTCCAGGCAGCCCTGGCCAGCGCGGGTCAGGGTTTGCAGGACGAATGCCGCGTTGGTCTTGTCCAGTTGCCCGGTAACCACCGGGGCGCCCAGTGGCGTATCCCAGACATACAGGCTGTTGGCGGGTGCCGGAACATCCGGCCAGGCTCCCGGTGTCACCGGCAGCAGGTCGACGACCACCCCCAGCTGCGCAGCCCGCTCGAGGAGCAGGTCGCGGCTGGTGATGGCTATCAGGGGATGTGGCTGGGGTTGCGAGGCGAGCAGCAGGCACAGGTCGGGACCGATGCCGGCAGGCTCGCCGGGTGTCAGCGCGAAACGCTTGGGTTTCACTGCGCTGCCTGGTCTGCACCAGGGAGTTTGATTTCGACGTAGGCTTCATCGCGAATCTGACGCAGCCAGGTTTGCAGCTCTTCGTCGTATTTGCGGTTGCGCAGCACGGTCATCGCCTGTTGTTCACGAGCCTGGGTGGTGCTGTCGGTGGCGCGGCGGCCAAGGACTTCCAGTACGTGCCAGCCATAAGGGCTCTTGAACGGCTTGGACAACTGGCCTTGTGGTGTCTCGGCCATCACCTGGCGGAACTCGGGCACCAGTGCGTTCGGGTCAACCCAGTTCAGGTCGCCGCCGTTGAGGGCTGAACCCGGGTCTTCCGAGAAGCTCTTGGCCAGCTCGGCGAAATCTTCACCCGCTTCGATGCGCTCATAAAGCTTTTCCGCCAGACGCTGGGTCTCGGCTTCGCTGCGGATCTCGCTTGGCTTGATCAGGATATGACGAACATGCACTTCGTCACGCACCTGAGCACCGCCACCGCGCTTTTCCAACAGCTTGAGGATAATGAAGCCGCCGGGCGTGCGGGCTGGTTGAGTGATGTCGCCCACGGCCATGCTGCTCAGTTCGCGATCGAACGGAGGGGGCAATTGGGCGGCTTTGCGCCAGCCCATATCACCACCTTCCAGGGCGTTGTCACTGCCAGACCTGGCAATGGCCATCTGACCGAAGTCGGCGCCTTGCTTGAGCTGCTGGTAGATGTCCATCGCCTGACGGTAAGCATTCTGGATGGCTTCGGAGTTGGCGCTTTCCGGGGTAGGAACCAGGATGTTCGCCAGGTGCAGTTCCTCGGAAAGCTGCATCTTGCCCAGATCGGAGGCGAGGAAGTTTTTCACTTCCTGCTCGGACACCTGGATGCGTTCGGCTACACGACGCTGGCGCACACGGCTGATGATCATCTCGCGGCGGATCTGATCGCGAGCGTCCTCGTAAGAGAGGCCGTCGCGAGCCAGGGCGGCGCGGAACTGGTCGACGCTCATGTTGTTACGCTGGGCAATGGTGCCGACGGCCTGGTTCAATTCTTCATCAGTGATGCGAATGCCCGAGCGTTCGCCAATCTGCAATTGCAGGTTTTCGACGATCAGGCGTTCGAGCACCTGTTGATCCAGTACGCCCGGAGGCGGCAGGCCACCACCGCGCTTGGCGATGGTCTGCTGCACTTCATGGACGCGCTGGTCCAGCTGGCTTTGCATGACCACGTCGTTGTCGACGATAGCCACCACTTTGTCGATGGGCTGTACCGCGGCGTTGGCCGCAGTACCCAGGAACAGCGCGCCCAGCATCAGCGGGCGCAGACAATCAGAAAGCTTGGTCTTCACGTTCACGATAACCTTGGATGCCTTTGTCGAGGAAGCTCTCTACCTTGGCGCCGGTGAGGCCGCCGAGTCCCTTCAGGACAATTTGGAGGAAGATGCCGTGGTCGCCCTTCTCGTTTTCCGGGGCGGCTTGACTGAACTCTTCATAGTCGACCCAGTAACGGTTGATCAGGCGCAGTTTCCAGCAGCAGTTGTCGTATTCGAAACCACCGAAGGCTTCCAGGGTACGGTTGCGGTTGTAGTCATACTGCCAGCGGCTGATGAGATTCCACTGCGGCACGACCGGCCAGATGACCGAGAAGTCGTGCTGCTGGATCTTGTAGTAGTCCTTCACGTAGCCCGGAGTGCCCGGAGTGCCATAGTCGCCGCCGCCCACTTGCCATTGACCAGTAGTCTGGTCGTAACGGACTTGGTCGTTGCGGTAGCGGTAACCGGCGTTGATGACCTTGTTCGGGTTGTCTTCAGGCTGGTAGTGGAACATCGCGCTGCCCGAGCGAGGGCTGCGGGTGTCCGGGTCCCAGTTGTAGGTAGCCGTGGTTCGCCAATCGCGGTTCCAGCGGTATTCGTATTCCAGCGCATATGGGGATACGTCTGACTTGGCGTCTTCACGATCCTCAAAGACAATACCTGGCAATTGAACTTCACGGTCCTTGAAGAAAAACGCTTGGCCAACGCTAATACGCTGACGCTCGAAACCGTTTTCCTCGATCCAGCGACTGGTTACGCCCAGAGACAGTTTGTTCTCATCACCGACACGGTCTGACCCGGTAAAGCGGTTATCTCTGAACAGTGAGGAGTAGCTGAAGGTCGACTCGCTGGTATCGAAAACTGGAATGTCGTCCTGATCCTCTTTGGGCACATAGAGGTAAAACAGGCGGGGTTCCAGGGTTTGGCGATAATTGGTGCCGAACCACTGAGTATTACGATCGAAGTAAAGACCGCTGTCGATACTAGTAATTGGAACGCCGCGGTCTGGAGAACTGTTATATCCGCTTCCAACAGCGCCCTTGCCGGTACTGTCTAGATCCAAGTCGTACTGTGTATATTGGTATTTGAGGCTCGGCTTGATATAGCCATAGCTTGCTTCCATAGGCAGGCTTACGGCCGGTGCCAGATTCAGGCGGTTGCCATTTGCTCGTGCCAAACCCCTAACACGAGTATCCAGCCATGGCTCGGCGTTGCCGTCCTCATCGGTGTAATTGCCGGTCCGCAAATCCCGATCAAACCGCACCAATTCCGTCTTGTAAGCGAAATCCAGACCATACGGGTGCTGCGGCAGCGCACCATCGAAGGTGATCTGCGGCAGGCGGTTATACGGCGTGATCTTCGAAATCGTCGCCATCTGGTAAGCCTGGGCATTCAGCCGCGCAACGTAGTTGTCACCTCGATAGCTGACCACCCCCTGTTGATTAACAAACTCCCGAGACTCGACACCAATCTGGTCGGACTGCAGATCCTGGAAGTAATAAGGATCGCTGATCTTGGTGTAGTCGACTTCCGTCAGCACACGCGAATCGAGCCCGCCCTTGTGCTGCCAGTTGTACATGTAGCGGGTCTTGTCGTAGTCGGACTGGCCGCTGCGTTCATCGTCTTCATCGTTGAGGTACGCCGCACCGAACTGACCTTCGCTGGACTTGGTCAGGTAGCGGAATTCGCCTTCCATCAACAGGCCGCGCTTGCTCATGTAACGTGGGTACAACGTGGCATCGTAGTTGGGTGCCAGGTTGAAGTAATACGGGGTGACCAGCAAAAAGCCGGTATCGCTGCCAGTGCCGATGGTCGGCGGCAGGAAGCCGGACTGGCGACGGTCATCGATCGGGAAATAGATGTACGGCGTATACAGGACCGGGAAGTCCTTGACCCGCAGCGTCACGTTGGTGGCGGTGCCGAAGCCGGTAGCCGGGTTCAGGGTGATGTTGTTGCCCTTGAGCGTCCAGGCGTTGCTGCCCGGCTCGCACGTGGTGTACGTACCGTCCTTGAGGCGGATGATCGCGTTTTCGGCACGCTTGGCGTACAGCGCGTTACCGCGGATGCGCGACTTGTGCATCACGTATTCGGCGTTGTCGACTTTGGCTTCGCCAGTGTCCAACTGCACATCGGCGTGGTCGCCGACGATGAGCGCACCGTTATCGCGAACGCGCACGTTGCCGCTCAGCTCGCCGCGGTTTTCAGCCTGGTACAGGTTGGCCTCGTCGGCCTCGACCTGCATGCTGCCTTGACGCATGACCACGTCGCCGGCCAGCGTTGCCACCTGCTCTTCCTGCTGGTAGCGCGATGCTTTGGCGCCAAGGAAGGTCGGAGCGTCGCTTTTGTCCGTCTTGTCATTCATGCCAGGACGAACGGGCTCGATATAGGCGCCGGCGCAATAAGGACCGGTTTCGGCCAATTGGGCAGGGGTGAGGTTCTCCCGTGGAACCCAGTCCAGGTGACTGTAGTCCGCACTGCGAGACTTCAGGCCGCGGCCTTTGGCTTCGGTGACGAGCACGGGCTTGTCGCCGGCTTCTTCGCCCGAGCCGCTGTCGGCCGGGGCCTCGCCGCTGGCGGAAACCGCACTGCCGTCATGCACCGGACGTGGCGGCAATGCAGCAGCCGGCGTCTTGGGCGAACAGTCCCAGGCACCCGAAGCGGAGACGGAGCAGTCATACTGCTGCGCCGCGACGACGAATGAAGAGGCCAAGGGTTGCAGGGCCAGCAGACTGCCGGTGACCAGCAACGGAAATTTTTTACGAAACGCGGGGGATTTCAATGCCATCTTATTAGTCCGGGCTTCCTGCGTGCCATCTGCCCGCGGTGTGGGCCGCACGCCTCTCGATGGTCTGAAAAAGATGCTGGATAATAAAGCATGACCCGCTTGACGGCTAGCGCCGTCGGAGACCCTTGCAATGCCTGACCAAGATGTACGCCTGCAACACCTGAAAGTTTGGCTCGATGAGCAGCTGCCGATCCTTTTTGTTCAGCAGGGCTGGGGCGCCGTACCCCCGGCCACGTTGACTACGGCCAGCAGCGACGCGAGTTTCCGCCGTTATTTCCGCTGGGAAGGCGAGGGCCGCAGTTTGATCGTGATGGATGCGCCACCGCCCCAGGAAAACTGCAAACCCTTCGTGGACATTGCTTTTTTGCTGGCTAAATCCGGCATCAACGTGCCAAAAATTTATGCCGAAGACCTTGAACGCGGTTTTCTTTTGCTCAATGACCTGGGCAATCAGACGTATCTGGATGTGATCAACGGCGACAATGCCGACCCATTATTCCGTGACGCCCTCCAGGCCCTGCTGGCTTTCCAGCAACTGCCGATGGTCGCGCCACTGCCCAGCTACGACGTCGCTTTGCTGCGCCGGGAGCTGGAGCTGTTTCCTGAGTGGTACGTCAAGCATGAGCTGGGTATCGAATTCGATGCTGCTCAACAAGCGCTCTGGCAGCAGGCCAGCGACCTGCTGATCAACAGCGCGCTGGCTCAGCCCAAAGTGCTGGTTCATCGCGACTACATGCCGCGCAACCTGATGCTCAGCGAACCGAACCCCGGCGTACTGGACTTTCAGGATGCGGTCTACGGCCCGGTGACCTATGACGTCACGTGTCTGTTCAAGGATGCCTTTCTCAGTTGGCCCGAGGAGCGCGTGCGTGGCTGGCTCGAGGATTACTGGCAGCAGGCCGGTGCGCTTGGCATCCCGGTCCAGCCGGACTTCGAGGATTTCCTGCGGGCCAGCGACCTGATGGGCGTGCAGCGCCATCTCAAGGTCATCGGGATTTTCGCGCGTATTTGCCACCGCGACGGCAAGCCGCGCTATCTGGGCGATGTGCCGCGCTTCTTTGCCTATATAGAAGCGGTCATTGCCCGTCGCCCTGAACTGGCGGAACTGGATCAGTTGCTCTCCAGCCTGCGTCAGTCGGCCGGAGCGACGGCATGAAAGCGATGATCCTGGCGGCGGGTAAAGGGGAGCGGATGCGGCCCTTGACCCTCACCACGCCCAAGCCGCTGGTTCGTGCCGGCGGCGTTCCCTTGATCGAATACCATCTGCGTGCCTTGGTTCGGGCCGGGTTCAAGGACATCGTGATCAATCACGCCTGGCTCGGTCAGCAAATCGAAGATTATCTGGGGGACGGTTCACGCTTTGGCGTGAGCATTCATTTCTCGCCCGAAGGTGAGCCGCTGGAAACCGGCGGTGGCATTTTCCGCGCCCTGCCGTTGTTGGGCGACGAGGCGTTCCTGGTGGTCAACGGCGACATCTGGACCGATTACGATTTCAGCGCCTTGCGCCGACCTCTGGACGGCTTGGCGCACCTGGTACTGGTGGATAATCCCGAACACCATCCGGGCGGCGATTTCCTCCTGGCCGACGGACAGATTCATGATGGCGGGGCGGCTGCCGACAAACTGACCTACAGCGGCATTGCCGTCTTGCATCCGCGGTTGTTCGAGGGTTGCCTGGACGGCGCGTTCAAACTCGCACCGCTGCTACGCAAGGCCATGGCCGAGGGCCAGGTCAGCGGCGAGCATCTGAAGGGACACTGGGTGGATGTGGGGACTCATGAACGTTTGGCGCAGGTTGAAACCTTGATAGAAGCGAGCCGTTGATATGTGGTGGCCAGGGACTCTGATTGGAGCCGGGGCGGGCTTTGCCATAGCCAGCATTCCGGGGGCCATGCTGGGAGCGTTATTAGGACAGGCGCTGGATCGGCGACTTAATCTGCAAGGCTGGGCGCAGCTGCGCGAGCGTTTGGGTGGCCGTCCGGCATTGCGCAACGATGAGTTGCTGTTTGTATTGCTGGGCCGGCTGGCCAAGAGCGATGGACGAGTGGTGGATGGGCACATCCAGCAGGCGCGTCAGGAGATGCGCGCGCTGGACCTGAGCGAGCCAGCGCAACGCCGGGCCGTCGCCGCATTCAACCGGGGCAAAACCGGAAACGACCATTTGCGCGGTTATTTGCGTCGCCTTGCGACCCAGCCCCATGCGGCTGAGGGTGTGCTGCGCGCCTGCTGGCGGATGGTCTGGGCCGACGGTCGCGCGGGCATAGCCGAGCGTGAGTTGCTTGCTCAGTGGGGCAAATGGCTGGGGTGGACGCCGCAACAGGTCCAGGCACTGGCGGCGGATTACGAACCACACAAACAGTCGTTGCCCAACAGCGGCGCGACCTATCAGGAGGCGTTACGCTTGCTGGGAGTTTCGGCCACCAGCGAGCCGTCGCAGATCAAGCGGGCTTATCGCCGTCTGCTCAGTCGTCACCACCCGGACAAGATTGCCGGCAGTGGGGCGACGCCGTTGCAAGTGCGTGACGCCACCGACAAGACCCGGGAGTTGCACAACGCCTATCGGTTGATCCGCGAGCGCCGGGACTTTCGCTAGAAGGGGATCACCACGGTGGCTGGCTTGGGGGCTTGTCTAAGCCTCACTCCCCCGGCTTCTGCGGGTTCAACCAACCCCGTACCCGACGAAACAGCTGTTCTTGCTGCGCCGATGAGTTGGGCACCGCTTTGAGTGACACCTGACTGAAGCTCGACCCTTTAAGACGCTTACTGGCCTGTAAACGCTCCAGCGCTGCATTGCGATCCTGCGGTTTGTCCATGTAGAACATATCGGCGGTGGCCAGCTTCAAGGTGGGGGTCAGTTCGGCCAGGGCGGGCTTGACTGCGAGCGGGGTCTGGGCGGCGACCATCACGAAACGCTCGATCTGCGAGGGCTGTTTTTCATTCAGGTAACGTGCCGCCCAATAGGCGCCGGTGCCGTGGCCCAGCAGAACAATACTGCGGGCGCCCTGCTGTTCGGCGTAGGCCAGTGCCGCATCGATGCGGGCATAGATACGTTCGGCATCGGCCAGGAGGTGTTCCTCGCTGGTTTGGGCAACGACCGGATCCACAGCGTCAGCCTCGCCGCCCGCCACTTGTTCAATCGGTGCTGCGGTCGTGGCGTCCGGTGCCGCGCCAGCCACGTCGGCCGGTTTGGTCTCGGGCGGTGTTTCCACCACGCGCGGTGCGATGACGTCGCTTTGCAGGTCCGGCAGGGTGATACTCAGGCTGCTCCACTCGATATCCGGTAACTTTTTGCGCATCGGGCCGATCACTTGAGGCCAGTCAGCGGTTTCGCCGGCGCCGGGGACTATGATGACCGCACCCTTGGGTTCGCTGGTGTTGGCTGGTTTCCAGAGAGCCAGGAAGGTGTCGCTGCCGGTTTGTAGCTGTTGTTGCTCCTGGACCGGGATCTCCCGTTCAAGTGCTGTCGCTTCTTCTTCGCTGCGCTCGAGCAAAGGCGGACGTTCGACCGGTTTTTCCTCGGTGGCTTGATCCGCCGCCGCGGGGGCCGGTTCTTCAGCCTGTACAGAAAAGGCACTCGGCAGGATCAGCGACAGGCACAATGCTGGCAATGCCAGGCGATAAACAAAGGGCATCGGATATTCCATGACCAGAAGTATTTCCGGCAGCCTAATGGGTTGGTCAGTATTTGTCAGTGCATGAGACTTCGATGATGCGTTTTTGCTGCCTGTGGGTTATCGGCTGTTTATGGCTTCCCTTGATGGCGTGGGCCGCGCCCGCACCGTCGTTGACTGGGGTGCAACTAGACGCGGGCCAGCGACAATGGCTGCTCCAGCATCCGCAACTGCGCGTCGGCCTCGTGTTGCAGGCGCCCTATGCGCAATATGACCGGCGCTTGCAGCGTCTGTCCGGCACCAATGTCGAGCTGATGCAGTGGTTGGGCAAGGCGTTGAATGTCGAACTGACCTGGCGCAATTTCCAGGACGTGGCGCAGTTGGAAGCCGCGTTGCGCTCCGGTGAGGTGGATATTGCCCCAGGGCTGACCCAGACCCCGGCCGGGCTGCGACTCTGGCGGTTTTCCGACCCCTACATGCGCGTGCCGCAATTGATCGTGGGCCAGAAGAAGGGCGCCGAAGGGGTCGAGCTGGAAAAGCTCGATGCTCAAGTGCGGGTGGCGGTGCGCATGCCCAGTACCACGGCCGATTATTTGCGTAGCAACTACCCGACGTTGAATCTTCAAGGCGTACCGTTGGAGCGTCAGGCGCTGCAACTGTTGTTGAGCCAGCAGGCCGGTTACGCGGTGGTCGATGAGGCGCAGTTGGGGCGACTGATGGTCGAGCCTGAGTTCTCCGGGCTGGTGGTCGTAGGCGATATCGGCCTGCCGCAACTGTTGCGCGTCGCCACTCGCCGGGATTGGCCTGAGTTGGCCGACATCATCGAGAGCGGTTTGCAGGCGATCCCGGCCAAGGAACTTGAGCAACTGCACAGTCGCTGGCTCAAGCCCAAATATCCGCGGCTGACCGACACCCCAGGTTTCTGGCAAAACCTGACCCTATTGCTGCTGGCCCTGCTCTTGAGCTGCGTGGCGATCGTGTTTTGGCAGCGCCGCGAGCAAAGGGCGCTGGAGCGGCGCCTGCGCAATGCGCGAAATGATATCGCCCAGCGGGCCGCCAGCGAGGAAGCCCTGCGCCTGACGCAATTTTCCATCGACCAAAGCACTGTCGGCATTCTCTGGGTCAATTGGGATAGCCATGTACGGTATGCCAACCGCGCCGCCGAAATCATGCTGGGCTATGCGCCGGGCGCGATCATTGAACGCCCCTTGATCGACTTCGAACCGGGCCTGCACATGGATCGCTGGCTGAACCTGTGGAAACGCGCCCGGGCCAGCGAGGAGGGGCCACAGAGTTTCGAAACCGAATGCGTGCGGGCCGATGGAAGTATCCTCCCGGCCGATGTTTCCTTGAGCTTCCTGCGTTTTCGCGATGCCGAATACCTGGTGGTCTACATAAACGACGTCACCGAGCGCCGTCGCGCGCTGGCGGCGCTGCGCGAGAGCGAGGCGCGCTTGCAGGGGATCGCTGCCAACGTCCCGGGCCTGGTCTTTCGCCTGGAGCGGGCGCCGGTAACCGGGCAGATCGACTTTGCCTACATCAGTGAGGGTAGCGAAAGCCTCGTGGGGTATTCGCCCGCGACCCTGGCCCGTAGCGACACCGGCCTGCGCAGCCTCGTACACCCCCAGGACAAGGCCAGTTATCACCGCACTCAGGATCAGGCGCTGGACAGCGACAGCGACTGGTCGTGGCAGGGGCGCATCCTGACCCGCGAAGGCCGGGAGCGCTGGGCCGAGATCAAGGCCATTACCCGTCGTCTCGAAGACGGCGCTTACGTGTGGGACGGTATCGTCTGGGACATCACCGAAAGCAAGCGCATCGAACTGGAGCTGGCCAGCTCCAGGGAGCAGCTGCGCGAATTGTCGGCGCACCTGGAGAGCGTGCGGGAAGAGGAAAAGGCGCGCATAGCTCGGGAAGTCCACGACGAGTTGGGGCAAATGTTGACCGTCTTGAAGCTGGAAACGTCCATGTGCGAACTGGCCTATGCGCAGCTCGACCCGGGCCTGCAAGAGCGGCTCAACAGCATGAAGCGCCTGATTGCCCAATTGTTCCAGTTGGTGCGGGACGTGGCGACGGCATTGCGACCTCCGATCCTTGATGCGGGCATCGCCTCGGCCATCGAATGGCAGGCGCGGCGTTTCGAGGCGCGCACGCAGATCCCATGCCTGGTACAGGTGCCGGACAATCTTCCGCCCTTGAGCGACGCCAAGGCCATCGGTCTGTTTCGAATTCTCCAGGAAGCGCTGACCAATGTGATGCGCCATGCTCAGGCGCATACTGTAGAACTGACGCTGGTGCAGGAAGACGACCAGCTTTGTCTGACGGTGAGCGACGACGGTGTAGGATTCGTTCCCGCCACGGGGCGGCCGACCTCCTTCGGTCTGGTCGGCATGCGGGAACGGGTGTTGATCATGGGCGGGCAGTTATCGTTGGAAAGTGAGCCAGGGGAGGGGACGACCCTGGCGGTGCGGGTACCGGTGAATGAGGCCTGATGATTTTTGTTTGGCTTGGCTTGGCTGACGCTATCGCGAGCAGGCTCGCTCCCACATTGATTGAGATGCACACACGCACAACCCTGTGGGAGCGAGCCTGCTCGCGATGAGATTCTGAATCTGGAGAAAAACGTGATCCGTGTACTGGTAGCCGAAGACCACACCATCGTGCGCGAAGGCATCAAGCAGTTGATCGGCCTGGCGAAGGACCTGGTGGTCGTGGGGGAGGCGAGCAATGGCGAACAATTGCTGGAGACCCTGCGGCATGTGCCCTGCGAAGTGGTGCTGTTGGATATCTCCATGCCTGGCGTCAATGGTCTGGAGGCGATCCCGCGGATCCGTGCGTTGAACAATCCGCCGGCCATCCTGGTGTTGTCGATGCACGACGAGGCGCAAATGGCGGCGCGCGCGCTGAAGGTCGGTGCCGCCGGCTACGCGACCAAGGACAGCGACCCGGCCTTGCTGCTCATGGCGATTCGCAAGGTCGCGGCCGGCGGACGTTACATCGACCCGGAACTGGCCGACCGCATGGTTTTCGAAGTGGGCCTGACCGACAGCCGACCGCTGCACTCGCTGCTGTCCGAGCGCGAATTCTCGGTCTTCGAGCGCCTGGCCCAAGGGGCCAACGTCAATGACATCGCCCAACAATTGGCCCTGAGCAGCAAAACCATCAGCACTCACAAAGCGCGGCTGATGCAGAAACTCAACATCACTTCCTTGGCGGAACTGGTGAAGTATGCGATGGAGCATAAGTTGCTCTAAGCCCACCACAATCCCCTGTGGGAGCGAGCCTGCTCGCGATAGCATTGGACCATTCAGCATCTTAGTTGACTGACACACCGCCATCGCGAGCAGGCTCGCTCCCACAGGGGCAGTGTGTCGGCATATCCATTTGCGACACGCCCCAACACCGCTTTTGTCCCTGCTTGCAGCTTGCAGCTCATAACTCACGACTGTCCTTATCCAATCCCGCCATCCTTGTAGGGAAATCCCTACACCGACTCTTCCATCCGGCTGAGGCGATTCTCTCCTGCGCCCCGATTTGCGCAGGCCCCAGGCTCCACTAGGCTTGATTCACAAGCAGTCATCAATACAAAAGGTGCGGGTATGAGCCAGGTCGATTCAAGCGCGGGGGCCAGTGATGTGCTGGTCAGCTTTCGTGGTGTGCAAAAGAGCTACGACGGCGAGAACCTGATCGTCAAGGACCTCAACCTGGACATTCGCAAAGGCGAATTCCTGACTCTGCTCGGGCCGTCCGGTTCCGGCAAAACCACCAGCCTGATGATGCTCGCCGGGTTTGAAACACCCACTGCCGGTGAGATCCAGCTGGCCGGACGCTCCATCAACAACGTGCCGCCCCACAAGCGTGACATCGGCATGGTGTTCCAGAACTACGCTTTGTTCCCGCACATGACCGTTGCCGAGAACCTGGCCTTCCCGCTGACCGTGCGCGGCTTGAACAAAAGCGACGTGAGTGATCGGGTCAAGCGCGTCTTGAGCATGGTCCAGCTGGACACGTTTGCCCAACGCTACCCGGCGCAGTTGTCCGGCGGCCAGCAACAGCGCGTGGCCCTGGCCCGGGCGCTGGTGTTCGAACCGCAACTGGTGCTGATGGACGAACCCCTTGGCGCCTTGGACAAACAACTGCGTGAACACATGCAGATGGAGATCAAGCATCTGCATCAGCGCCTCGGTGTGACAGTGGTCTATGTGACTCACGACCAGGGCGAAGCCTTGACCATGTCCGACCGGGTAGCGGTGTTCCATCAAGGCGAAATCCAGCAGATTGCCCCGCCACGCACCCTCTACGAAGAGCCAAAGAACACCTTCGTCGCCAATTTCATCGGCGAGAACAACCGTCTCAACGGCCGCCTGCACAGCCAGACCGGCGATCGTTGCCTGGTGGAGCTGGGGCGTGGTGAAAAGGTCGAGGCCCTGGCGGTGAACGTCGGCAAACCCGGCGAGCCGGTGACCCTGTCGATCCGCCCGGAACGGGTGAGCCTCAACGGCGCAAGCGAACAATGTGTCAACCGCTTCTCAGGGAGGGTGGCGGAATTCATCTATCTGGGCGACCACGTCCGGGTTCGCCTGGAGGTCTGTGGCAAGAATGACTTCTTCGTGAAACAACCGATTGCCGAACTCGATCCCGGGCTCGCTGTTGGGGACGTGGTTCCGCTTGGCTGGCAAGTCGAGCATGTGCGTGCGCTCGATCCCCTTCTAGAGGCGAATTGATCGCCCCCTGCTGTACCAACACCAACCCTGCACGTGGAGAGAACAATAAATGTTGAGATCCCTGAAGTTCACAGCCCTGACCCTGGGCATGATGGGTGCGGCAAGCGCGATGGCGGCGGGCCCGGACCTGACTGTGGTGTCTTTCGGTGGGGCGAACAAGGCGGCTCAGGCCAAAGCCTTCTACGCGCCGTGGGAAGCCGCCGGCAACGGCAAGATCATCGCTGGCGAATACAACGGTGAAATGGCCAAGGTCAAGGCCATGGTCGACACCAAGAGCGTTTCGTGGGACTTGGTGGAAGTCGAGTCCCCGGAGCTGTCCCGTGGTTGTGACGAAGACATGTTCGAGCAACTGGACCCGGCTCTGTTCGGCAAGGCCGAAGACTACGTCAAGGGCGCCATCCAGCCTTGCGGCGTGGGCTTCTTCGTGTGGTCCACCGTGCTGGCCTACAACGCCGACAAACTGAAAACCGCACCGACCAGTTGGGCGGATTTCTGGGACACCAAGCAATTCCCAGGCAAGCGTGGCCTGCGTAAAGGCGCCAAGTACACCCTGGAATTTGCCTTGATGGCCGACGGCGTCGCGCCGAAAGACGTGTACAAAGTGCTGGCCGGCAAAGATGGCCAGGATCGTGCCTTCAAGAAGCTCGACGAACTCAAGCCGAACATCCAGTGGTGGGAGGCCGGCGCCCAGCCGCCGCAGTACCTGGCTTCCGGTGACGTGGTCATGAGCTCGGCCTACAACGGTCGGATCGCCGCGGTGCAGAAGGAAAGCAACCTGAAAGTGGTGTGGAACGGCGGCATCTACGACTTCGACGCATGGGCAATTCCACGCGGTCTGGACAAGACCCGCGCCGAAGCTGCGAAGAAATTCATCGCTTTCTCGGTGGCACCGCAGCAGCAAAAGATCTACTCGGAAAACATCGCCTACGGCCCGGCCAATACCCAGGCTGTACCGCTGTTGTCCAAGGATGTCTTGAAAGACATGCCGACCACCCCGGAAAACATCGCCAACCAGGTACAGATCGACGTCAGCTTCTGGGCTGATAACGGTGAGCAACTGGAGCAGCGCTTCAACTCCTGGGCGGCGAAGTAACCGCTGACAGAGATCGTTCCCACGCTCCGCGTGGGAATGCCGCCCAGGACGCTTCGCGTCCTTTGTGACGCAGAGCGTCATTGGATGCATTCCCACGCGGAGCGTGGGAACGATCGGCTCAGAGGCCAACGTTTCAAAAGAACAGAAGCGGCACGCCGCTTCTGTAACGATCAAAAAGATTTGCGGAGTTCGCCATGGCCATCGCCGTTCCACTGAACGCGGGCACCAGCCCCACCCTGAAGCAGCGGCTCAAGCGCGCCGAGCGGGTCAACCGCTGGAAGGCCCAGGCCTTGATCGCGCCGCTGGTGTTGTTTCTGTTGCTGGTGTTCCTGGTGCCTATCGTGGCGCTGCTGTTCAAAAGCGTCAGCAACCCGGAAGTGGTCAACGGCATGCCGCGCACCGTCGCCGCGGTCGCTGCCTGGGACGGACGTGGGTTGCCAGGCGAGCCGGTATACAAAGCCGCCAGCGAAGACCTGGCCGAAGCGCGCAAGAATCAGACCTTGGGCGATTTGTCCAAGCGCCTGAACATGGAACTGGCCGGCTATCGCAGCCTGCTGACCAAGACCGCCCGTGCGCTGCCGTTCGCCACAGAGCCGGTTTCCTATAAAGAAGCGATGGAGAGCCTCGACGAACGCTGGGGTGATCCGGCGTATTGGCAGGTGATCCGCCGCAACACCAGTGATGTCACCCCGTATTACCTGCTGGCGGCCGTCGATCATCGCATCGATGATCTTGGCGAACTGGCCCCGGCTACCCCCGACCAGGCGATCTACCTGGATATTTTTGCCCGTACGTTCTGGATGGGCCTGGTGATTACCGCGATCTGCCTGGTGCTGGCCTATCCGTTGGCCTACCTGCTGGCGAACCTGCCGTCGCGCCAAAGCAACCTGCTGATGATTTTGGTGCTGTTGCCGTTCTGGACGTCGATCCTGGTGCGGGTGGCGGCGTGGATCGTGCTGCTGCAATCGGGCGGGCTGATCAACAGTGGCCTGATGGCCATGGGCATTATCGATAAGCCTCTGGAGTTGGTGTTCAACCGCGCCGGTGTCTACATCTCCATGGTCCATATCCTGCTGCCGTTCATGATCCTGCCGATTTACAGCGTGATGAAAGGCATCTCTCCGACTTACATGCGTGCGGCGATTTCCCTGGGCTGCCATCCGTTCGCCAGCTTCTGGCGCGTGTATTTCCCGCAGACCTATGCCGGTGTCGGCGCCGGTTGCCTGTTGGTGTTCATTCTCGCCATCGGCTACTACATCACTCCGGCGCTGCTGGGCAGCCCGAGCGATCAGATGGTCAGCTATTTTGTCGCGTTCTACACCAACACCAGCATCAACTGGGGTATGGCCACGGCGCTCGGCGGGTTGTTGTTGCTGGCAACCGTCGTGCTGTATCTGATTTACAACTGGCTGGTGGGCGCCAGTCGCCTGCGCCTGAGCTGAGGGGAGATTGAAATGCTGAGTCCTTACATGTCCCCCGTCGAGCGGGTGTGGTTCTACAGCTTGCGCATATTCTGCGGGCTGATCCTGTTGTTCCTGATCCTGCCGGTGCTGGTGATCATTCCATTGTCGTTCAACTCCGGCAGCTTCCTGGTGTACCCGTTGCAAGGCTTTTCGTTGCAGTGGTACCACGATTTCTTCGCTTCGGCGGAGTGGATGCGGGCGCTGAGGAACAGCGTCATCGTCGCCCCGGCGGCAACGGTACTGGCGATGGTCTTCGGCACCCTGGCGGCGATTGGCCTGACCCGTGGTGATTTCCCAGGCAAGGCGCTGGTGATGGCCCTGGTGATCTCGCCGATGGTGGTGCCGGTGGTGATCATCGGGGTGGCCAGTTACCTGTTCTTCGCGCCGCTGGGAATGGGCAACAGTTTCTTCTCGCTGATCGTGGTCCATGCCGTGCTGGGCGTGCCGTTCGTCATCATCACGGTGTCGGCGACCTTGCAGGGCTTTAACTACAACCTGGTTCGGGCCGCTGCCAGCCTTGGGGCTTCGCCGTTGACGGCGTTTCGTCGAGTGACCTTGCCGTTGATCGCCCCGGGCGTGATCTCCGGCGCACTGTTCGCCTTCGCGACCTCGTTCGATGAAGTGGTGGTGACGCTGTTCCTGGCCGGTCCCGAGCAGGCAACTCTGCCAAGGCAGATGTTCAGCGGTATCCGCGAGAACCTCAGCCCCACCATCGCCGCCGCCGCGACGCTGCTGATCGCCTTTTCGGTGATCCTGTTGCTGACTCTGGAGTGGTTGCGTGGGCGTAGCGAGAAACTGCGTACTGCGCAGGTCTGACGGTCAGTGTTGTACCCTGTGGGAGCGAGTCTGCTCGCGATAGCGGAGTGTCAGTCGATAAAAATGTCGAATGTTCTACCGCCATCGCGAGCAGGCTCGCTCCCACAGGGGATTTGCGGTGTATTCATGGGCTGAATGGAAGACAACCTTAAATACCGAGCTATCCTTGTGCCAGCCCATACGCGAATAAGAGGCCGCGCACATGAGTCTTTCCTCATTCAAGATCGCCCACAAACTGATCACCGGTGCCGCTGCCATCGAGCAACTGGCGGCTGAGCTGACGCGGCTGGATGTCGATAACCCGCTGATCGTCACCGACGCTGCGCTGGTCAAGTCCGGCACCGTGGAGCTGGCGTTGCAGCATCTGGGCGGGCGCGACTATGAAATTTTCGACCGGGTCATGCCGGACCCGGAAATCGCCATCGTTGAAGACTGCATGCAGGCCTACCGTGACGGCGGCCATGATGGCTTGATCGGCCTGGGCGGCGGCAGCGCCATCGACATCGCCAAATGCGTGGGGGTCTACGCCGGTTACCACGGTGAGCTGCAGGATATGTTCGGGGTCGATCAGGTCCCGCGCAAAGGCGCGCCCATGATCGCCATCCCCACCACGGCCGGGACCGGCTCTGAAGTCACCAACGTGGCCATCCTCTCCGACAAGGTCGCGCAACTCAAGAAAGGTATCGTCAGCGATTATCTGCTGCCGGACGTGGCGCTGGTCAGCCCGCAGATGACCCTTACCTGCCCCCGGAGCGTGACCGCCGCCAGTGGCGTCGATGCACTGGTGCATGCCATCGAGTCCTACCTGTCGCTCAATGCCTCGCCGATCACCGATGCCTTGGCTATCGGCGCAATAAAACTGATCACCCGCGCCTTGCCCAAGGCCTACGCCAACCCCGCTCATTTGCAAGCTCGCGAAGACATGGCCACTGCAAGCCTGATGGCCGGCATGGCGTTCGGCAATGCTGGGGTCGGGGCGGTGCATGCGCTGGCGTATCCGCTGGGGGGGCGCTTTCACGTGTCCCATGGTGTGGCAAACGCCTTGTTGCTGCCGTATGTCATGGCGTGGAACAAGATGGCTTGCGTCGAGCGCATGCGCGACATTGCCGAAGCCATGGGCATAAAGACCGCGCACCTGAGTGACCTTGAAGCCGCTGATGAAGCCGTGGAGGCCATGGTTGCGCTGTGTGCTGCCGTGGAAATCCCCCAGGGCCTGAGCAGCCTTGGGGTGACGGACGAGGTGATCCCGTCCATGGCGGTGGAAGCGGCCGGGATCGAGCGGCTGATGCGCAATAACCCACGCAAACTGAGCGCCAGCGATATCGAGAAGATCTACCGCGCGGCGTATTGATCGTCTGCCACGGTGGGCGCGCCAAATCTTGAGGTATACAATGCGCGCCATCGTGATTTCGCTCAAAACAGGTGCGTCATGCAGCCCTTCGCTATTGCTCCGTCGATTCTCTCCGCCGACTTCGCCCGCCTGGGCGAGGAAGTGGACAACGTTCTGGCCGCCGGCGCCGACATCGTGCACTTCGATGTCATGGACAACCATTACGTACCCAACCTGACCATCGGCCCGATGGTCTGCGCAGCGCTGCGCAAGTACGGCGTCACGGCGCCGATCGACGCGCACCTGATGGTCAGCCCGGTGGATCGCATCGTCGGCGACTTCATCGAGGCCGGTGCCACCTACATCACCTTCCACCCCGAAGCCACCCAGCACATCGACCGCTCCCTGCAGTTGATTCGCGAAGGCGGATGCAAGGCCGGCCTGGTGTTCAACCCGGCCACGCCCCTGGACGTGCTCAAGTACGTGATGGACAAGGTCGACATGATCCTGCTGATGAGCGTCAACCCCGGCTTCGGCGGGCAGAAGTTCATTCCTGGCACACTCGACAAGCTGCGTGAAGCCCGCGCGCTGATCAAGGCATCGGGCCGTGATATCCGCCTGGAGATCGACGGTGGCGTGAACGTCAATAACATCCGCGAAATCGCAGAGGCCGGTGCCGACACCTTTGTCGCAGGCTCGGCCATTTTCAATGCGCCGGACTACAAAGAGGTCATTGAAAAGATGCGTGCCGAACTGGCCCTGGCCCGTCTATGAGCGGCTTTGAGCAGCTGTTCCCCGGCAGCCTGCCGCGTCTGGTGATGTTCGACCTCGACGGCACGCTGGTCGACTCGGTGCCGGACCTGGCGGCGGCCGTGGACAACATGCTGCTCAAGCTCGGTCGCCCGGCCGCCGGAATTGACGCCGTGCGCCACTGGGTCGGCAACGGCGCGCCCATGCTGGTGCGGCGGGCCCTGGCCAACCATATCGATGCCCAGGGCGTCGATGACGCCGAGGCCGAGCGGGCGCTGGAGTTGTTCAACGAAGCCTATGAAGGCAATCACGAACTGACGGTCGTCTACCCCGGTGTGCGTTCCACCCTCAAGTGGCTGCACAAGCAAGGCGTTGAAATGGCCCTGATCACCAACAAGCCGGAGCGCTTTGTCGCGCCGCTGCTGGATCAGATGAAAATCGGTCGTTATTTTCGCTGGATCATCGGTGGCGATACCCTGCCACAGAAAAAACCTGACCCGGCCGCGCTGTTTTTCGTGATGAAAATGGCCAACATCCCGGCCTCTCAATCGCTGTTCGTCGGCGACTCGCGCAGCGATGTGTTGGCGGCGAAAGCCGCCGGGGTCAAATGTGTGGCGCTGAGCTACGGCTACAACCATGGCCGGCCGATCGCCGAAGAGTTTCCCGCGCTGGTGATCGACGATTTGCGCCTGTTAATTCCCGGTTGCCTGGACCCGGCCGCTGAGATAACGTTGCCCGACGCTGTTCAATCCTCTTCTGGAAACGCCATCGTGGTGGTCACTCGCAAACTCTGGATGAAAGTCATGAAGGCCCTGGCCCGCTGGCGTTGGCGCGCCTGACCTGATCCTGGCCGGTTATCCGGCGCGTTTGCATACCTGACTGTCAGCTCCTCCTGCCACGAGGCACACCATGATCCGCGAAGAATTCCTGCGTCTAGCCGCTGCCGGCTACAACCGTATCCCGCTTGCCTGCGAAACCCTGGCCGACTTCGACACACCGCTGTCGATCTACCTCAAACTGGCCGATGAGCCCAACTCATACCTGCTCGAATCGGTGCAGGGCGGTGAGAAATGGGGCCGTTATTCCATCATCGGCCTGCCGTGCCGCACGGTGCTGCGGGTCCATGACCATCGTGTCAGCGTGACCCATGACGGCGTCGAGATCGAAAGCCTGGAGGTCGAAGATCCGCTGGCCTTCGTCGAAACCTTCAAGGCTCGCTACAACGTGCCTACCATCCCCGGCCTGCCGCGGTTCAACGGTGGCCTGGTGGGTTATTTCGGCTACGACTGCGTACGCTATGTGGAAAAGCGTCTGGGCACCTGCCCGAACCCGGACCCGCTGGGCGTGCCGGACATTTTGCTGATGGTCTCTGACGCAGTGGTCGTCTTCGATAACCTCGCCGGCAAGATGCACGCGATTGTCCTGGCTGATCCGTCCCGGGAAGACGCCTACGAGCAAGGTCAGAAAAGTCTTCAGGCGCTGCTGGAAAAACTCCGGCAGCCGATCACGCCGCGTCCTGGCCTGGATTTCAGCAAACAGTCGGCGGCCGACCCGGTGTTCCGTTCCAGTTTCACTCAGAACGATTACGAAAGGGCCGTCGATACCATCAAGGAATACATCCTGGCCGGCGACTGCATGCAAGTGGTGCCGTCGCAACGGATGTCCATCGACTTCAAGGCTGCGCCCATCGACCTGTACCGGGCGCTGCGCTGTTTCAATCCGACGCCTTACATGTACTTCTTCAATTTCGGTGACTTCCATGTTGTGGGCAGTTCACCCGAAGTGCTGGTGCGGGTCGAAGACAACCTGATCACTGTGCGGCCTATCGCTGGCACCCGCCCTCGTGGGGCCACGGAGGAAGCCGACCGGGCGCTGGAAGAGGACCTGCTGTCGGATGACAAGGAAATCGCCGAGCACCTGATGCTGATCGACCTGGGCCGCAATGACACCGGGCGCGTCTCGGAAGTCGGTTCGGTGAAGCTCACCGAAAAGATGGTCATCGAGCGTTATTCCAACGTGATGCACATCGTCTCCAACGTCACGGGCCAGTTGAAGGCCGGGCTGACGGCGATGGACGCCCTGCGGGCCATCCTGCCGGCGGGAACGTTGTCTGGCGCCCCGAAAATCCGCGCCATGGAAATCATCGACGAGCTGGAACCGGTCAAGCGTGGGGTGTACGGCGGGGCCGTGGGCTATTTTGCCTGGAACGGCAACATGGACACTGCCATTGCCATCCGCACCGCCGTCATCAAGGACGGTGAGCTGCACGTGCAGGCCGGCGGCGGGATCGTGGCCGACTCGGTGCCGGTGCTGGAGTGGGAAGAAACCCTGAACAAGCGCCGGGCAATGTTCCGTGCCGTGGCGCTGGCCGAGCAGACCCCAAGCGACTGAATGGAAGCTGATCAACTGTGGGAGCGAGCCTGCTCGCGAGGCGATGCATGTGTCGAACATGACGGCCTCATCGCGAGCAGGCTCGCTCCCACACAGGGTTATCTCGATCAGAAATCCAGACTGACCCCGACACTCACGCCCTGCTGGGTAAAGTCATCGTCCTTGCGCAGCGTATAACCGCCCCGCAGGGCCAGATCGTTGGTCAACTTGTGGCTGACCCCCAGGCTCAGGCGATTCAAATGACTCTGCGGCGTATAGCCTTCAAGCGTGAAATCATTGGCCGGCAGACTGTTGAGGGCGATGTTCACTTTTTGGGTGTCGTCTTCGTACTCGCGTTCGTGGGCATATTCGCCATACACCTGGGTCTGACGGGTGAAGTTGTATTTGCCTTGCAAGCCAATGCCCAAGCGTTTCGAGTCGCGGGTCTGGTCATCGAAAGTCAGGGCGGTGGAGCGGCTGCTCTTTTCTGAATACCCGTCGACTTCCACCTTCGCATAATCGGCGCTGATAAACGGTGACAGGTGCCACTGACTGCCCGGCTGGGCAATGTCGTAGCCCAGGCGCGTGCTGAATGCCCACAGGTGACCGTCGGTGTCACCTTTCTCTTGCGCCTGGTTGACGCCCAGGTCGAACTTGCGCTCCAGGTTGTCGTAGTCGAGCTTGCCGCCGGTCAACGCGGCATCGGCCCACCAGCGGTTCTGCTGGAACTGGGCGAAAGCGGTGGCCAGGTAGCTGTTGAGTTTGTAGTCCGAATCGGCGCTGCCTGCCTCCATGTCCTGGCGGTAGAAACCGGCGGCTACACCCACGCGCCAAGCCTCGTTGAGACGATAGCTGCCACCGACGTTCAGGCTGTAGCCGCTGCCGTCGGCGCTGGCGCCACTGTTTTGGCTGTCGATGTCCAGGTGCTGGCCGCCGCCTGCGACGATCGCCCGCCATTGGCCGACGGCTTGCCAGTTCTCCCAGTCCGATTGCCACTGGCTGCGTAATTCATCCTGGTGGGCGCGCAGGGTCGAGTGGGCCATTTCCGGCAGCAGTGTCAGCTCCCATGGCGCCGCGAGCAGGGAAAAGGCGTAATCGGCGATCAGTTGCTGTCCGGTCTCGGTGGGGTGGACCGAGTCGTTATAGATCAGCTTGGTGGGGTCTGGCGTCGCGCTGTTGATGCCATAGGTGGGGTTTTCCGTGCAGCCGTTGCCGCTGAAGCAGGTGGCGGTGAGGTTCTCGCCGGTGGCGAGGCCGAATCGTGCTGGATCGGCGAAACTTTCCTGCAGCAGTAGCGGAACGTTCAGTGGAATGATTTCGGCATCAATGCCTTGCAGCCGCGTGACCAGTTGCTGGTTGAACTGGTTGCTGAGCTGCGAAACGGCGTCTTGCAAAGGCGTGCCATTGAGCGCAGGGGTCAGGCCCAGGTCGGGCAGCAGCCAGACCATCACATAACGGGCTCCGGCGGTTTGCAGCACCTGGACACTGTCGGCCAGGCGGTCCGCGGCGGCGTTCGCCTGGGCGGGGGTCAGTACCAGGCCCTGGAGGAAGTCGTTACCGCCCCCGGAAAGGTAGTACAGCGCGTTCGGGTCGGCACGCAGGCCGTTGGACAGCAGGTATCCGTCACGGCTGCGTTCGCCAGTGTCGGAAACGCCGGTAATCGACTCGAGGATCTGGTCGGTGCGATACCCGCCCACGGCCCAGTTGTTGCCATCGGCCTGGCCTTCGCTGGCACGAACCGCCGAGGTGGATGCCGCGGTTTCATCATCGGAAAAGCCCAACCGTCCGCCCAGCAGTTGGGTGGAATTGAGGGAATAGGATTCGCCGCTTCCGTCGAGATAGAGCGGGCCGGTGCGGTTGGTAAAGCGTTGCGTGGCCCCGGACGGACCGTTCGGGTCGGCAAACTGGCCGGCATCGTTGAGGCTGTCGCCAAACACGATGAAGCTGGAGTAGGGATTGGGCGCGGCGCTCGCCTGGGCGCAGGCCATTGCCAGCAGACAGCCGGCCATTGGTACGAACAACGTTTTTCTTAGCATGAGAAAGTCCGTTTTTATCTTATTGTTGTTAGAAAACGAAACGACAGTACCAAAAACTTCCGGCGTTTTGCCATCCATCAGGCTCGTCGCGATTGTTTCAAAGCCCTTCGGGGGTCGTCATATTGCGTGCACCGTCCAGCTAAGCTACTGTGCCGGAACGTATGAACGAGACTTCCCCTGTGTCGATTGTCAGCAAACTTCTGGATCAATTGATCAAGGCACACGCCCGTTGGCGTTGGCGCGCCTGAACGTTCTCTGCCGGCCTGGCCGGACCTGTACCGATTTGCCTTCTTTACCCGCTTGAAAGTCGCTTCGCTGGCTCATCACACGCCTCGCCAAGCGCAACACCGCGCGGGTCACTCTCCGAAGGCTGTATTTCAAGTCAGTGAATTCAATAGGTTGCTTACGCCATGTTGCTGATGATCGATAACTACGACTCTTTTACCTACAACGTTGTGCAGTACCTGGGCGAGCTGGGCTCCGAGGTCAAGGTCGTGCGCAACGACGAACTGACCATCGCCGAAATCGAAGCCCTCAAGCCCGAGCGCATCGTGGTCTCTCCCGGTCCTTGCACGCCGACCGAAGCGGGCATTTCCATCGAAGCCATCAAGTATTTCGCCGGCAAGCTGCCGATCCTGGGTGTCTGCCTGGGGCACCAGTCGATCGGCCAAGCCTTTGGCGGCGACGTGGTGCGCGCCCGGCAAGTCATGCACGGTAAGACTAGCCCGGTATTTCACGAGAACAAGGGCGTGTTCGAAGGTCTGAATCTTCCGCTGACCGTCACCCGCTACCACTCCCTGATCGTCAAGCGCCAAACCCTGCCAGATTGTCTGGAACTGACCGCCTGGACTCAGCTCGAGGACGGCTCTGTGGATGAAATCATGGGGCTTCGTCACAAAACGTTGAATATCGAAGGCGTGCAATTTCACCCCGAGTCTATTCTCACCGAACAGGGTCACGAGCTGTTCGCCAACTTCCTCAAACAAACCGGCGGCACGCGCTAAGGACTTTTCATGGATATCAAGACAGCCCTGAGCCGTATCGTCGGCCATCTCGACCTGAGCACCGACGAAATGCGCGATGTGATGCGCGAAATCATGACCGGCCAATGCTCAGATGCGCAGATCGGCGCGTTCATGATGGCCATGCGCATGAAGAGCGAGAGCATCGATGAGATCGTCGGCGCGGTTTCGGTCATGCGCGAGCTGGCGGACCAGGTCGAACTCAAGACCCTGGATGGCGTGGTGGATGTGGTGGGCACCGGCGGTGACGGCGCCAATATCTTCAACGTCTCCACTGCCTCGGCCTTCGTCGTCGCCGCGGCCGGTTGCACCGTTGCCAAGCATGGCAATCGTGCGGTCTCCGGCAAGAGTGGCAGCGCCGACCTGCTGGAGGCGGCCGGGATCTACCTGAACCTGACGCCAGTACAGGTGGCGCGTTGCATCGATAACGTGGGCATCGGTTTCATGTTCGCCCAGACCCACCACCGCGCCATGAAGTACGCCGCCGCGCCGCGTCGTGATCTGGGCCTGCGGACGATGTTCAACATGCTCGGCCCGCTTACGAATCCGGCCGGTGTGAAGCATCAAGTGGTCGGTGTGTTCAGCCAGGCATTGTGCCGGCCCCTGGCCGAGGTCTTGCAACGTCTGGGCAGCAAGCACGTGCTGGTGGTCCATTCGAAGGATGGCCTGGACGAATTCAGCCTGGCTGCACCCACGTACGTGGCTGAATTAAAAAATGATCAGATCAGCGAGTATTGGGTCGAACCTGAAGACCTGGGCATGAAGAGCCAGAGCCTGCATGGGCTGGCGGTGGATGGGCCGGCCCAGTCGCTGGAGCTGATTCGCGATGCCTTGGGGCGCCGCAAGACTGAAAATGGCCAGAAGGCCGCCGAGATGATCGTGCTCAATGCGGGCGCCGCGTTGTATGCGGCGGATCACGCCAGCAGCCTCAAGCAGGGCGTGGAACTGGCCCATGATGCGTTGCACACCGGCCTTGCCAGGGAAAAACTCGAAGAGTTGGGTGCATTTACCGCCGTATTCAAAGTGGAGAACGAAGGATGAGTGTGCCAACGGTTCTGGAAAACATTCTGGCTCGCAAGGCTCAAGAGGTTGCCGAACGCAGTGCTCGGGTCAGTCTGGCAGAGCTGGAAACCTTGGCGCGGGCAGCGGATGCGCCGCGTGGCTTTGCCAAGGCGCTGATCGATCAGGCCAAGAGAAAGCAGCCAGCGGTGATTGCCGAAATTAAAAAGGCTTCCCCCAGCAAAGGCGTGATTCGTGAACACTTCGTCCCCGCCGACATCGCCAAGAGCTATGAGAAGGGCGGTGCGACTTGCCTTTCGGTGCTGACCGATATTGATTTTTTCCAGGGCGCCGATGAATACCTCAAACAGGCGCGGGAGGCGTGCAAGCTGCCGGTGATTCGCAAGGATTTCATGATCGATCCTTACCAGATCGTTGAAGCCCGAGCCCTGGGCGCAGATTGCGTGCTGTTGATTGTGTCCGCCCTGGACGATGTAAAAATGGCCGAGCTGGCGGCGGTCGCCAAAGGCGTGGGCCTGGATGTCCTGGTAGAGGTCCACGATGGCGAGGAGCTGGAGCGGGCCTTGAAGACCCTCGATACTCCGCTGGTCGGGGTGAACAACCGCAACCTGCATACTTTCGAAGTCAGCCTGGAAACGACTCTGGATTTGTTGCCGCGTATTCCGCGTGATCGCTTGGTGATCACCGAGAGCGGGATCCTGAACCGAGCCGATGTCGAGCTGATGGAAGTCAGCGATGTGTATTCGTTCCTGGTGGGCGAAGCGTTCATGCGCGCGGAAAATCCGGGTACCGAGTTGCAACGTCTGTTCTTCCCTGAACGCGGCGTTCCGATAAGCGGTTCGACGCTGGATTGATTCAATGTCGCCGGTGATTTCCCTGACCGTCGAAGCCGGACTGCAAGCCGAACAGGATTTGCTGGCCAGCATCTGTGCAGGCGACGCTGAGTTCGGCTTGTTGTTCTGGCAGCCCAATGATCGCGCGCTGGTCATGCCTCGTCGTTTGAGTCGTTTACCGGGGTTCGAACACGCCTGCCAAATCTCGGCGGCCCACGACTGGCCAGTGCTGCTGCGCGAAACCGGCGGTGAGCCGGTGCCGCAGTCTGCCGCCACCGTCAATATCGCCCTGGTTTACGCTCCGCCGCGTAGTGAAGGCGACCATGGCCGCATCGAAACCGGTTATCGCCGGTTGTGTGATCCGATCTGCCAGTTATTGGATGAGCTGGGTGGGGTGGCTTCGTTGGGTGAAGTCGAGGGTGCGTTCTGCGACGGTCGATTCAACGTCAATCTCGACGGCCGGAAAATGGTCGGCACTGCTCAGCGCTGGCGTCAGAGCAAGGGCGGCCAACGCCCGGTGGGTCTGGTGCATGGAGCCCTGTTGCTGGAGAACGAACGCGAATCGATGGTTGCCGCGGTCAATCGTTTCAATGAAGCCTGTGGCCTGGCGCAGGGAGTGCGCGCCGAGAGTCATATTGCCTTGCATGAAAAATTTCCGGCGCCTCACGCGTTGCAGCGGCTTGAGGCGCTGTACCGGGAACTGCTGACCAGGCTGCTCGCCTAGCGCGTCCCAAAGACCACCATGGTCTTGCCTTTGACGCTGACCAGGTTGCGCTCTTCCAGATCCTTGAGCACACGACCGACCATCTCCCGCGAGCAACCCACAATCCGGCCGATTTCCTGGCGCGTCACCTTGATCTGCATGCCGTCCGGGTGGGTCATGGCATCGGGTTGCTTGCACAGTTCCAGCAAGCAGCGGGCGACGCGACCGGTCACGTCGAAGAAGGCGAGGTCGCCCACCTTGCGGGTAGTGTTGCGCAGGCGCTGTGCGATTTGTCCGCTGAGGACGTAAAGAATGTCGGGATCCTGCACCGACAGTTCCCGGAACTTGCTATAGCTGATCTCCGCGACCTCGCATTCGACCTTGGCCCGTACCCAGGCGCTACGTTCCTGTTCTTTGCCTGCCTGTTCAAACAATCCAAGTTCGCCGAAGAAATCCCCGGCGTTGAGATAGGCGATGATCATTTCGCGACCGTCATCATCCTCGATCAGGATCGTGACCGACCCTTTGATGATGAACGACAGGGTGTCGGAGCGATCGCCCGCGCAGATGATGTTGTGCTTGGCCGGGTAGCGGCGACGCTGACAATGCATCAAGAGTTTGTCGAGATTCTTGATCTTGGGTGTGGGAGTAATGGCAACCATGGTTGTATCCCGAAAGACTGCGCGGTGTATTGATTTGGATTTTTTGTGGGGCGCGACTGGCAATCGCTATAGCTGGCCATACGCCAGCTAATTGGCGCCAGCTTAACAGAGGCGTCCCTAATTGATTTGAGAATTTACCTACACGTATTTGTCATGCGTCCTAAGGCAGAAGCCGCCGTGGCGGGGGGCTGTGCTAAGCTGGCGACCCTTTTTTCAGACAGTGGAGTCTTGGCGATGAAGGCACGCATCCAATGGGCTGGCGAAGCCATGTTCCTCGGTGAGTCAGGTAGCGGTCATGTGGTCGTCATGGATGGCCCGCCAGAAGCCGGAGGTCGGAACCTGGGTGTAAGGCCGATGGAAATGCTCCTGCTGGGCGTGGGCGGCTGCAGTAACTTCGACGTGGTCAGCATCCTTAAAAAATCGCGCCAGGCCGTCGAAAGTTGCGAAGCCTTCCTGGAAGCGGAGCGCGCCACCGAAGACCCGAAAGTGTTCACCAAGATTCACATGCATTTCGTGGTGAAGGGGCGTGCCTTGAAGGAAGCCCAGGTCAAGCGCGCCATTGAGCTGTCAGCCGAGAAATATTGCTCGGCATCCATCATGCTCGGCGCCGCCGGTGTTGAAATCACTCACGATTATGAAATCATCGAATTGGGTTGAATCGACATCCAACCATCATAAAAGCAGTGCAAGCTCTGGCGATCAGAAGCCGACCTCTGCATAATGCGCCACTTTTTTCAGGGCAGTGATCGGTCCTCCGGCCGGTCCCTTGTCTGGACAGACAACCAAAATCGCCATCGCGAAGAGGTGTTAACCGTCCTACGCAGGTGCGTCGTTCGCATCTGACGGGCATGCTTGATCACGCGGCCAGGCCGCAATACATAGAGAGTTTTCAAACGGTGAAAAGCAAACTCAAGCTCCATGGGTTCAATAACCTGACAAAGACCTTGAGCTTCAACATCTATGACATCTGCTATGCGGAAACCCCGCAGGACCAGCAGGCCTACGTCGAGTACATCAATAAAGAGTACAACGCCAAGCGCCTCACGCAGATCCTCACGGAAGTTGTCGATATCATTGGTGCCAACATCCTGAACATCGCCAGTCAGGACTATGAACCCCAAGGCGCCAGCGTGACCATTCTGATCTCGGAAGAACCGGTGACACCGACCGACAGCCAGATCGAAGAGTCCCCGGGCCCATTGCCGGAAATCATCCTGGCCCACCTCGACAAGAGCCACATTACGGTACATACCTACCCGGAAATCCACCCGGTGGATGGCATTGCGACGTTCCGTGTGGACATTGACGTGTCGACCTGTGGCGTCATTTCACCGCTCAAGGCACTCAATTTCCTGATTCACCAGTTCGACTCGGACATCGTGACGGTGGATTATCGCGTGCGTGGCTTTACCCGCGACGTTGAAGGCCACAAGCACTTTATTGATCACGAGATCAACTCGATTCAGAACTATCTCTCCGAAGACACTCGCGACGCGTATCAGATGACCGACGTGAACGTGTATCAGGAAAACCTGTTCCACACCAAAATGCTGCTCAAGAACTTCGAGCTTGATAACTACCTGTTCGGGGACGCTACCAGCAACCTTTCTGCTGAACAGCGGGATCAGGTGGAAGACCGTGTGAAACACGAGATGCTGGAAATTTTCTACGCGCGCAACATGCCACGCTGAAGGTTTCAGCTACAAAAAAGGCGGCTCCCCATGGGAGTCGCCTTTTTTAGTTTCTGTAGAACGTGGATGAACGCACAGACCTGCAACGCTGTGGCGTGGGCATAACCCCTTCGCCACCCTTGCACGATCAGATTCGATAGGTGCTCTTGGTCATGACCTTGGCCAGCAGGCTCATGCCGAACTTCACCGGCGCTGGAAAACGAAACCCTCCGGCCTCAAGCGCACTTTCGGCGTGCTGCTCTTCATCCTCGCGCATCTGCTTGAGAATCGCCCGGGACTTTTCGTCCTCGGCCGGCAATTGCTCCAAGTGCTCATTCAGGTGTTTGCACACCTGATGTTCAGTGGCCGCCACAAAGCCGAGGCTGACTTTGTCGCTGATCAGCCCGGCCACTGCGCCGATTCCAAATGACATCCCATAAAACAACGGGTTCAGGACGCTGGTATGGCTGCCCAGTTGGTGAATGCGTTGTTCGCACCAGACCAGATGGTCGATTTCTTCCTCGGCGGCATGCTCCATCGCCTCACGTACCTGGGGCAGCTTCGCCGTCAGCGCCTGGCCCTGATACAGCGCCTGGGCGCAGACTTCACCGGTGTGGTTGATGCGCATCAGCCCAGCGACATGGCGGGTTTGCTCGTCACTCATTTGCACGTCTGGCTGCACGATAGCCGGCGATGGACGGTAGGGCTGACCACTGAAGGGCAGCAGCGTACGCATCGCGGTATCAGCTTGCAGCAGTAGACGGTCAATCGGTGAGTAGTGACGTTGGGTAGTCATGCTTACCTCCGGGAAAAATCTCGGCGGCCAGTTTAACTCAATCGGCCGCTCAGGATTTGCGTTGGGTCAGGGTATCAACCCGGCGGCCAGTTCATCTGGCGCTGCCCAAGCACATGCATATGAATGTGATAGACGGTCTGTCCCCCAAGTTCATTGCAGTTCATCACCACACGAAAACCTTCTTCGCAGCCCAGTTCAAGCGCCAGGCGCTGGGCAGTGAACAGGATATGCCCGGCCAAGCCTTTGTCTTCTTCGGTCAGATCATTGAGCGTGCGGATCGGTTTCTTTGGGATGACCAGGAAATGCACAGGTGCTTGAGGGGCGATGTCGTGGAACGCCAGAACTTGATCATCTTCGTAAATGATCTTGGCCGGAATCTCCCGGTTGATGATCTTGGTAAACAGAGTATCCACAGCTGTTTCTCCATTGGGTTAGTCGAGCTTGAGTGTACTTAAGGCGCGATTGGCGAGCCCGGTTTTTCACGGGAAAAGGCATTCAGCGGGGGCAGCAGGCCTTGTTGGTCATGCCGGCAATCGTGCGAACCAGCCATCGCGGGCCCAGCCGCGGCAACGCTGCCAGCCAGCGATTGCGGCGCCCAGGAATGATGATCGCCCGGTTTTTTTCCAGTGCGCGCACGGCATACAGCGCGACTTCCTCCGGGCTCATCAGGGTTTGACTGTCGTTGAATTTCTGTTCATTGAGCTGCGCCCGGGCGAAAAAGCCGGTTCGTGTCGGGCCAGGGCAAAGCACCGATACCTTTATTGCGCTTTTTTTCAGCTCGACCCGCAGGGCTTCGGAGAAATGCAGCACGTAAGCCTTGCTGGCGTGATAGGTGCTCATCCAGGGGCCAGGCTGGAACGCGGCGATCGATGCAACGTTCAGGATCTGGCCACCGCCCTGCAGCGCCATGCTGTTGCCCACCGAGTGACAGAGCCGCGTCAAGGCGAGGATATTGACTTCGATCAGGTCCTGCTCGGTCATCCAGTCCTGGCCCAGGAACGGCCCGCTGGTGCCGATACCGGCACAATTGACCAGCAGGTCGATCTGTCGCTCGCCTTCTTCCAGCTCGAGCAGAAAGCCTGAAAGCCTCAGCGGTTCTCCCAGGTCACAGGCCCGGAACAACACCTCCACGCCAAAACGCTGAGTCAGTTCGATTGCAATACTTTCCAGCCGATCACGCTGTCGAGCCACCAATATCAGGTCGCGACCGCGGCGGGCGAGTGCTTCGGCCATTGCCAGGCCAATGCCACTGGAGGCGCCAGTGATCAGAGCGTAACGGGTCATGCAGTTCTCCATCGCAACGGCCCGTCACCAGTGTACTGAGCTGTCACCGGCACGAAGCGCGCTTATTGTTCCTCTTCATAGTCTACAGAAGGCGCAGCAGGCTCGGCTGCTTCGACGGCTGGTTCTGCAGTGTCTTCATCAATGAGCTCGCTGCTCTCATAGCTGCTCAAGGAACTGCTGTCGTATTCCTCTGTGATGCCGCTGAATGCACCGGCCATTGCGGCAAGGAAAGCCACCACGATCATGACAATCCACAGTGACGAAAGTACCTTGACCGCAGTGCTGTTGGGCGGCGGCGGGGGGCCATAGCGATTGGCGCCGGTGTTGCCGGGCAAGGCCATGAGTACGAAGGGGAAGACACTGCCCACGAACGGCACCAGGTTGAGCAGCCACAACCACCCGGACCAACCCAGGTCGTGCAGGCGCTGGACGCTGAACTGGATGCTTACATAAGCAAAGCCCAGTGCGATGATCAGTCCCAGCAGGCCGCCGACGATCATTGCCGCTGTGGAGCTGGAGGCGAGGAACCAGGTCACGCCCAATGAAAAGGCTGTGCCCACCACAAACAGCATGACCAGCGTCAAGGCCATGGTCCAGCCCAGGAAGCGCAGCCGTCCGATGCGCCCATCGAAGCTGAAGGGCTTGAGCGTGCTGTACTCGGCCATTGCTTCACCCACCTCGGCTCGGGGTGGCGCGTAGGGCGATACCGAGTCGATGATTGAGTCCGGGTGGCGTCCGTTCGACGGCGGCGAATGCTGTACCTCGTCCAGGTTCAGTTCGAGGGAAGGTTCGGCTTCGATTCGCGCATCGATCCCGCTCTTGTTGAGAGCCTCCAGGTACTTCTGCGCTTCGGCCTGGGACAGGTTGCTTTTAAGCGCCACCTTGCGCCCGCTGAACAACCGCTCAATGGCACTGACATCGCTTTTGAACAGTTCAGCCAGGTTGAGCTTGGCTGTGGTGGTTTCGACACCCGGCAGCAGGGCTCCATCAAATACGATATTGAAACGGGTTTCGCTCATGCCAGGCATCCTTGTCTCATAAGGTTAAGCAATGGTTTTGATCCGGTTGATTTCAGCGGGGCCACTGGCCGCCGAGTTGTGTCGCGCGGGCCAGCGCCTGCCGGTATTCTTCATCCAGGCGTGCCACTAGCTGATCGACGCTGGGCAGGTCATGGATTTCACCCACGCCCTGGCCTGCGGACCATACGGTTTTCCAGGCCTTGGCTTCGTCGTTCAGTGGCTTGAGTTTGGAACCGAAATCCACCTCGCCCTTGCCCTGCAGGGCGGCCAGGTCGAAACCGGCGTTTTCCAGGCTTTGGCGCATGAAGCTGGCCGGCACTCCAGACACCGCAGGAGTATGCACGATGTCTGCGGCTCTGGATGTGAGCAACATCTCTTTATAAGCGTCAGGCGCATGGCTTTCGGTCGTGCCGATAAAGCGTGTGCCGAAGTAGGCCAAATCCGCGCCAAGCAGTTGGGCGGCCAGAATCTGATGGCCGTGGTTCAGACATCCCGCAAGCAGCAGGGTTTTGTCGAAGAACTGGCGGATTTCGGCGACCAGTGAGAAAGGGCTCCAGGTCCCGGCGTGGCCACCTGCGCCGGCGGCGACCGCTATCAAACCGTCGACACCGGCTTGGGCAGCTTTCTCGGCATGACGGCGCGTGGTGACATCGTGGAATACCAGCCCACCATAGCTGTGAACCGCATCCACCAGTTCTTTCACGGCGCCCAGGCTAGTGATGACAATCGGCACCTGATGTTCGATGCAGATGGCCAGGTCGGCCTGAAGCCGTGGGTTGCTATGATGGACGATCAGGTTCACGGCATAGGGTGCCGGGTTTTCCATTGTTGCCAGGCCCGCTTCGATTTCTTCCAGCCAAGCCTTGAAACCACTGCTTTCGCGCTGGTTCAGCGCCGGAAAGCTGCCGACGATTCCGTTGCGGCAGCAGGCCAGTACCAGCTGTGGATTGGAAATCAGAAACATCGGCGCTGCCACGACGGGCAGGCGCAAACGTTGTTCAAGCAGAGCGGGCAGCGACATCGGAAGTACCCCGGATAAGGTGGTGCTGATTGAAAGTTAGAACGGCCGAACCACGACCAGAATTACGATAGCCAGCAATATCAGAACCGGCACTTCATTGAACCAGCGATAAAAGACATGGCTGCGGGTGTTTTCGCCACGGGCGAAGCGCTTCAATTGCGCGCCGCACATATGGTGATAGCCGATCAGCAATACCACCAGGGTCAGCTTGGCGTGCATCCAGCCGCCTTGAGTGAAGTAGGCACTGGCGTTGAGACTCAGCAGCCAGATGCCGAATACGAGGGTGGCGATCATCGCCGGCCCCATGATGCCGCGATACAGCTTGCGCTCCATGACGATGAAGCGTTCTTTGCTGACGCTGTCTTCGCTTTGGGCGTGATAGACGAACAGGCGAGGCAGGTAGAACAGGCCGGCGAACCAGCAGACCATGCTGATGATATGAAGTGCTTTGAGCCATAGATAGAGCATTTTTTTGTATTCCCAGATTCACGGTAGCTCGATAGTAGAGGCTAGAGCGGCCACACGTCACCTTGGCGGTTGTCGCCGGGCCGCGCGGCCCCTATCATCGACAGCTTTCCAGTGGGTTCGTTGAGGGCAGGTATATGGTCAAGGTCGGTATCGTCGGCGGCACGGGTTACACCGGTGTCGAACTGCTGCGTCTGTTGGCACAGCATCCGCAGGCTGAGGTGGTGGTCATTACCTCCCGATCCGAGGCTGGACTGGCCGTCGCCGACATGTATCCGAACCTGCGGGGCCATTACGACGGCCTGGCGTTCAGCGTTCCGGACATCAAGACCCTCGGGGCCTGTGATGTGGTGTTCTTCGCCACGCCTCACGGTGTTGCCCATGCCCTGGCAGGCGAACTGCTGGCCGCCGGGACCAAGGTCATCGACCTGTCGGCAGATTTCCGTCTGCAGGACGCTGAAGAGTGGGCCAAATGGTACGGTCAGCCACACGGTGCGCCAGATCTGCTGGACGAGGCGGTCTACGGCCTGCCGGAAGTCAATCGCGAGAAAATCAGGCAGGCACGGTTGATCGCTGTCCCGGGCTGCTATCCAACGGCAACGCAACTGGGTTTCCTGCCGCTGCTCGAGGCGGGGCTTGCTGATGCGTCGCGTCTGATCGCCGACTGCAAGTCGGGTGTCAGCGGTGCCGGCCGTGGTGCCAGTGTCGGCTCGTTGTACTCCGAGACGTCGGAAAGCATGAAGGCGTATGCCGTCAAAGGCCACCGTCATCTGCCGGAAATCCGCCAGGGGCTGCGTCGCGCGGCAGGCAAGGATGTCGGCCTGACTTTTGTGCCGCACCTGACGCCGATGATTCGGGGCATTCACTCCACGCTGTACGCAACCGTCGTCGACCGTTCCGTAGACCTGCAAGCGTTGTTCGAGAAGCGTTACGCCAACGAACCGTTCGTCGATGTGATGCCGGCTGGCAGCCACCCTGAAACTCGTAGCGTACGCGGCGCGAACGTTTGCCGGATCGCGGTGCATCGCCCACAGGATGGCGATCTGGTAGTGGTGTTGTCGGTCATCGATAACCTGGTCAAAGGCGCGTCCGGCCAGGCTGTGCAGAACTTGAACATCCTGTTCGGGCTGGATGAGCGTCTGGGTCTGTCCCACGCTGGGATGTTGCCTTAACTCCAATCTGAGGCTGCAAGCTTGAAGCGCCAGGCTTGCAGCTCATAACGTGTAGTTTGCGCCTGCCTCTCAAATAGTTGACCGATTTTCTAGGAGAAGCGGATAATGCGCGTCATCACGCATTATGGCGGCGTAAGCGCCGGGAGATATTCAGCATGAGCGTCGAAACCTTCACCCCCACGGCTTTGCAATTCACCCACGGTGCCGCGCACAAGGTGAAGAGCCTGGTCGATGAGGAGGGGAATGATCGTTTAAAGCTGCGCGTTTTTGTGACGGGCGGCGGTTGTTCGGGTTTTCAATACGGCTTCACTTTCGATGAGGAAGTGGCTGATGACGACACCATCGTCGAACGCGAAGGTGTCAGCCTCGTGGTCGATCCGATGAGCTTCCAGTACCTGGCGGGTGCTGAGGTGGATTATCAGGAAGGGCTGGAAGGGTCGCGCTTCGTCATCAAGAACCCTAACGCCACCACAACCTGTGGATGCGGTTCTTCGTTTTCGATCTGAGGCTTTAAATAAGAACGCCGCAGCGCCTTACGGCTCTGCGGCGTTTTGCTGTGCGGCGAAAAATGGATTCAGGCGGGATAGATTGCGCCGAGTATGCGCAAACCTCGTGCGCCGGTGACACTTGGGCGATTCGCTGAAATGCCTTCAAGGCAGCAATGGGCCAGCCAGGCAAAGGCCATGGCTTCGACCCAATCCGGGTCTACACCGTAAGTGGCCGTGCTGCTGACTTGGGTGTTTGGCAGTAAGTCGGCCAGCCGTTTCATGAGTGTGCGGTTGTGCGCGCCGCCGCCGCAAACCAGCAGCTCTTGAGTGTTGGTCTGGGCATTCTGCAGTGAGTGGACGATGGTCAGGGCCGTCAGTTCGAGTAGCGTTGCCTGCACGTCTTCAGGGGCGAAGACCGGTAGGTGCGACAGGTGCTGGGTCAGCCAGGACAGGTTGAACACTTCGCGCCCTGTGCTTTTAGGGCCTTGAGTGACAAAGAAAGGGTCGCCAAGCAGAGCCTTTAGCAGAGCCGGTTCGACTTTTCCGCTGGCAGCCCACAGACCATCGCGATCAAAGTGCTCGCCCCGTTGCTGATGTATCCAGGCGTCCAGCAATACGTTGCCAGGGCCGCAATCGAAACCGGCTACCGGCTTTTCGGGTTCTATCAGGCTGAGATTGCTGAAGCCGCCGATATTCAGCACGGCACGATTGCCGGCCCGTTCTTCAAACAGTGCTTCGTGAAACGCAGGAACCAGCGGGGCGCCTTGTCCGCCAGCAGCAACATCGCGACTGCGAAAATCGCTGACGACGGCAATACCGGTCAATTCGCTCAACAATGCGGGGTTGCCGATCTGCACGGTAAAGCCACGGGCCGGCTCGTGTCGAATGGTCTGACCATGACTACCGATTGCCCGGATACCTTCAGGTTTGAGCTTCTGTGCGTCGAGCAGGGTGTGGACGCCCTGCGCAGCCAGCCTTACCCAGTTTTGTTGGGCAATGGCTGAGCGAGCGATCTCATCGGGCCCGCTGCTGCATAACTCGAGCATTTCGGTGCGCAGGGAGGCGGGCATGGGGATGTAGTGCGTGGCGATCAACTTGATCGCCGGAGTCAGTTCGATCAGCGCGATATCCAGTCCATCCAGGCTGGTGCCAGACATCACGCCGATATAGTGCGCCATGGTTTAGCGCTTGCTTGAGGCGAGAATGGTGGCTTTTTCCTGGTCCATGCGAGCCATCAAGGGTTGGCTCTGAGCCAGGAAGCGTGAACGCTCGGACTTGGCAATCGGATCGGCCATGGGGAGCTTCTGGCCCAGCGGATCAACGTGGACGCCGTTGACCTGGAATTCATAATGCAAATGCGGCCCGGTGGACAGACCGGTAGTGCCAATATAGCCAATCACCTGGCCTTGCTTGACGCTGCCGCCGGTTTTCACGCCTTTGGCGAAGCCCTGCATATGGCCATACAGCGTACGGTAAGTGTTGCCGTGCTGGATGATCACGGTGTTGCCATAGCCACCCCGGCGTCCGGCCAACAGCACTTTGCCGTCTCCGGCGGCCTTGATTGGGGTGCCGCGGGGAGCTGCGTAGTCGACGCCTTTATGGGCGCGGATCTTGTTCAGGATGGGATGTTTGCGGCCTACGGAGAATCTTGAGCTGATGCGGGCGAAATCAACCGGCGTACGGATAAATGCCTTGCGCATGCTGTTGCCGTCGGCAGTGTAATAGCTGCTGTTGCCTTGTTTGTTGGTGTAGCGCACCGCCGTGTAGGTCTTGCCGCGATTGGTGAAGCGGGCGGAAAGAATAGGGCCGTTGCCGACGCTTTTTCCGTTGACCATTTTCTGTTCGTAAATGACGTCGAACTCGTCGCCCTGACGAATATCCTGAGCGAAGTCGATGTCGTAGCCAAACACGCTGGCCATATCCATTGTCAGGCTATGGGAAAGGCCGGCGCGTGCGGCCGATTGCGACAATGAGCTGTTAATGACGCCATGAGCATAGGCTGAGCGCACGGTTGGTTTGGTGATGACGCGGTTGAACGCATAACCCTTGTCGTTTTTGCTCAGGGTGATGCTTTCCAGGTCACTTAGTTTGGTATGCAGGCTGGTCAGTTGTCCGTCTGGGCTGAGTTCGAACTCGAGTTTCTGACCCCTCTGGAGCCGAGCGAACTGTTTGGCCTTCTTGTCGCTGGCCAGGATCTCGTGGACCAGGGTCGACGGCAGCCCAACCTTTTCGAAGAGAGTGGAGAGCGTGTCGCCTTTGGCAACTATGACCTCATGGTGGCCCGGGTCTTTCTTTTCTTCGATCGCAGGCTCCGCTTGGGCGGACGCGGGCGTGTCTTCAGCGTTGTTTTCGATCTGCGCGAAGGGGGAGGCTGCGGCCTCGTTTGTGGCTTGGACGGCTTCGGCAGCGTCTTGATCTTGTGTCAGTTGTTCAGCAGGACTTTCCAGTTCGAGACTTAGCGTCGTCTTTTTGGCTTCAACATCGCTGGAGGGAAACACCAGGAGCGCCAGGCTAAGAAGGGCGGCAATACCACTTGCAGCGAGCAGGTGGGTCTTGGGGTAAAGCGGCGGCGCTTTGGATGGTTCTGTGGTCATAGGTAATTTGACTTTTGAAGAGATGAATTGGAAAAGATGAATGACATGATGAAGATGAAATAACTGTATAAAATATAACCAAATCACCTGCGAAGCAAGCCCGCGGACACTCTGCCCGTGGATTGGTGTCCGCGCACCCGGCAAACCTTGTATTTGGTGCGCGATCTTGTATGGTTGGGTCCCTTTGAATCTGAGCCTTGCGGGTCTGTTATGAAGTCGGTTGAAGAGCAGCTAGCGCTGATCAAGCGTGGTGCAGAAGAGTTGTTGGTCGAGTCCGAGCTGATTGAAAAGCTCAAGCGTGGGCAGCCGCTGCGTATCAAGGCTGGTTTCGACCCGACGGCACCCGATCTGCACCTGGGTCATACCGTGCTTATTAATAAGCTGCGTCAGTTCCAGGACCTGGGGCATCAGGTCATCTTCCTGATAGGTGACTTCACTGGGATGATCGGCGATCCGAGTGGTAAGAGCGCAACGCGCCCACCGCTGACGCGCGAGCAGGTTCTTGATAATGCCGAGACCTACAAGACTCAGGTCTTCAAGATTCTTGATCCGGTCAAGACCGAAGTCGCTTTCAACTCCACCTGGATGGATCAGATGGGGCCGGCGGATTTCATTCGCCTGACCTCCCAATACACCGTGGCTCGTATGCTCGAGCGCGATGATTTTGACAAGCGCTATAAAACCAGTCAGCCGATCGCCATTCATGAATTCCTCTATCCGCTTGTTCAGGGCTATGACTCGGTGGCGTTGCGTGCTGACGTCGAGCTCGGCGGTACGGATCAAAAGTTCAACCTGCTGATGGGGCGCGAGCTTCAGCGTGGTTATGGTCAGGAAGCCCAGTGCATTCTGACCATGCCTTTGCTGGAGGGGTTGGATGGTGTGAAGAAGATGTCCAAGTCGTTGGGTAACTATGTGGGTATCCAGGAAGCGCCGGGTGTTATGTACGGCAAGCTGGTTTCCATTCCTGACGTGCTTATGTGGCGTTACTTCGAATTGCTCAGCTTCCGTTCCATGGATGAGATCAACGCATTCCGTGCGGATGTTGAGGCTGGGGCAAATCCGCGGGACATCAAGATCAAGCTGGCTGAGGAGATTGTCGCCCGTTTCCATGGTGAGGAGGCGGCGGCTAATGCTCATCGTGCGGCGGGCAATCGCATGAAGGATGGCGAATTGCCGGATGATCTGCCTGAGATCGAATTGACTGCGGCCGAGGATATGCCGATTGCGGCTGTCCTTAATAAAGCAGGCTTGGTCAAGAATGCTGCGGCAGCGCGAGATCTTCTTGGTTCGGGCGGCGTGCGCATCGATGGTGAAGTGGTGGATCGCGCCTACATATATAAGCTGGGCGCTACCCATGTCTGTCAGGCTGGCAAGAAGGCTTTTGCGCGTATCGTGCTGAAGCCGGAATAAAAGCCAAAATTAGTGCTTGACGGAAAATTCTGGACGTCTATAATTCGCCCCACTTCCGGCGCAGTCGAAACGGAAAACTCCTTGATTTTCAACGAGTTAAACGATTTTCGGCAACGCAGGGCTTCAGGTCATCGAAGCTTGGGAAGCAGTTGGTGGGGCGGTTTTTCTGGCTCCGTTAACGATTCGATCTTCTCGATCGAAAGCGGTCAAAAAGAGGTGTTGACAGCAGCGAGTAACGCTGTAGAATTCGCCTCCCGCTAACGAGAGATCGGAAGCGCAAGTGGTTGAAGTTGCAGAGGAAACTTTAAAAACTTCTTAAAATAACCGCTTGACAGATACACCGGGCGCTGTAGAATGCGCGCCTG